>NZ_JBHZBH010000073.1:0-19538 GCF_042754765.1 Nonomuraea sp. NPDC059194 | reverse complement strand
GTCTACCGGCTGGGCCTGCACAACCATCACGAGGGCGAGGACGAGCTGCTGTGGCCGCCGCTGCTGTCCCGGGTGGACCTGGAGGCCGACATCGTCCTGCGCATACAGGCCCAGCACCAGCGCATCGCGGCCACCCTGAGCAGGCTGGACGCCGCGGTCCCCGCCTGGGAGGCCACCGCGGGCGCCGACGAACGCGACACCCTGGTGGCCGCCCTCTCCGAGCACCGCGCGGTCCTGCTGGAACACCTTGACGACGAGGAGGCCACCCTCCTCCCGCTCGCGGCCAAGCACATCACCGAGCAGGAGTGGGCCTCCCTGGGCGACCACATGGTGCACAACACCCCCAAGCCCATCCTGCTCACGCTCTTCGGCGCCGTCCTGGAAGACGCGAACCCGGCCGAGCGCGCCACCGTCCTCAGCGGCCTGCCCGCCCCGGTCCGCGTCATCTGGCATGTGATTGGCCGCCCCCGCTACGCCCGCCACATCCGCCGTGTCCGCGGCTGAACCCTGCCCAGTCTGAACATCAAAGGAGAACAACCATGTCGCTGAAGAAGCTCAACACCGTCCTGGCCACCGCCGTCGTCCTGTTCACCCTCTACCTCGGGTTGTCCTTCGTCCTGCCCCTCGAGACGTCCTTCCCGGGCCTGCCGAACTGGCCCTCTGGCGACAGCGGCTTCCCTATCGTGAAGGGCAGCCGCGAAATCGCGATGGGCCTGGCCATGGGCGCCCTGCTGGTGACGGGCCACCGCCGCGCATTGGGCTGGGCCCTGCTGATGGTGGCCGTCGCCCCGTTCGGCGACATGGTCAACGTCCTGGCCCACCACGGCTCCACTGCCGCCGCGTTCGGCATCCACGGCCTGACCTCGGCGCTGATCGCGGTCACGGGGTTGCTGATCCTCCGCGAGACCAGCAAGGCCCGCAAGGCCACTGCCCCAGCACCCACCGCGCAGCCCGCCTGACGTCTGCACGCCCCGAATGGGTGCACGGTATTCCTTCACATTTCTGAGAACTCGAAAAAAAGGGGAGACGACGATGACGATCAACGATCTGCGCGGTGTCCTCAAGGGGCGCGTGCTCCTGGCCGATGACGACGGTTTTGACCAGGCGGCCACCGCGTGGAATCTGACCGTCAGGCAGCCGGTGGCGGCCGTGGCGGAGGCCGCGGATGCCGATGACGTGGCGGCGCTGGTGCGTTACGCGCGGCGGGCGGGTTTGACGGTGACCGCGCAGCCGAGCGGGCATGGCGCCTCGGGTGATGTGGAAGGCCTGATCCTGTTGCGTACCGGAGCGCTGAACGAGGTGGAGATACGCGCGCAGGAGCGCGTGGTCCGGGTGGGCGCGGGCGCGAAGTGGGGGCAGGTACTGGCGGCGGCCGGTCCGCTGGGTCTGACTGGCCTGTCCGGCAGCGCGCCGGGGGTCAGCGTGACCGGCTACACCCTGGGCGGCGGGGTCGGCTGGTTCAGCCGCAAGTACGGCTTCGCCTCCGACAGCGTGCGGGCCATCGACATCGTGGACGCCGACGGCGAGCCGGGCCGGGTGACCGCCGAGTCCGATCCCGAGCTGTTCTGGGCGCTGCGCGGCGGTGGCGGGGACTTCGCGATGGTGACCGCCCTCGAACTCGAGCTGTATCCCGCGCCAGTCCTGTACGGCGGGCGGGTGATCTGGCCGGAGCACCGCACCAGGCAGGTGTACGACGCGTTCCTGGAGATCACCGCCGAGGCGCCGCGTGAACTCAGTGTCTGGATCAACCGGCTCCAGCCACCCGGCGCGCCGCCGATGGTGACGCTGGACCTGGCCTACCTGGGTGAGGCGGCTCAGGGGGAGGACCTGCTGGCGCGCATCGACAAGATCGAGGGCGCGATCTCCGACAGCCGCGGCGTCGTCCCGGTTGCCGACCTGGGTGACATCGCCGCCGAGCCCACCGATCCGGCCCCCTCCATCGCTCGTGCGGAGCTGCTCACCGGCCTGGACGCGGACGCGGTGGAGCTCCTGCTGGCCAAGCCGGTCGAACCGCTCATCAACGTGCAGATCAGGCACCTGGGCGGGGCGCTCGCCGGGCCGGGCGGCGGGGCCGGTGCGAGCGGCGCGGTGGCTGAGCCGTACCTGCTCGGCCTGCTGGGTCTCGGCCTGCCGCACACAGCCGACGCGACGCGCGCCAAGCAGGCCGAGGTCGTGGCCGACCTGAAGGCCTACATCAGCGGCCGCAAGCCATACACCCTGCTGTCCCCCGGTGACACGGCGGCGCAGTCCTTCTCCGGCAGCACGCTCGCGCGGCTGCGGGAGATCAAGCGGGCCCGTGACCCGCACAACGTGTTCCGCGCGAACTACCCGGTGCTCGGATAGATCGCTTCCCAGCAGGTCACGGCCCCTCCGCCCACCGGGCGGCGGGGCCGCACCACACCCACGTGACAAATGCCGCCGCGAGCACCGTGAAGGGGCACACCCACACAGGAAGGACTCACACAATGAGAGGTATCCGGCGCACCGTGGCGATCAGCAGATCCGCCAGCGCATCGGTGACCTCCCGCTCCCGCTCCACCAACAGCGCGGCCGGCAACGTCACCGCGGACGCCTGCGAACTGCGCGCACGGCGCTGCAGATGCGACGGCGACTCGACCTCAGCCCGCGCCCGCCAGGACGCCACGTGCCCAGGCCATCGTCCTGGCTCGCGAGTCCGGCCTGGGGACGGGCGATGCCCCCGCCTCCTGAACACGGTATCCGCGCGGTCCTGGCCCCCCGCCCGGGCCACTGCTGCGTCGAACTGCGCGCCGCATCCGGCGGCCACAACGCACCCGACCCGGCCACCGACGGCGTCGGCCCAGTGCGTCCAGATCCGTTGCCGGGCATCGGGCGTGGCGAGCAACCTGCGGGCGTACCCCAGCTCGGCCGTGCCGTACCGGAGCATCCCCGAGGTGACTGCACCGGCACAAAGACGGAGGAACCAATCTGGATCTCCGGTGTCCTCGGAGGCCCGTCCCCACATCATGAACGTGCTGATGGACTGCGCCCGCTGTCGGTGAATCGCCGCTGTCGTCGAGCTTGTGGATCACGTGAACCTATGGTGTGCGCCTGACCATGAGACGGGCGCCCGTTGCCTGGGGTGTCTGGGCTTCGTCGAGAAGTGACTGCACGATCGGGAGGGTGTCGCGCCGGCTGTGCTCCACGTGTGCGAAGGCCAGGGCGGCGGCCAGATCCGCCTGGCCGGACGAGATCGCCCGGTAGAGCTCGGCGTGCTCGTGGTGAAAGTTGACCTGGTTGCTTTCGGGCACGATGTAGAAGAGCCGGTTCACCCGCCCGAGGATCGGCGCCATGAGGTCTTGCAGTAGCTGATTGTCGGAGAGCGTCAGGATCTCGGCGTGGAAGCGCGAGTTGGTGGCTGACAGCAGCGCGCCGTCGTTGGCGGCGACGGCCGTCTCCGCCTCTTCGAGGATCTCCCGGAGAGTTTCGGCGGACGCGCCGAGCGAGCACTGCTCGGCCGCGAGTCGGGTGGCGAGCACCTCGAGCGAGCCGCGTACGTCGTAGAGCTCGTTGACGTCTCGCGCTGTCAGCGAGGCGACCACGGCGCCGCGCCGGGGCAGGCTGCGGATGAACCCCTCGCTCTCCAGTCGCGGGAACGCCTCGCGGATGGGGATGCGGGAGATGCCGAGCTCTTCGGCGACCGTGCGCTCTCGGATGCGCGCGCCCGGTTTGTACGTGCCGTCGATGATCCGGTCGCGGACCCACTCGTATGCCAGCTGGTCGAGGGAGAGCCCGGGTGTGTCGACCGGTTCCCCCGCGGCTGTCGGCAGTGGTTCTTGCTTTGGAATGGACACCCTCAACCTCCGTGCTCTGGCGATCCATTCTAGGCGTGATCAAGCCCCGCCTGTCGCGGCCGGGTGAGGCGCGATTTCCGTTTTGGTATACAAGATGAGCGAAAGAGTCTTCAATACCGTGACAAACACAACCGTATCTGCGACTGTGTATGCCAAATAGGCGGTTGAGAGGATCGACGTGAGTCACACGACTCTGCGCAACGGGCGCCTTCGAGACGGCGGCTTCGTCGACATCGAGACCGCGAACGCGGTCATCCGGGAGATCCGGCGGGCTGACTCCTGCCCTGTCGCCGGACCGTCCGAGGACCTCGTCAGCCCGCTCCAGGCGGCGATGCGCTGCAGCACAGAAGCCGTCGGCGACCCCGACGTGGTCTTCACGCCGACGGCCCGCCACAACATCCACCTGAGCGAGGGCGGGCCCGCAGCGCTCGCCGACGCCGCGCACGGGCTGGGCGAGCGCGACTTCGAGGCGAGCGTCACCGAGCAGCGACCAGCTGTCGCGAAATTCGCCGCTCGGCGAGCACTCCGTGGACCCCCTGGGTCGGGCGCGGACTGTCGCGTACCGGAACAGCCTGTTCACAGACGACACCCTCGCCCTCGGCGTACCGGACCACGGCCTGCACGCAGCCGGTCCGGCTGACCTCTGGGCGGTCGGCCTCCGCGGCGCGGCTCAGGCCGTCACCGCCCGCCCGCGCCACGCAACACGCTTCGCGCCGGCCGGTGGGTCTCGCGGCGCTCTCTCCCCCCACGACCGGACGTCCTCCGGTCGATAGCCGATCTCTCCGCACAACCCATCCTGCGCATCTGAGAAAGGAAGCCGACATGTCTCGCGCTACCAAGCGAGCCCTTCTCGCGGTCCTCGGCCTCACGCCGGCATTGGCGCTGTCGTCGTGCGGGCTGTCTGCACCTTCGACGAACAGCGGTGCCGGAACGAAGGCAGAAACCATCGTGGCCGCCGGCCAGGCCTCGCTCGAGACCCTCGATCCGCTGCAGTCGTCGAACGCGGACAACGACATCTTCATCAACCCGGTCTACGACCGGCTGGTCGGATTCGACGCCGAGTCGAAGATGATCCCTAAGCTGGCCACCTCCTGGGAGTTCAACTCCGACGCGACGGCCGTGACCCTCACGCTCCGCGACGACGTGGTCTTCCACTCCGGGAACAAGTTCACGGCCGCGGACGTGAAGTACACCCTGGACCGGGCGAAGCAGGTCGCCTCGGGGAGCGCCGCCTTCATCCCCTCGTACGCGTCCTCGAAGGTCGTCGACGACACCCACGTCACCATCTCGTTCACCCAGCCAAGCGTGAGCTTCCTCGCAGGTCTCAGCTACCTCTACATCGTCGACTCCAAGCTCGTCCGGAGCAACGAGGGCGCCGACCACGCCCAGCAGTGGCTGGCGACGCATGACGCGGGGTCCGGCCCGTACACGTTGACCGGATACAAGGCGAACCAGGAGGTGAACCTCTCCCGGTTCGGCAAGTACTGGGCGACGGACAACCGCCGCCCGCAGAACGTCGTGCTCCGCATGATCAACGAGAGCAGCCTGCTCAGAGACGAGCTTCTCACCGGGAACGTCGACCTCGGGTGGGGCCTCGCAGCCCTCGACGTCAAGCAGCTCAACGGCAAGGCAGGCCTGGAAGGCTACTCGATGCCCTCGACGCGCGTGACCCTGGGCCTGATGAACACGCAGGGCAAGGTCACGGGCAACCCCCGTGTTCGGGAGGCGATCCAGCTCGCCTACGACTACGAGGGCCACATCAAGACCGCGCTGCAGGGCTCCGGAGAGATCGCCAAGAGCGTCATTCCCCATGGCATGGACTGCGTCTACGACGGCCCCAAGCCCACGCGCGACGTGGCCAAGGCGAAGCAGCTCCTCAGCGAAGCAGGAGCAGCCGGAGCGACGGTGACGATCGCCTACGACCCGGCGGTCCCGGAATTCAAGCTCGCCGGGACACTCCTGGAGAACAGCCTTCGCGAGATCGGTCTCGTGGTGAAGGTCAAGACGGCGACCTTCCCCCAGTACATGCAGCTGATTTCCACCGCGGCGACGACCCCGGACGTCTCGATCGCGTGGGATTTCGCACCGTACCCTGATGCCGGCGCTGTCCTGGACCGTACCTGGAACTCCAAGGCGATCGGCCAGACGAACGGCGCGCGGTACGACAACGCGCAGGTCGACAGCCTCCTCGCGGCAGCCTCCACCGCCAAGGACCCGGCGGCGGCCTGCAAGGCTTACGTGAGCGTGCAGAAGCAGATCGTGGACGACCACGCCGCGCTGTACATCGCCTGGCCGACGGTGAACGGCGCCAGGAACGGCAAGGTGGCGAAGATCCCGTATGCGCCCACGAGTCCAACCTTCGACGCCAGTCAACTGATGCTGGCGAAGTGACCGGACGGTCGATGATGTTCGTCTTCGTGATCCGGCGGATCGGCTTGGCCCTGCTGTCCGTCTGGGGCGTCGCGACGATCGTGTTCCTGATGTCCAAGCTGATCCCGGGCGATCCCGCCCGGGTGGCTGCGGGCCGCTTCGCCTCGGCCGAGCAGGTCGAGCAGGTACGGCACGCGATGGGTCTCGATCAGTCCCTGTTCGCCCAATACGGCAACTACCTTGCTCGCGCGGCTGCCGGTGACCTGGGCAGCTCCGCCTACACGCATCAAGGGGTGACCAGCGATCTGGCCGCGGCGCTCCCCAACACGGTTCAACTCGTGCTCGCGGGGATGCTGATCACCGTGCTGGTGGCGGTTCCGCTGGGGGTGGTCGCGGCGGTCTCGCAGGGACGGCCGGCGGACGTCGCCGCCCGTCTCATCCTCGTCCTGGCCGGGGGAGTGCCGATCTTCTGGCTCGCGATCATGCTCCGCTGGACGCTCGGGTTCCTCTTCGGCTGGTTCCCGCTCTCCGGCACGAACGGCGTGGGGATGGCGCCACCCGACGTGACCGGGTTCACCGTGCTCGACTCGTTGCTGTTCGGCAACCTCGCGAACGTGCTGGACTCGTTCGCGCATCTCGTCCTGCCCGCCCTGGCGTTGAGCGTGCCGTTCATCGCCACGCTGGCGCGGAACGTGCGGTCGAACATGATCTCCGCACTGCACTCCGACTACATCGACTTCGCGATCTCGAAGGGCGCCTCGCGCCGGCGGGTGGTCGTGCGCCACGCGCTCCGCTCCGCCCTGGGCTCGACGCTGACGATCTTCGGCATGCAGTTCGGCTGGATGGTCAGCGCCTCCGTGCTCGTGGAGGCGGTGTTCTCGTTCCCAGGGATCGGCAGCTACATGTACAAGGCCATCGTCAACAACGACACGTTCGCCGTGCTGGGAGCGGTGCTCGTCGTCGGTCTCGTCTTCATCGTCTCCTCGGTGGTCGTCGACCTGCTGCAGATGGTGCTCGACCCGCGGGTACGGACCAACCACTTGAGGGCTGCCTGATGACCGGGATCGAGCTGTCCACGGCCGCGGTCGGCCGGAACATCGGCGGTGGGATCCGCCGGGTCTTCGGCCGGCGCACGCCCTTGGTCGACCGCTTCGCTTTCGTCTGCGTCGCGCTCCTCCTGCTGCTCGCCGCGGTCGGCCCGTTCGTCACGCCGTACTCGCCTTACGAGGTCGACCCGGCGAAGGCGCTCCTGTCACCTGGCGCCGGTCACCTGCTCGGAACCGACGACGCCGGCCGCGACGTGTTCTCCCGCATCCTCGCCGGTGCGGGGACGACGCTGCTCGCGGCCGTGGGCATCGTGGTGCTGTCGATGGTCACCGGCGTCCTCGTCGCGAGCGTCGCCGCGCTGCTACCGCGCTGGGCCGACGAAGCCATCATGCGCGTGTGCGACATCTTCATGTCCATCCCGTCGCTCGTGCTCGCCCTCGGCCTGGCCGCCGCGATCGGCCCGTCCCTCACCTCGATCATCATCGCGATGATCGCGGCCTCGTGGCCGGGCACGGCCCGGCTGGTGCGGGGCATCCTGCGCGAGACGATGTGCGGCTCCTACGTCGAGGCGGCCCAGGTGCTCGGGGTCTCGCGGCTGCGGCTCATGCTCCGGCACGTGCTGCCCAACTCGATGGACGCGGTGTACGTGCAGGCGAGCATGGAGATTTCCGGCACCATCGTCATGATGGCGGGCCTCGCCTTCCTCGGCGTCGGCGCGCCCCCGCCGAGCCCGGACTGGGGGTCGCTCGTCGCCCAGGGG
The DNA here is from genome assembly GCF_042754765.1 of Nonomuraea sp. NPDC059194. Lineage (NCBI taxonomy): Bacteria > Bacillati > Actinomycetota > Actinomycetes > Streptosporangiales > Streptosporangiaceae > Nonomuraea > Nonomuraea sp. NPDC059194. Next base: position 11,549 of record NZ_JBHZBH010000073.1, on the reverse strand, counting down.
CAGCAGTTCATCACGACCGCATGGTGGGTGGCCCTCTTCCCCGGCGTCGCCATCACGATCTCCGCCATCACCTTCGGTCTCGTCGGCGACGCCGTACGCGGCTTCGTCGACCCGGCCTCGAGGAGTACCCGATGACCGAGTCCGTGCTCAGCATCCAGAACCTCAGCGTGCGCGTGCCCGAGCGCGCGCGCATCGGAGGAGGCGCCGGCGACCTCACGGTCGTCGAAGGGCTCACCCTGTCGATCTGCCCGGGGGAGCGCGTCGCGCTGGTCGGCGAGTCCGGCTCCGGCAAGTCGATCACCGCGCGCGCCATCCTGCAGTTGAACCGTTCGCTCGTCTACGGCGGCTCGATTCAATGGGACGGGAACGAGCTGCTGGGCGCGGGGGAGCGCCGGATGCAGCGCGTCCGCGGGAGCGAGATCTCGATGATCTTCCAGGATCCGATGACCGCCCTCAACCCTGTCCTCACCATCGGGCAACAGGTGGCCGAGCCCCTCATCGTGCGGGGCGTCGCGCGCCGGGAAGCGCTGCGGCGAGCGGCCGAGATGCTCGACCGGCTCGGCGTGCCGAAGGCGAAGGAGCGGCTGAAGTCCTATCCCGGCCAGTTCTCCGGCGGCATGCGGCAGCGCGTCGTCATGGCGGCCGCACTCATCGCCGAGCCGCGCCTGCTCATCGCCGACGAGCCGACGACGGCCCTGGACGTGCGGGTCCAGGAGCAGGTGCTCGACCTCATCGAGACCATGTCGCGGGAGATGAGCCTCTCCGTGCTCTTCATCACGCACGACCTCGCGATCGTCGCCGGCCTGGCGAACCGCGTCGCGGTGATGTACCGGGGGCGCCTGGTGGAGGACAGCCCGGTCGACGAGCTGTTCGCGAACCCCCTGCACTCGTACACCCGCGGGCTGATCGGCTCGATCCCCCGTCTCGACGCGGACCCGAACACCCGGCTGCAGACGGTCGAGGACTTCATGGCCATGGAAGGACCCCCGGTATGAGCAGAGTGCTGTTCCAGGTCGACGGCCTCTCGAAGCGGTTCGGCTCCGGCCGCCGCGCGCACCAGGCGCTGGACGACGTGAGCTTCGAGATCGCCGAGGGCGAGATCGTCGGACTCGTCGGCGAATCCGGCTCGGGTAAGTCGACGATCATCCGCTGCCTGATCGGCCTCGAACGGGAGGACTCCGGCAGCATCCGCTACGACGGCATCGATCCGGCGCGGCCGGGCCGCGGCGAGCTGCACCGCTACCGCCGCGAAGTGCAGATGGTCTTCCAGGACCCGTACTCGAGCCTCGACCCGCGGATGACCGTGCGACAGCTGCTGGAGGAGCCGATGCTCGTCACGGGCGGCTTCTCGGCGCGCGAGCGGATGGAGCGGATCCTCGACCTGCTCCACCTGGTCGGGCTGGACGCCGAGCATCTGAGCCGCTATCCGAGAGACTTCTCCGGCGGCCAGCGACAACGCATCGCCATCGTGCGCGCGCTGGTCGTCGGGCCGCGTGTGCTGCTGTGCGACGAGCCGGTCTCCGCGCTCGACGTCTCCGTGCAGGCCCAGGTTCTCAACCTGCTCAAGGACATGCAGAAGCAGCTCGATCTGACCGTGCTCTTCGTCTCCCACGACCTCGCGGTCGTGAAGTACCTGTGCAGCCGCGTCGTCGTGCTCCATCATGGCCGCGTCGTCGACTCGGGCAGCGTCGCCGAGATCTACGACAGCCCTCGTGCCGACTACACGCGCGCGCTCCTCGAGGCCGTGCCCATCCCCGACCCCGGCTACGAGCGCAAGCGCCGGGAGCTGCGCCGGCTGCGGGCGGAGGCAGCACGATGACCAGGATCGGCGCAGACGTCAAGTTCTCCGGCGGCTCCTGCCTGCTGGGCGCGGACCCGCTCGCGGCCCTCGACGCCGTGGCGGGGCTCGGGTTCGAGGGCATCCTCGTGCGTACGGTCGACGAGGCCTTCCCCGAGCTCGACCCGGACGCGATCGGCGCGTTCGCCGAAGCGGCCCGGGACCGCGGGATGTTCGTCCAGCTCGGGCTCGGCAAAGTCAACCCGTACATGACCGCGGAGCTTCCGCGCGTCCGGGATCTCGGGGACGGCAGCTACCTGGCCGGCATGGAACGGCTGATCCGCTTGTGCGCGGAGCACGGCTGGACCGAGGCGTGGACAGCCACCGGCGGCTTCAAGGGCTACCCGGGGCTGCTCGGCTTCGATCGCTTCCGCACCGACGTGGACTGGGACGACCAGCTCGCCGCGACCCGCGACTTCCTGCTCCTGCTCGCGCCCGTGCTCCGCGAGTACGGCGTGCGCCTCAACATCGAGACGCATGAGGAGATCACCACTTTCGAGATCCTGCGCCTGATCGACGAGGTCGGCCCCGACGTGCTCGGCGTCTGCCTCGACCCCGCGAACCTGCCCGTCCGCGGCGAGCTCATCGGACCGGCCGTGGCCCGCGTCGCGCCGTACACCCACATGACCCATCTGCGCGACGCGGTGCTCGCCGAGGCGGAGCATGGGCTCTCGCGGTTCCTCATGCCGATCGGCCGGGGGATGACCGACTGGCCGCGGCTCCTCGACACGCTTCTGGACGCACAGCCGGAGATCGACCTCGTCGTCGAGGGCGTCGGCGGAACGCGGGCGGAGATGTCGCTGCTGCCCGACGATCCGCGGTGGTGGCCGGCACATCCCGACATGACCGGGTCCGACCTGGAGGAACTGCGGTCGCTCGCGGCACTGCACGCGGCCAACGCCGCCACCGGCGTCTGGCCGGGGCTCGACGAGCTGCGGCGCTCCGGCCCGGCCGAGCAGGAGCTGCGCGGCTTCCTCGGTGACTCACTCGCCGAGCTCCGTGCGCTCCTCGACCTCCGAACCTCATCCCTCGCCAGCCAAGGAGAACTCTTTACATGCCCGAACCCGACATCCTGACCAGCCTCGCATCCGCCGTCGGCTGCGACGTGGTGTACCCCGGTCAGCCGGGGTACGAGTCGCTGCGCCGCGTCTGGAACGCCGACATCGACCAGCGTCCGGCGGCGATCGTGCGCTGCACCAGCACGGCCGACGTCGCGGACGCGCTGCGCTGGTGCGTCGCGAACGCCTACCCGCTGACCGTCCGCGGCGGAGGGCACAATCTCGCCGGGACCAGCGTCGCGGACGGCAGCGTGCTGATCGACACCGGGCTGATGCGTTCGGTGTCCGTCGACACGGAGGCGCGAACGATCACGGTGGGCGCCGGCTGCCGCTGGGGCGACGTGGACCGCGCGGCGGAGCCGTACGACATCGCCCTTCCGGCCGGTGTCGTCTCCCACACCGGCGTGGCCGGTCTCACCCTCGGCGGCGGGATGGGCTATCTCTCCCGCATGTTCGGCTCCACGGTCGACTTCCTGCGCGAGGTGGAGCTCGTCACCGCGGACGGCAAGGTGCGCCGCGTCAACGCCGAGAGCGACCCCGACCTGTTCTGGGCGCTCAAGGGCGCGGGGCACAACTTCGGGATCGCGACCGAGTTCGTCTTCGGCTACGTGGACCTCCCCGGCCTGGCGACGGTGCGCCTCGCCCTCTACCCGGCGGAGTCGCGCAAGCAGGTGCTGCAGCTGTTCCGCGAGCAGGGCCCGGCGATGCCGGACAACGTCGGGACCTACGTGCGGCTCTACCGCAGCCCGGAGTACTGGTCGCAGCTGCCTCGGCAGCACCGTGGCAAACCGATCATCTCGGTGGCTACCGTCACCTACGGCGATCCGGCCGACGAGCCGGCCCTCAGCGCGCCGATGTTCCAGACCGGCGAGCCGATCTATCACACGGTGCGCTCCATCCCTCACGTGACGCTGCAGCACGCGACCGACGACGAGTTCCGGTACGGCATCGCGCACTATTGGCGGCACGTCGCCTTCGGCGAGCTCCCCGACGAGCTGCTCGACCTCGCCATCGAACACGTCGACGCCTACCCCGGGCGCTCGCTCAACTCGAGCTCGTTCATCACGCACCAGACGATGTGCCCGTTCGAGCTCATCGCCGGCCGGCTCCAGCCGCGCGACCACGCGAACGACTCCACCTCGGGCATCCACTCACGCTGGGCCGGCAACATCGGCGCCGACTGGGAGTACCCCGACGAGCGTGAGCCGCTGGTGGCATGGGTCAAGCGGTTCTCAGGCGCAGTCGCGGAGTGGGAGAACGGCAGTTACATCAACTTCACCTCCGAGCACGAGGACGGGAGCGGCGCGCGCGAGATCTACGGTCCGAAGTACGACCGGCTGGTCGAGCTGAAGCGCCGCTACGACCCGCTGAACGTGTTCGACCACGGCCTCGTCGACCTCGCGGACGCGGAGTAGCGCGACCATGTTGAGAGTCGGTGTCGACAGCTCCAAATTTCCGGGCGCGCCGGAGAAGGGGGCGGTCTGGCTGCTCGAACAGGCGGCGGCCCTCGGCCTGGACGGCGTGTTCTTCCGGTCGGTGCTCGAACTGAGCCAGGCCCTCGACCCGGCGGAGCTGCGTGACGCCGTGCAGGCCGCTGAGGCGCTGGGCCTGCGGGTCGAGGCGGGCGTGGGGAAGGTGAACCCGTTCGCCAACGCCGAGTCGCCCGCGGTCCGCGCCCTCGGCGACGGCGACTACCTCCTCGGCCTGCGCCGGATGATCATCGCCGCGGCGGACGCCGGCATCCGGGAGCTGTGGACCGCGACGGCGAACTACCAGTTCCGCTTCAGCGGGCTGTACGCCTGCGACCGGTTCCGGACCGACGTGAGCTGGCCGCGGCAACTGGCCGCCATCGAGCGCTTCCTCGGCAAGGTCGCGCCGATCGCCCGGGACGCCGGCGTGCATCTCGACATCGAGACGCACGAGGAGATCACGACGTTCGAGCTGGTCCGGATCGTGGAGGCGGTGGGCGCCGATGTGCTCGGCATCACCTTCGACACCGCGAACGTCCTCGTGCGCTGCGAGGATCCGCTGCGCGCCATGCGCCGCGCCGCGCCCTACGTGCGGACCACCCACATCCGCGACGTCGCCCTGGCGTTCACCGACGAGGGCATCGGCCGCTTCCTGCTCCCCGTCGGCCAGGGCGTGATCGACTGGCCCGCGCTGCTCGCACCGCTCGCCGGGCGCGACGTGATGCTCTCGATCGAGGGCATCATCAGCAGCCGCGCCGAGATGTCGCTGCACATCGACGACGAACGCTGGCTGCGGGCGCATCCAGATCTGACCGCCGCGGAGGCGCTCGAAGTCGTCCGGCTGACGCGGGCGTACGAGGCTCGCGCCGCGGCCGGGTCCGCGCCGGATCTGCGCCGGCTCAGAGCGCCGGTCGCACCGGGCGAGCCGCTCGAATTCATCAGGGAGAGCGCGCGTCGCCTGCGCGAGCTCGTCGCGTCCCTCCCGTCGTCCACCGAAGAGAGAAAAGAGCACGCACATGACCGACACGTATCCGACTCTGAGCCTGGACGAGCGTGACCGCCGCTGGGCCTCGATCCGGGCTCTGCTAGAACGTTCCGGGCTCGACGGAGTAGTCGTGTTCGGCTACGGCCGGGACTCCGCGGACTCCTACATCACCAACGAAGTCATCCACTCGATCGTGCTGTTCACCCGAACCGGCGACCCGCTTCTGCTGGTCGGCGACGTCCCCCTCGGCCGCTTCGACGAACCGGGCGCCCGCTGGGAACGCTGGGTCGACGACTGGGTGCACGGAGACAGGCTCGCCAACCTCGCCGACGCGGTGCGGGAACGCGGACTGGACCGGACTGCGCTCGGCGTCGTGGGCCTCACCAGCCGGTTCGTCGGCGATTGGGCCGGAGTCATCCCGTTCAGCGAGTGGACGCGCGTGCTCTCGCTGCTCCCCGACGTGACCTGGGTCGACATCTCCGGCGAGTACGAGTCGCTCGCGCTCGTCAAGAGTGCCGAAGAGCAGGTTCTCCTCCGCCGCGCCGCGCAGCTCGGCGAGGCCGCCTGTGCGGCGTTCGTCGGCAAGGTGCGCGAAGGCGCGAACGAGCACGAGATCGCCGCCGCCGCCTTCCAGGCGATCATCGCCGGCGGGGGCTGGATGCGCTGGCCGTTCATGCTTGAGCGCGCGGGACAGTCGCGCTTCGCCTGGACCATCCCCGAGTGGTTCGGCATGGGAGGCGCCCCGCACGTGATGCGCCGCGGCGACACCATCGCGGCGGAGATCTTCGCGTTCTACGCGGGCATGGAATCACAGCAGCAGATCGACGTGTCCCTCGGCGAGCCGTGCGCACTGCTGCGTGAGCTGGAGGAGGTCTGCCGGGAGTCCTACGAGGCCGGCCTGGCCGCGCTACGTCCCGGGCTCCGGTTCTCCGAGCTCGCGGCGGTCATGGAGGAGCCGCTGCACCGCTCCCGCACCTGGAACACCGGCCCGATGGTCCAGACGGTCTCGCCGCTGTACAACAGCGCCACCCGCCTGCACCCGGAGGTCGACCCGGCGCTGTCGCACCTGGAGAAGCTGCCGCGCGGCATGGGCCTCGACGGCGACTTCGAGATCACCGAGGGACACGCCTTCGCGTTCGAGCCGAACGCGCTGCGGGACGGCAAGCGCGTCTGCATCGGCGGCACCGTGCTGCTGACAGCAGACGGCCCGGAGGAGCTCAACACCATCCCGAACCGGCTGAACGTGGTCGATTGATCAACGAGCCCACAGGCTGAACCCGCTGTTGACCGGGCGGCGGCCACATGCGATCTTGCGGCCTCGGGGCCGTCTTTCCTTGGCCGCGCTCCCTCTGCTCGGCGCTCGAACCGGCGGGGAACCGGCCACGGCCGGGACGGTGCTCGTCACGGTCTCCGCCGTGGTCCTTGCGGGCGCCTCCACCAGCCCGCACTGTTCGAGATGGGTCGGCCGCAGGTCGGACACCAGTCGTTTGACGTTCTCCAGCCCGTCCTTGACCTGCCTGCACGGAGGAGGCTCGAAGAAGAGCGCCGCCGCATGCATGACGGACTCGGCCCGGCCCTGGCCGACGTGGCGCTCGGACTGACCGCCGCTCGCCGATGAGCAGGTTGCCGCGCGAGCGGCGTAGCTCGTGAGTGAGCCGCCCCGCGTGCGCGGCGATGCCGGCGCGCTGGGCGAAGCCGAGCAGGAGCCGCTCGTCGCCGGAATCGACGACCGGCTGGCCGAGGGTGAGTACGCCCATGTCCTCACCCGCGTGCCGCAATGGCACGTCGACGGCCGCGTCCACTGCGGTGCCGCAGGCGGCCGCGGGCGCGGACTCGCTGGCCAGAGGATGGCGACGTACGGCTGGCGCAGCGCGCTCGCGACGGTGCGGACGATGATGGGCAGCTGGGGTTTCGGGAGTCGACCCGGGCGGATGAGGACGTGCTGGCGGCGTGGCCGGCGGACAAGATCTGCCCGATGGTGTTCACGGACGAGGGGCTGCGGTCGGCGCTGCTGAGGCGTTGCCGGACGTTGAAGAGCGAGCCGCCGGGCAGGGTGGACCGGATCGTGGGCGCGGGCCGGGCGCGGTTCGAGCGGGAGTTCTGCCTGCACGTGCTGAACGGGTTGTCGGCGGACTCGGCGCGGTCGCCGTGGGAACTGGCCACGGGCGAGGACGGGTTCCTGCTGGAGCTGAAGTCCGACCCCGGACGGCTGGGGTTGGAGACGCTACTGGAGGAGATCGTCAAGCTCCGGCGGGCGAAGGCGCTCGGCCTGCCGGCGGATCTGTTCGGCGGCTACTCCGACCGGCTGGTGGCCTCGTGGCGGGCGCGGGCGATGGCCTTGCATCCGTCGGACTTTGCGGCGAATCAGCCGCCGGTCCGCCTGACGTTGGTCGCGGCGCTGGCGTGGTCGCGGACGACGGAGATCACTGATGCGCTGGTCGATCTGTTCATCGGTCTGGTGTCGAAGATCAACACGCGGGGGAGTGGAAGGTCGAGAAGGTGCACCGCAAGACCGAGAAGCTGTGCTCGATCGCCGAGGCGTCGGTGGCGGCGCCGGAGGGCACGGTCCGGCAGGTCGTGTTCCCGGCGGTCCCGGGCGGGGAGACAACGCTGCAGGCGCTGGTCGCCGAGGCGAAAACGGACGCCAAGGCTTACAAGGCCAGGGTCCGGACCGTGCTGACCAACTCGTATTCGAACTACTACCGTCGGATGCTGCCCAAGCTGCTCGCCGCGATCGAGTTCAAGTGCAACAACACCGCCTACCGGCCCGTGATGGATGCCCTGGACTTTCTGCAGCGGTACGCCGACATCCCCAACACCACCCGCCACTACAACGGTTGCGAGTTCTATGAGATCGAGGGCCGGTTCCCGGAGGGAGCGCAGGAGGTGCCGCTGGCGGCGGTCGACTACGTCGCGTCGTTGGTGAAGGTCGATCCCCTGATGTTCGCGAAGTACCAGTGGACGGGGAGGACGATCGAGTATCACCGGGAGCAGATCCGATGGATAGAACGCCGGCCTGCTCGCCGAAGCGGTGGTCCGGCTCGCCGTACTGGGTGTCACGGTCTGGTGCTGGTGGGGAAGCCGGTCCAGCGTAGGTCGGGTGGGAGGTGGCTCAGGTCGTTGAACATCACCAGGGTGGGGGGCAGGCCGGGGCGGTATTCGATGATCGTGAGGGCGGTGTTGGCGCTGTTCAGACCGAGCCAGCGGTACGGCGGAGCCTCCAGCGCGTGCCGTACGAGCCACGCGATCGGGTAGGCGTGGGTGATCAGGACCTCGTGGGTGTCGGTGTCGGGGAGCTGCGTGAAGCGGGCGACGAGTGCGTCGGCGAGGCGGTGGCCGTGGGCCGCTTCGGTGGCGTCGTAGCCGTCGAAGAAGCCGGTCCACGACGGGGGCGTCTCGGCGGGGCGGGGGACGTAGGGCACGTGGTCGATGAGTTCGGGGGCCTCGGCGACTGACGCGGTCGGGAGGTGGCGGGCGAGTTCGTGGGCGCTCGCGGTGGCGCGGGGGAGTGGGGAGTGCCATACGGTGTCGATCGGCAGGTGGGCCAGGCGTTCGCCGAGTAGGGCCGATTGCCGGCGGCCGGTGTCGGTGAGGTTCCCGAAGGGATCGGACGCGCCGTGGCGGGTCAGGTAGAGGTGGCGAGTCGGCATCGGGCGGACCGTCTCCTTTCCGTTCGGTCGGCGATCAGGGGTAGGTGATGGTGCCGGTGGAGCCGTTGATGGTGATGGTGGTGCCGTCGCGGAGCTTGGTCGTCGCGGCCGGGGTTCCGAGGACGGCGGGGATGCCGTGTTCGCGGGCCACGATGGCGGCGTGGGAGAGCATGCCGCCGGTTTCGGTGACGACGCCGGCGGCTATGCGCAGCAGCGGTGTCCAGGCGGGGTCGGTGAAGGGGCAGATGAGGATGTCGCCGGGGCGCACGCGGGAGAAGTCTCCGGGGCCGCGGACGATCCTGGCGGTGCCGGTCGCCGTCCCTTGACTGCCCGGGGTTCCGATGAGCGTGCCGACCGGAGCGCCGGACTGCCGGGAAGGCTCGGTTCGTTGGGGAAGGGCGGCGGTGATCGGGCGGGCTTGGAGGACCCAGAGGCGACCGTCGGCGATGGCCCATTCGATGTCCTGCGGTCCGCCCCGGAGTGCGGCGATCTCCTCGCCCAGTTCGGCGAGCCGGGTGGCGGTCGCGTCGTCGATCGTGGGGTGTTGACGCGCGGAGGCCGGTACGTCGCCGAGCACGAGCCGGTCGCCGTGCCGGTCGAGGCGGGTGTGTTTGTCGGCGATGGTGCGGTGGATCGTCCCGTCGCCGGTGACGCGGTAGGAGTCCGGGGTGACCTTGCCCTCGACGACGCTGGGGCCGAGGCCCCAGGACGCCTCGATCTCGGTCGGGCCGTCGGGGCTTGAGGGCGTGAACATGACTCCGGAGACCTCGGCGTCCAGATGGCGCTGGACGATGACGGCCATCGCGAGATCATGATGGCCCCGGTAGCCGACGGCTCGGGAGGTGAAGAGCGAGGCCCAGCAGGCGCGTACGGCATCGGCGACCTCGACGGCTCCGCGCACGGCCAGGAAGCTCTCGTGCTGGCCGGCCGCCGAGGACTGGCCGGTGTCCTCGTTCGCGGCCGAGGATCGCACCGCAACGGGTGGATCGCCGAGCCCGGCGAGCGCGTGCCTGAGCTCGGCGGTGTCGAGCGGGTGGGCCTTGAGCGCCTGCCGTACCGCGTCCAGAGCGTACGGCCCGCCGAGGTCCAGGTCGTACGGCGCGCCGAGGTCCAGATCGCGGGCGGTGGTGAGGTAGGTGGCGAACGGGACGACGAAGCCGTCGGGGACCAGTAGTCCCGCGCGGAGCAGGGCGCCGAGCGCCCCGGCCTTGCCACCGCAGGTGTCGGAGACGGCCTCCGCCAAGGCTATGATCACCCGTTCCGCCTTTCAATGTTTTGTTGACAACGTTTTATTGATTGTGCACGATGGGTCCATGCCGCGCAAGCAGGACATCGCCCACACGGCTCAAGCCGACAGCGCCCAGGCGGACCGTGAGAAGGAGGCGCGCGAGCGCCTGCTCGACCGGGGCGCGGACGCGCTCGACCCTCGCCCGTGGCGGCCGCCGCCCGTCCCGCCTTCGGCGATCGACCTCGTCCAGTTCGCCGTCTGGCGGCAGGCCGAGCTGAGCCCGGAGGACACCCTGAGCGCGCTCGCCCTTCTTCCCGCCGCGCGGGCCGAGGTCGACGGGCTCGAATCCGCCCTGCTGTTCATCGCCCGCAGCGCGGGACTGACCTGGGCGCAGATGGCGCAGGCCATGGGGTTCAACTCCCCGCAGGCCTGCCAGCAGCACTACAACCGCCTCACGGCACGACAGGACGCCGACACATGACGCACGATTCCGCCCCTGACCTGCTGGTGCTGCATGCCGTACGCATCACCGGGTTCGCCGACACGCCGGTGATCGCCCGGCGGTACGGGCTCGATGCGGCCGAGACGAAGGAGACGCTGTACGACGCGGAGGCGCGCGGCTGGGTCCAGCACTCCGCGTTCGCCGGCACCGGGGGCTGGTCGCTGACCGAGCGAGGGCGCACCGAGAACGAGCGCCTGCTCGCGGCCGAACTCGCCGGCGCCGGGGGCGGTGGCGAGGTCCGTAACGTCTACCGCGAGTTCCTGCCGCTCAACGCGCTGCTGCAGCGAGCCTGCACCGACTGGCAGATCCGGCCCACCGACGGTGACCGGCTCGCCGGCAACGACCACTCCGACCCCTCCTGGGACGCCAGAGTTCTGGACGACCTCGCGGTGGTCGGGCGTGGGCTCTTGCCGCTCTCTGATCGGCTCGGGAGGGTTCTCGCCCGGTTCCGCGGCTACGACGCGCGGTTCGCCTCCGCCCTGGCGCGCGCTCGGGCGGGGGAGGTCGCCTGGGTCGATCGCACCGACGTCGACTCCTGCCACCGGGTCTGGTTCGAGCTCCACGAAGACCTGATCGCCACCCTCGGCATCGACCGCCACGCGGAACCGTGACGCGCATCGGGGGCCGGCCGAAGGTCGTGGTGAGGCGCAGGAGCCCCACCCGTCATCGGTACGGCCCGCGACCCGGACGAGCCGGGATCGGCCGGTGTAAGCGGCCATCAGAAAGTGGCTCTTCCGCAAATTTCGTGACCCGGCCCTGGCGCTGTGATCAGCGGTTGAGCAAGATCCGCTTACGTAGAAGCGCGAGACCTGCGCGGCCA
>NZ_JBHZBH010000072.1:0-22424 GCF_042754765.1 Nonomuraea sp. NPDC059194 | reverse complement strand
TGCGGTTGCGAGGGTGTCCAGTTCGGTCGTCACACACTGAGGATGGGCGCCCTCGCCCTATCTCCGCAGCTATGCCTTGGACTCATTCATCTAGACGAAGTCCACAGAGGACAAAGCCAGCCCGATCACCGCTGTCTTGACGAAGCCCACGGAGGACAAGATGGCCAGCGCATCGACCGACCCGGATCCGTGGAAACCAGGAAGGCCCACACAGGACGCGTCAGAGCGCGGCGGCGTAGGCGTTGGCCAAGCGCTCCATGACGCTCGGACCGTCCCGTTCCGGCGCCGGTTCGCCGAGATGGATGGTCCGCAGCTCGGCCATGAACTCACGCCACAACTCCGGCCCCCCGGCCGCGAGGAGTTCCGCTCGTACCCGTAGCCGCCTCGTCGTCGGGCGGTGGTGCAGACCCCACTCACCGAGCTGGGCGAAGACCGGCACCAGCTGAATCGACGCCTCGGTCAGACTGTAGGCGGCCCGCCGTCCCGGCCCCGCGTCCTCACGGGTCAGCAGACCGGCGTTGACCAGCCGCTTCAGCCGGTCGGCCAGGATGTTGGAGGCGATCCCCTCTTCCGAACCGGCGAGCAGTTCCCTGAAGTAGCGCCGCCCCCCGAACATCACGTCCCGCAGCACAAGCAGGCTCCAGCTGTCGCCGAACGCCTCGACCGCAGCATTGATCGGACAACCCGAACGCGCCGCCCCTACCAACTCGCACCTCACCCCCCCGATCCGGTTGCAATCTACCACCGGAGTGGCTAGCGTCGAAGCACCGATTGCAATCCGCAAGCAGATAGCAGGAGGCAGCGAATGAGCGACCCGGAGCCGCAGACCGCGGGCGGAAAGGTGCTCTGGCACTTCACCATGTCACTGGACGGATTCGTGGCTGGGCCGAACCACGAGATGGACTGGGTGACCGGTGTTTCGTCCCGTCCCGGCCTGGCCGAGGAGTACGTCAAGACCACGGGCGCCGTGCTGGGGGGTCGAAACGGTTGGGACCACTTCCCGGACCCCAGCAGCGTGTACGGCGGTGCCTGGAACGGACCGATCTTCGTGCTCACCCACCACCCCGAGGACGCGACGCCCGCCGACGGGGTCACGTTCCTGAACTGCGGCCCGGCCGAGGCGGTGCGGATCGGACTGGAGGCGGCCGGCGGCAAGAACCTCGAGGTGTTCTCGCCGACCATCGGCCGTCAGCTTCTCGAACTTGGACTGATCGACGAGATCGACCTGCACATCGCACCGGTCCTGCTCGGTGAGGGCATCCGGCTGTACGACAACCCCGGCAGTGTGCCGATCCGCCTCCACCGGGTCGGCGACGGCGACCCTACGTCGGTCGTTAACGTCCGGTACCGACCCACCACAACGGCGAAGATCCCGACCGAGAGCGTTTCGGGTGCCTGAGAGACAGCGGTTGGTGTCAGGCCGCTGCGGGCGGATGGTCGGTAGCGGGTTCGGTATCCGGCGAGGCGCGCAGCAATCTTGGCGATGGTTTCGGCATGGGTGGTGCTACGTTTCGTAGTCCCGAAACTGCCGCCGCCAACGGGTCAGCCAGTTGAGCTCCTCCCCATCGCCTCGGCGTGGAAAGCTTTGTCGCTGCTTTTGACGACCCCAAGAAGCACACCGAGGCGACCCCGGCCTCCAGCAGTCGCGCCGTCATCTGGCGACGTCGACCCACGCTCATCTCCCGTTGCCCCGTTGGCGGCTCCTCGGCTTCCGGTCATGGCGCCACATGCCGGCAGAGGTTGGCCAGATGCACACGCCATCCCGCCCGATCGACGCCCACTTCGCGTTGCCGGCGCTGGCAGCTCCTCGGCTTCCGGTCATGGCGCCACATGCCGACAGAGTTGGGTCAGATGCACCCATCATCCCGCCCGACCCACGGTCATCTCGCGCTGCCGCCGTTTGCGCTCCTCGGCTTCGGGTCATGACTCGACATGCCGGCAGAGGTTGGCCAGATGCACCCGCCATCCCGCCCGATGGTCGGTTGCCATCGCAGCCCCATCAGGCAGGCGGTCCCAGCCCGTCTCCCTGATCCGGACCTCCGTATCAGCTCCACGAGTCGTCAGAACGATCTCGACGTCGGTCGAAGCCGCCTGCCCGTCGTCGAACCAGGTGAACGCCAGCACCTCCGGAGCTACGGCCCGCGTCACGAACCCGCGGGTCATCACTGGGTCGCCATGCTCGTCGGTCCAGCGCTCCTCCAACGAGCCGCCTGCCACCGGTTCCAGGAACAGGTAGTCCCACCACTCGGCCCGATCGGCGTGGTCGGCGAAAGCCCGCCATACCCGCTCGATCGGCGCGGCGACGACAGCGGTCTCATCAACGTCCATCGGCGGACCTTCCAGACAGAAGACGCCGCAGCGCCGTAGGCGTATGACCGAGATGACCGCGCACCGTGCGGGTCAGGTGCGCCTGGTCGGCGAACCCCAGCTCCACGGCAAGCTCTGCCAGGCTCGCCGCCCCTGCTTCCAGGCGTTCGAGCGCCCGGCCGACCCGCACCCGGTTGCGGTAGTGCGTGAGTGAGACGCCCATCTCCCTGGTGAAGGCCCTGCTCAGCTGGTACGGCGAGACGTCGAGCAACTGGGCCAGCGACAGGAGCCCCTCGGCAGCGGGATGGTCCGAAATGATCGCCTCCCTCGCCGCCGAGACGAGCCGCCCCCTGACCTGCGACGACCGGGGCGGGGCCATGACCTGAGCCGCGGCGTCCCCATCGGCGGTGTGGAACGCCTGTCGGAGAACGGACCCGAGCAACCCCATCAGACTCTCCGCGAGGGCGAACCCCGCATCGCCGCCCTTGGCCGCGCGGAGAAAGGCGCGGTGCGCCAGCTCGACCTTGGCATCCACGTAGACGGTCGGGCGGATTCGGGTGGGCCTGCCGCCGGTCAGGGAACGCCAGAGCGCGGGTGACAAGCTGAGCGCGGTGCACACGTCGCCTCCCGACGGGTGCGCGAACCGCTCCTCCTCCCCGGGCACGCCCCAATAGGCCATCGTCGGATCCACCAGCCCGGCGACACCGTCGGTCATCCGCCCGAACCGGCCACTGCGGACGAGCACCAGCCGGTAGTCATCGCTCACCTCGGTCTGCGACCAACCCCGATGGTCGTCAGCACAGGTCACGGCATCGACGGTGAAGCCAGGCCCGGTGCCGAGACGACGGTTGGAACGCATGATGCGAACGCTACGCCGCGCCACCGACAATTCCGGGGTCCGCAGCAGGGGGGGGCGACCTGCGCGGCACGCCCCGGAACGCGTGAGGAGCGGAGACCTGGCGCTGGCGCTAGGAGGGCGGCGGAATTGGAGACGCTGGCGAATGCGTGAAATCGGGGGAACTGCGCGCGGGCGGTCGTAGAGCGAGGCCAAGGGGTGAGCTGGCGGTGGGTGGCGTTGGGGACGGCGGGGTGGTGCTGGGGGAAACGGCGGACTCGGATTGGAGGTGGGCTGGTGCTGTGGCCTTGGGGTGAGCCGGCGGTAGGTGGCATCGGGGGACGGCGCTGTGAGTTGCGGTGGGAGCGCAGGCGGGCTGGTGACAGGTGGCGCTGGGTAGCCGGCGGGCTGCGAGTTGGCGGTGGCAGGAGGAGGTTGGAGGTGGGCGGGCGCCACATGGCGTGGAGATGAGGTGGCGGTGAGCGGAATTGGCGGAGATGCGGGGCCGCGATCGCAGGGGGAGCGAGAGATGACCTGGTGGACAGATGCGACAGAGCGGAAGCGGAGATTGCCGGGTCGCGGAATCCGTGGTTTGACGCGACAAGATCCGTGGCTCGATGCGGCAGGGCGAAGCGCGGCGCCGGAGAGGGCATCAGGTTATGTCAGCGTAAGGCCGACCACTGGATCGGTGCGCAAGAATGTTCAAGACCCGGTGCCGAGGCGGCGGGCAGCCTGGACGCATGACAACGAACACCGCCGCGCTCGCGGAAATCTCCACCATCGTCTTCGACGCCGTCCGCCCCGCCGCGCTGGCCGAGTTCTACCGCACCGTGCTGGGCGGCCAGATCACTCACAGCGATGACGACTACGCCTCCCTGGACGCGGGCGGCCGCCAGCTGGCCTTCCAGCGGACCGAGGACTACCAGGCACCCGCATGGCCGGGCGGCACCAAGCAGCTGCACCTCGATCTCAAAGTCGCCGACCTCGACGCGGCCCAGAAGGAACTGCTCGACCTGGGCGCGACCAAGCCGGACTTCCAGCCGGGCGGCGGCGACTGGGTGGTGCTGGCCGACCCCGAGGGTCACCTGTTCTGCATCGCCTCGTGAGCCAAGGGTTCCGGCCCCGCGACGGCACAGCGGGGTCCGGATAGCCCCTGCTGCGGTATCCACTAACCCGCACCGACTCCGGGCTTGGGGAGTGCCGAGGTTGACGATCCCCACCGACCCGGCGAAGGTTCGTGGACAGCACGAAAGCCGCGGAGACAGGAGTGTCTGTCGCTGTTCGGTCCCCTTCATTGCCGCCGACGGCTCTGGTGTCGGCAGGTGCACCACCGGTTTCAGCGGGACATGCGGTCAACGCGGCCCATGTGGCCGCTGCGGGAACCGCATCCCTGCTTTCAGCAGAGGCCGCAGCATCCGGCTACGCGCGGCACACCCATGTGGTCCTCGCGTTACGGCTACGCGCCGCACACGCATGTGGTCCTCACGTCGGGTGGCGCCGTTTTGTCCGGCACGCATCCTCGACGCCGATCCGGAGGGGGCGCGGTCGTATGCCGTCAGCGCGTCGTCGACGGGCAGAGCCTTCGTGAGGCCGTCATCCGTGACGGCCCCTGTTTCGGGGATGCTCTGCGTCGTCTCGCGATCGGGATCGCCGCGGTGATGGCCGCCATCGAAACGCCCAGGTACCGAGGCCGATTGGCGCTCCCGGCCCGATCTTCGACTCGGGCCGGGAACACGGTCAACGTGGTCAGTGGGGTCAGCGGGGTCAGCGGGGTCAGTCCGATCTGATCGCCTGGGTCGGGCAGCCGGTTACCGCACGCCGTACCTCGGGGCCTGAGGCCGTCTCGTCGAGAAGCACCACGCGGCCGTCCTCCTCGTCCTGGGTGAACACCTCCGGCGCGGACAGCACGCACTGTCCGGAAGAGGCGCACCGTTCGCGGTCCACCGTGATCACCACTCCACCTCCAGTCTGTGGACGCCGTAGATCGCCATGTCGTTCTTGAACGGGACCTTCTCCAGCGGCACGGCCAGACGCAGGCCGGGCAGCCGGCGGAACAGCGCCGGGTAGGCGATCTCCATCTCCATCCGGGCGAGGTTCTGGCCTATGCACTGGTGAGGGCCGAAGCCGAACGCCACGTGAGGGGTCTTCGGCCTGGTCACCCGCAGCTCGTCGGGCCGGTCGAGCAGCGCAGGGTCGCGGTTGGCGGAGGCGAGCGAACAGGTGACGAAGTCGCCCTCGGGGATCACCTGGCCGTTCAGCTCCAGGTCGGTGCCGGCGCGCCGGTACATGCCGACGTCGACGATCGACAGGTAGCGCAGCAGCTCGTCCACCGCGGTCTTGGCCGCCTCGGGGCTCTGCCGTACGAGGGCGAGCTGTTCGGGATGGTGCAGAAGCAGCAAGGTGCCCAGGCTCAGCATGTTGGCGGTGGTCTCGTGGCCGGCGATCAGCATCAGTACCGCGACGCCGATCAGCTCGTCGTCGGTCAGGTCGGTGTCGAGCAGGTCGTCGAGCAGTCCCTCGCCCGGCTCGGCGCGCTTGCGGGCGATGAGCTCGGCGAGGTAGCCGGCGAGCCTGATCAGCGTGGCCTCCTGCTCCTCCACCGTGGTGGTGAGGCTCAGGATCTTGGCGCTGGCGTGCTGGAACTCCTCTCGTTCCGCGTACGGCACGCCCAACAGCTCGCAGATCACCAGCGAGGGGATCGGCAGCGCGAACTCCTCCACCAGGTCGGCCGGACGAGGCCGCTGTTCCAGCGCGTCGAGGGTGTCGGTGACGATCTGTTCGACGCGCGGGCGCAGCCTGTTCATCCGCTGGACGGTGAACCGTCCGGTCATCAGGCGTCGCAGCCTCGTGTGCCTCGGCGGATCCATCTGGATGAACATTCCCGGATCCGGCTCTACGGCCCGAAGCGGCGCACCCAGGAAGCCTCCGTCGATCTCCGAGCTGAAACGCGTGTCGGCCAGCACCTGCCGGACCAGGTCGTGCCTGGCCACCAGCCAGACCTGGTCACCGTTGGCCAGCCGTACCTTGCTGAGCGGCTCGTCGGCCATGCCGGCGGGAGGGTCGAACGGGCAGGTGCCCCTGTCAGTGGGAATCGCTCTCATCGGTCAGCTCCTTGTCGTGTGTGGAGTGGTACCCCGGAGTCGAGTGAGTGCTCGTCGACGACGGTGGGCAGGCCGCGCAGCGTGAACAGGGCCAGCACCGCCACGACCGCCACCAGGCCGCCGCCGATCAGGGAGGTGATCTGGACGGCGTGCACGAACGCCTGGGACGCCGCCGCGACTACCGGTTCGGCGAGCTGTGCCGGAAGCTCGGCCGCCGCCTGCAGCGCCGTTCCGATCGAGTCGCGCGCCGCCTCCGCTGCCTCGTCGGGCAGGCCGCCGGGCAGACGGAGCGTCTGGCGGTAGAGGCCGCCGAGCAGGCTGCCGAGGAGCGCGATGCCCAGGGCCGCACCGAGCTCGTACGCCGTCTCGGCGATCGCGGACGCGGACCCGGCCCGCTCCTTGGGCACCGTGGCGATCACGGTGTCGGCGGTGACCGTGAACGACAGCCCCGCGCCGACGCCGATGAGCAGCAGCGAGCCGAGCACCACCGGGTAGCCGGACTCGACGGGCAGCATCACCAGCACGGCGAGACCCGCCGCTGACAGGCCGAGCCCGAGCGAGATCACCACGGCCCTGGTCCAGGCCACGGCCAGTCTGCCCGCGACCAGCGCGGCGACCGTGGACGCGGCCATCGCGGGCAGCTGCGCGAGCCCGGCCTGCAACGGTGTCCAGCCGAGCACGAACTGCATGTGGAGGGAGAGGAAGAACAGCGTGCCGACCAGCGCGAACACCGCGATCATGTCGCCGCCGACCGCGCCAGAGAAAGCTCTTCGCCTGAACAGCCGCACGTCGATGAGCGGATGGGTGAGCCTGGTCTGCCGCCTCCAGAAAGCCGTCAGCGCGACCAGCCCCACGACGGCGGCGGCCAGCACTCCGGTCTGGACGAGGCCGGTGTGGGCGGCCTCCTTGACGGCGTAGATGACGCCGATCACGCCGACGATCGACAGCAGCACGCTCGGCACGTCCATCGGGCCGGGATCGGGGTTGCGCGATTCGGGCAGCGTGATGGCCGCCACGATCAGGACCACCGCCATCACGGGGACGTTGATCAGGAAGACCGAGCCCCACCAGAAGGTGTCCAGCAGCAGACCGCCCAGCAGCGGGCCCGCGGCGGCGCCCGCCGTGGTGACCGCGCTCCACAGGCCGATCGCGGTCGTACGCTCGCGCGGGTCGGTGAAGATGTTGCGGATGATGGACAGCGTGGACGGCATGATCGTGGCCCCCGCCACGCCGAGGACCGCCCTGGCCACGATGAGCAGCTCGGGGTTGGGCGCGTAGGCGGTGGCGAGCGAGGCCAGGCCGAAGGCGGTCACGCCGGCCAGCAGGACGCGCTTCCTGCCGAATCTGTCGCCCGCGTTGCCCGCCGTGATCAGCAGGCCGCCGAGCACGAACCCGTAGATGTCGGCGATCCAGAGGACCTGGGTGCTGGACGGGCGCAGCGCCTCGGTCAGGCTCGGGATGGCCAGGTGCAGCACGGTGCCGTCGATCACGATCAGCGAGACGGCCAGGCACAGGGTGGCCAATGCCGCCCAGCGTCTTGTCCTGCTCAAGGGATTCATGCCGTCAACGATGGACCGGGGTGCGCACGCGGCCCGCACGCCGTACGCACGAGCTCGCACGCGGCCCGCACCTGCGCGCACGCCTTCCTGCGAACGGCAGGTCCCCGATCCCGCGGAACAGGAGCCGAGGGCGTGCACGTGCCCGTGCGGAACGGCTCGGCGGGCGGTGGACGCTTGGAGGCGTCGATCGGGCGTCACGGCGGCGAGAGCATCGTGTTCACGATCGAGGCCGGACGCTGGTGCTGACCGTGTCCTCAGACCGGAAGGGGCGGATGTCGGGGCATGCGGAGGGTTCGCCCGAGGGGGCTGGACTGAAAGCACCGGGCATGGTGGGTGAGAGGCGAGTCGTTGTGCTCGGCGGCTAGTACGGGAGGGACTCGGCGATCTGGTCGCGAGGGGTTTCGCGGCCCCGCCGGTAGGACCGGTCGAAGGCCTCGGCGCCCAGCGCCCTGCGCGCGTCACCGGCGGTCCGGGCCACGTCGGGCCCGTCAGGCAGTGCGACGCCGCGCAGCGACTCCGCGGCCCCCAGCAGGTACGCCGCCCGCGCCGCCGCCCCTTCACGCAGGGTCAGCTCGGCCATCGCCTCCACCGCCCCCGACGCCCCCGGTAGATCGAGCACCTTCACGAGCAGGTCGTGGGCCTCGCGCAACGTGGCACCCGACCCGTTCAGGCGTCCCATCCCGATGAGGATTCGCCCGCGTGTCTCGCTGGCGCCCAGCCAGTGGCCGGAGCAGTCCTCGAGCGCCGTCGCGTAAAGCGCGGCGGCCCGCGTGGCGTCGCCGGTCAGTCGCGCGAGCTCCGCGAGACCGTAGGTGGCGATGGCCGCCGCCTCCGAGCCGGGCAGGCGCTCCACCAGCGCGGCGGCCCGCTCCAGCTCAACGCGGGCGGCCATCAGGTCGCCCGCGCGCGCCAGCTCCGCGCCCCTGCGCGAGAGCACCAGTGCGGTGTCCTCGGCGGCGCCGAAGGGCGCGATCACCTCCAGCGCCTCCTCAGCCATCGCGATCGCCGCCGCGTGGTCGCCTCGCCAGCCGGACAGCTCCGACAACTGCAGCATCGCCTGGCCCACGCCCCACCGGTCGCCCGCCACGCGGAAGGTGTCGAGTGCCTGGCGCAGCTCGCGCTCGCCCGCGTCGACCTCGCCCGCGCCGAGGTGCAGGTAGCCGACGAGCAGCCTGGCGAACGCCCTGGTCCACGGGTCGGAGTCGGTGGTGGCCGCCAGCAGCGCGGGCAGCAGCGTCGTGTAGTCGCCTTCGGCGATCGACGGGTACGGCCTGACCATGGCGACGAGCGGATTGCGCGGCGGGCCCACCAGCCCGTTGGCCAGGTGTTCGGCATGGGCGAGCAGGTCGCGCAGATCCTGGTGCACCGGCCTCCCACCCGCGGCCAGCTGCAGTGCGCAGACGATGTACTCCTCGACCAGGCTCGGCGGCGGCTCGGGACCCACCAGGTCGAGCACCTCCACCGACGCCGCGGCGCCCTCGTGTCTGATCCCGCGCAGCCACCAGTACATCCACAGGTCGGCCACCAGCCGCAACGCCAACTCGATCCTGCGGGTGTCGATCGCGAAGCGGAGCGCGGTGCGCAGGTTGTCGTGTTCGGCCCCCAGCTCGGCCAGGCAGCGCAGCTGGCCGGGCCCTCTCAACTGCGGCTCGGCCGCGGAGGCCATGGCGGCGAACCACTCGGCGTGGGCCAGCCGTACCCGCTCCTGCTCGCCGGACTCGGCCAGCCGCTCGGCGCAGAAGGCGCGGACCGTCTCCAACATCCTGAAACGCCCGTCGTCGGCCTGGAGGATCGACTTGTCGGCCAGCGCCGTCAGCAGGTTGAGGTCGCCGCCGCAGACGCGTTCGGCGGCGGACGCCGTGGCCCCGGAGGCGAACACCGAGAGCCGGCCGGCGAGCTCGCGCTCCGCGGGATCGAGCAGGTCCCAGCTCCAGGCGACCACATCACGCAGCGTGCGATGACGCTGCGACGCGGTACGGCTGCCGCCGGTCAGCAACCGGAACCGGTCGTCGAGCCGGGCGGCCACGAACTCGGGCGTGAGCGCGCGCAGCCGTGCCGCCGCCAGCTCGATCGCCAGGGGCAGGCCATCGAGGGCGCGGCAGATGCGCAGCACGGCGTCGAGGTTGGCCTCGGTGACGGCGAACCCGTGGCGTACGGCGGACGCCCTGTCGGCCAGCAACCGCACCGCCGGATGCTCGCGCGCCTCGGCCAGCGACAGGTCGAGCAGCGGGCGGGGCAGCGGCGGGACCGGCAGGACCTGCTCGCCCGGGATGTTGAAAGGCTCTCGGGAGGTGGCGAGCAGGCGCACCCGCGGGCACTCGGCGAGGATCCGGTCGGCCAGCAGGGCGGCGGTCTCGACGACGTGCTCGCAGTTGTCGAGGACCAGCGTGAAGGAGTGGCCGGCGAGCGCCGCCACCAACGCGTCGGCGGGCGCCCGGTCCTGGGGGAAGAGCCGCGGGCTCGGCGGCTCCGGGTGGGCCTGCGGGCCCGGCGGTTCGTTGGGGACCTGCGGGCGGGGCAGCGGGCCCGGCGGCTCCGTTTGTGCCTGCGGGAGCCCGAGCGCGGTGAGTACGGCGAGGGCGACGTCGGAGTCGGGGCCGAGCGGGGCCAGTTCGACGAAGCACACCTCGCCGAGGTGTCCGGCCGCCTCGACCGCGAGCCTGGTCTTGCCCGCGCCGCCGGGACCCGCGAGCGTCAGCAGGCGGCCCTCTGCGAGCAGTTCCCGGATCAGGCGCACCTCCTCCTCACGGCCGACGAAGCTCGTCGGCTGCCGCCTCGGCCCCCGCGGCCGCAACACGGCTCCCGCGGAGGCGGGCTCAACAGGCCCACCAAACGCCTGCGAACCGGATGCCTGCACCTCGGACGTCGGCCCGCCGGACGAGGCCGCATCGGACATGAGAGCGGCTGAGATGGGCGCACCGGACGCGGCAGAGCCGGACGCGGGTGTCGCGGAAACGGGCATCTCGGTAGCAGACGCACCGGACACAGGTGCGCCGGACGTGGATACATCAGGCGCGGATGACAGCAGGCGCAGGTGCAGCTCGGCCAGCTCGGGGGAGGGGTCGACGCCCAGCTCCTCGGCCAGTGTCCTGCGCGCCCCCTCGAACGCCTCCAGCGCCTCGGCCCGGCGCCCCGCCCCCGCCAGGGCCCGCATGTGCTGGCCGCGCAGTCGTTCGCGCAGCGGGTGCCGCATGACCAGCTCGCCCAGCTCGGCCACCAGCTCGCCCGCGGGAGCCGTACCGTCGATCAGGTCGGCCTCCACCCGGTCCTCCAGCGCGCCGAGCCGTAGCTCCTCCAGCCTGGCCGCCTCGCCCTCGGCGAACGGCAAGCCCAGCACGTCGGCCAGCGCGGGACCGCGCCACAGCCCGAGCGCCTCCCGCAGCAGTCGCGAGCGCTCACCGGCCGCGGGCGCCCGCCTGGCGTCGGCGACCAGCCGGGCGAACAGATGGGCGTCGATCTGCAGCGGCTCCACTACCAGCCGGTAGCCCCCGGGACCCAGCTCCAGCGGCACGCCGACCAGGCCGCGCAGGCGCGACACCTGTGACTGCAGCGCGTTGACCGTGCCCGAGGGCCCGTAGATGTCGTTGATCAGCCGCTCGACCGACACGACCCGCCCCGCCTCCAGGGCCAGGAGGACGAGCAGGCCGCTGAGCCTGGCACCCCGCACGGGGACGCCGGCCACCTCCGTGGAGCCGAGCACGCCGAATCGCATATCTAGATTGTCGCCACCGGCGCGCGCCCCGGCGTTTTAGAATCCGATTCTGTGGATAACAACGGGGCGTTCTTCGCCCTCACCCAGGGCGAGTTCGTCCCCGCCCCGCACGCGCACAGCCCGTGGGCGACCGACATGCTGCACGGACGGCTCCTCGGCGGACTCGCGGCCAGGGCGCTGGAGGCAGAGCACGGCGAGGAGGGGCTGCGCTTCGCCAGGTTGACGGTTGACTTGTTCCGCAACACCCCGTTGCTACCCATCGCGGTCGAGACGGTCAAGGTCAGGGAAGGCCGCAGGATCAGGGTCGCCGACGCCGTGCTCTCCACCGCGCAGGGCCCGGTCGCGCGGGCCAGCGCGGTGCTGCTGCGGGAGGGCGAGCAGCCGCCTGGCGAGACGCTCCCCACCAAGCAGTGGGACGCGCCCGTGCCCGACGGCCCTCCGGTGACCCAGGGGCTGCGGCTGCCGTTCGATCTGTGGCAGCTCACCGCCTGGGGTGTCGATCCTGGACCGCACAGGGCGTGGGTCAGGGAGGCGTTCCCGCTGGTGGAGGGCGAGGAGGTCACGCCGTTCACGCACGCCGCGCTCGCCGCGGACTTCGCCAGCCCGCTCAGCAACGTCGGTACGGCGGGGCTGCACTTCATCAACGCCGACTACACGCTCACGCTCAGCCGCCTGCCGCGCAGCAGGGAGCTCGGCATGGAGGCGTCGGGTCACCTGAGCGCCGACGGCATCGCGCTGGGCCAGTGCGTCATGCACGACACCATGGGGCCGATCGGCTACTGCGTGGTGACCGCCGTGGCCAATACCGCGACTCGGGCGTTGCGCTGACGGAGACCGCCGTCCCAGCCCCGCCGCCAGCCCTGCCACGCGGGGCGATGACCGCCTTCGTCAACCCGCGGTCATGAGCTACCGAGAGCGTAATAATCCGTGAGGTGGGGGTCCAAGGTCTTCGGTGCTGAGGTGAGCCCCCCGTCCGTGCTCGTCGACACCGTCGCGTAGGCCGGAGGGGCGCGGTGCCTCGCGTCCCTGTCCTCCGGGGACGTGCCGTCCCGCAGGTCGAGCGCCCTGGCCGCCGTCACCGGGCCGTCCTCCTGAGACGGCGCCACCTGAGGTCCCTCCGCCCCGAGGCCCGGCGGCGGCCGCGCCGGCGCGTCCGGGCTCCAGGTCCGCGGGTCCGTCGAGCGGCGCACGCCCGCTCTGGTCCCCCCGCTCTGTCAGTACGGCAGCAGCCGCACTCCATCGCCCGCGGCCGGCACCGGCGGCACATCGGCCATGGTGGGAAAGTCGTGCCAGGTGGCACCCGTGTGCGTCCTGCGCTTGGCGATCGTGATGCCCCTCAGCAGGGCGTAAGGCACACCAGAAGCGACCCGGATGCACCCGCCGTCGATCGAGCCCCGCTTGTGGAGCGTGGGGCCCAGGCCCTCGTGCGCCGACTCCCCCTCGGCACGCCTCGCCGTGCCGAAGACCACGGGCTCGCCCACGCACGGCCCCGCCGTGTCCGACTCTGGTCATAACACCCCACCCCTCTTCCGTCCCCGCCCAACATCCGGTACGGCAAGCACCAGGAAGCCCACCGTAGTCACCGGTGACCCTCTGTCCATGCACGCCACTCCAGCGGGACTCCGGTGCTCGCCGTCACATCGGGCTCGTACCCCTCCACTCCTACAGGACGCCAGGTAAAAGCGGGGAAAACCCCTGAAGCCCCGCAGCGGCAACGCTGCGGGGCTAGAAATCTACAATGTAAAGGCGAGGGTCAGGCCGGGTGCTCGGCGCGGTCGCCCGACCAGTCGGTGTGGAAGGCGCCCTCCTTGTCGACCCGGTGGTAGGTGTGCGCGCCGAAGTAGTCGCGCAACCCCTGCACGAGGGCGGCCGGCAGCCGGTCCCTGCGCAGCCCGTCGTAGTAGGCCAGCGCGGAGGAGAACCCCGGAGTCGGCACGCCGATCTTCACCGCGGTGATCACCACCCGTCGCCACGCGTCCTGGGCGGCGGCCAGCGCGCTCGCGAACCCCTCGTCGGCCAGCAGCGTCGGCAGGGCGGGGTCGGCGTCGTAGGCGGCGCGGATCCGGTCGAGGAAGCGTGCCCTGATGATGCAGCCCCCGCGCCAGATCGTGGCCATCGCGCCGAGGTCGATGTCCCAGCCGTACTCCTTGGCGGCCGCCGCGATCTGGTCGAAGCCCTGCGCGTAGGCGACGATCTTGGACGCGTACAGCGCCTGCCGTACGTCCTCGATCAGCTCCTTGCCGGCGACGCCCGACAGCGAAGGGCCCTGCAGGCCGCGGGCGGCCGCGCGCTGCTCGGGGTGGCCCGACAGGGCGCGGACGAAGACCGCCTCGGCGATGCCGGTGACGGGCACGCCGAGCTCCAGCGCGCTCTGCACGGTCCAGCGTCCGGTGCCCTTCTGCTCGGCGCGGTCGACCACGATGTCGACGAAGGGGCGCCCGGTCTCGGCGTCGACCTGGTCGAGCACCTCGGCGGTGATCTCGATGAGATAGGACTCGAGGTCGCCCTCGTTCCACTCGCGGAAGACCTGGGCCAGCTCGGCGGGGGTGGCGCCGAGGGCCTGGCGCAGCAGGTCATAGGCCTCCGCGATGAGCTGCATGTCGGAGTACTCGATGCCGTTGTGCACCATCTTCACGAAGTGGCCGGCGCCGTCGGGGCCCACGTAGGTGGCGCAGGGGACGCCGTCGACCTTGGCCGAGATGTCCTCCAGCATGGGGCCGAGCGCCTCGTAGGACTCGCGGGAGCCGCCGGGCATGATGCTCGGGCCGAGCAGCGCCCCCTCCTCGCCGCCGGAGATGCCGGTGCCGACGAAGTGGATGCCGCGCTCGCGCAGCGCCGCCTCCCTGCGCCTGGTGTCCTCGAAGTGGGCGTTGCCGCCGTCGACGATCATGTCGCCCGGCTCCATCAGGTCGGCCAGCTGGTCGATGACGGCGTCGGTGCCCGCGCCGGCCTTCACCATGATGATCGCCCTGCGTGGTCGTTTCAGCGAGGCGACGAACGTCGCCATGTCCTCGGCGGGCAGGAAGGTGCCCTCTCCGCCGAACTCCTTGACCAACGCTTCGGTACGGCTGTGCGAGCGGTTGTGCACGGCGACGGCGTAGCCGTGGCGGGCGAAGTTGCGGGCCAGGTTGCGGCCCATGGTGGCCAGCCCGGTGACGCCGATGTCTGCCAGATCCATGTCAGCTCCTCTTACGGGGATACGCACCCTTCACCTGATCGGTTTGGCGGTGCGCGGTTATTCCCCCAGATGCGCGGTGGTCCGTCTGTCCATTGTGGGCACGTCACAGCAGGACGATGACGGTCAGGCCGACGACCAGGTCGACCACGGCGCACCATTCGGCGTAACCGCGGGGCACCACGGCGTCGGCGCGGTGGTGGGCCAGGTCCCACAGCGAGTGGACGAGCCAGCCGCCGGCGACGAGGTAGCGGGCGGTCGTCTCGTCGACCGACATCGCGATGGCGGCCAGGGCCAGGTAGGCCAGCAGGCCCGCGATCTGGAGCGCGAGGACGCGTGGGTTGCCGAGCGTCCTGCGGTACGCGCCGATGGCGAGGTAGGCGCCGGGAAGGAACAGCAGGATCCACGCCGGGGGAACGAAGGGGTGAATCCAGGTGTCGAAGGTCATCAGGAGCGCGATCCACGTCGGCCACCGCTTCTTCAGCACGGCGGCCAGCGGGTGCGACGGCTTGCGGTCGTGGGCGTGCTCGTGGTGGCCGCGGCTGTACTCCTCGCGCCGCCACAGCATGGCCGCCAGCATGGCGGGGAGCATGAGCACGTGCCCGGCGAGCATCACCGTCCCGCCCGATACGGCGCCCAGCCAGAAGGGCGGCAGGAGCAGCAGGAACGGCACGTACATGGCGGCGCCCATCTCGACGACGGGCGCCCAGGCGTGACCGCGATGGCGCATCCACACGGTCATGGCGGCGGTCATGTTCGTGGCCATGATCATGGCGCCCACGTCGGTCCGGCTGAAGACGGCGGTCAGGCCGAGCCACTGGCCGGCCGCGGTCCAGACGGGGCCCAGCAGCACCATGCCGACGATCATCGCGAGCACCATCTCGCCGTAGTGCCTGGCGAACAGGAGGGTGGGGGACTGGGAGATCTTGGACGTTTCTGTCATGACCTCAGAATCCCGGCGGCACCGCGCACGCGGCAGATGAACGATGTCATCGAAGGACCGTGCGCAACGCACGGATCGCCCGTGTGAAAACCTGGAGGCATGCGTGTGGTGATCGCGGGTGGACACGGGAAGATCGCGCTCCTGCTGGAGCGGAGGCTGGCCGAGCGGGGCGACCAGGCCGTCGGGCTGGTCCGCAATCCCGGCCATCGGGCCGACGTGGAGGCGACGGGCGGGCAGGCCGTCGTCTGCGACCTGGAGAGCGCGGACGTCGACGAGGTCGCCAAGGTGCTGGAGGGCGCCGACGCGGTCGTGTTCGCCGCGGGCGCGGGCCCCGGCAGCGGGGCGGCCCGCAAGGACACCGTCGACAGGGCCGCCTCCGTGCTCATGGCAGAGGCGGCCGAGCGGGCGGGCGTGCGCAGGTTCGTGCAGATCTCCTCGATGGGGGCGGGCGCGCCGCCGCGTGCGGGCACCGACGAGGTGTGGGCGGCCTACATCGCGGCCAAGACCGCCGCGGAGACCGACCTGCGCGGGCGCGACCTCGACTGGACGATCCTGCGGCCGGGCAGCCTGACCGACGAGCAGGCGCGGGGACGGGTGCTGCTCGCGCCGCCGCCGCTGTCCAGGGGCACCGTGCCGCGCGACGACGTGGCCGCCGTCGTGGTGGCGCTGCTCGACGAGCAGGGCACCGTCGGCAGGACGTTGGAGCTGGTTAGTGGCGATGCCTCCATCGCCGACGCCGTTCGGGCACTGTAGGAAGGGTGACTGAATACCGCGTACTCGGCAGGACCGGTCTCAAGGTCAGCCCGCTGTGCCTGGGCGCCATGATGTTCGGCGCGTGGGGCGAGCCGTCGGTGGAGGAGTCGGCCAGGATCATCGGGCGCGCGCTCGACGCGGGCGTCAACTTCATCGACACCGCCGACGTCTACTCCGGCGGGCAGTCGGAGGAGTTCGTCGGCCACGCCCTGGCCAAGTCGGGCAGGCGCGAGGAGATCGTGCTGGCCACGAAGGTGCACGGCGCGATGGGCGAGGGCCCCAACCAGCGCGGCAACTCCAGACGATGGATCTTCCAGGCGGTCGAGAACAGCTTGCGCAGGCTGGGCACCGACTGGATCGACCTGTACCAGATCCACCGGCCCGACCCCGACACCGACATCGAGGAGACCCTCGGTGCGCTGACCGACCTG
Organism: Nonomuraea sp. NPDC059194; assembly: GCF_042754765.1. Taxonomy (NCBI): domain Bacteria; kingdom Bacillati; phylum Actinomycetota; class Actinomycetes; order Streptosporangiales; family Streptosporangiaceae; genus Nonomuraea; species Nonomuraea sp. NPDC059194. Next base: position 5,608 of record NZ_JBHZBH010000072.1, on the reverse strand, counting down.
GTACGGCAGGGCAAGATCCGCTACCTGGGCAGCTCGACGTTCCCCGCCTACCAGCTCGTCGAGGCGCACTGGGCGGCCGAGCGGCGCGGCCTCGAGCGGTTCGCGTGCGAGCAGCCGCCGTACTCACTGCTGGTGCGCGGCATCGAGGCCGACGTGCTGCCCGTCGTGTCTCGCTACGGCATGGGCGCCATCGTCTGGAGCCCGCTGGCCGGAGGGTGGCTGAGCGGCGCCTACCGGCAGGGCGCCGAGCCGCCGCGTTCGAGCCGGGCCGAGCGGCTGCCCGAGCGCTACGACCTGGCGTTGCCGGCCAACCGGCGCAAGCTGGAGGTCGTCGAGGCGCTGGCCATCCTGGCCGAGGAGGCGGGGCTGACGCTGATCGAGCTGGCGCTGGCGTTCACGCTGCGGCATCCGGCGGTGACCTCGGCCATCATCGGGCCCAGGACGATGGACCACCTGGAGAGCCAGCTCACCGCCGCCGAGGTGAAGCTGAGCGACGACGTCCTCGACCGGATCGACGAGATCGTCCCGCCCGGCGTCACGCTCAACGCGGGCGACAAGGGCTGGCAGCCGCCCGCCCTGACCGATCCGGCGCTGCGGAGGCGGCCCTCCTAGCTCGCTCGCTACCCTTCCGCGGCCTGGTCGGCGAGGACGCGCACCTGCAGCTCGCCGTCCGACACCTCGACCTCCACGGTGTCGCCCTCCTTGGCCTCGCCGTTCAGCAGCAGCGTGGACAGCCTGTTGTCCAGCTCGCGCTGGATGGTGCGGCGCAGCGGCCTGGCCCCGAACTCCGGCTGGTAGCCGTGCTCGGCCAGCCAGTCCTTGGCCTGCTCGGTGACGGTGAGCTCGACGCCCTGACCGCGCAGGCGCTGCCTGGTCTTCTCCAGCAGCAGGTCGACGATCTGCCGCAGTTGCTCGCTTTCGAGCCGGCTGAAGATGATGACCTCGTCGATGCGGTTGAGCAGCTCGGGCTTGAGCGTGGACTTCAGCAGGTCCATCAGGCGCTCTCTGACGTCCTCGCCGCCCTGCATGATGAGGTGGGCGCCGATGTTGCTCGTCATGATCACGATGGTGTTGGTGAAGTCGACGGTACGGCCCTGCCCGTCGGTCAGCCTGCCGTCGTCGAGCATCTGCAGCAGCAGGTTCATGACGTCGGGGTGCGCTTTCTCGATCTCGTCGAGGAGCACCACGGTGTGCGGGCGGCGGCGCACGGCCTCGGTCAGCTGCCCCGCCTCCTCGTAGCCGACGTAGCCGGGCGGCGCGCCCACCAGCCTGGCCACGGTGTGGCGCTCGCCGAACTCGCTCATGTCGATGCGCACCATGTGGTCCTCGCCGCCGAACAGCGCCGCGGCCAGCGCCCTGGCCAGCTCGGTCTTGCCGACGCCCGTCGGGCCGAGGAACAGGAAGCTGCCGATCGGCCGGTTCGGGTCCGACAGCCCGGCCCTGGCCCGTCGTACGGCCTCGGCCACGGCGGTGACGGCCTCGTTCTGGCCGATGACGCGCTCGTGCAGGTGCTGCTCCAGCTTGATCAGCCGCTCGCGCTCCTCCTCGGTCAGCTGCGCGACGGGGATGCCGGTGCGGCGCGAGACGACCTCGGCGATGTCGGCCATGGTGACGGACGGCACGCTGTCGTGCTCGCGGCGGGCGCTGTCCAGTTCGGGGCGCAGGGCGTCTATCTCTGCGGTGACCTCCTTGGCCCTGTCGAAGTCGTCGCCCGCGATCGCCTGGTCCTTGTCCCTGTGCAGCGCCGCCAGCCGTTCCTCCAGTTCGCGCACGTCGGCGGCGGGCGTGCGGGAGCGCAGCCGCACCCTGGCGGCGGCCTGGTCCATCAGGTCGATGGCCTTGTCGGGCAGCCACCTGTCGGCGATGTAGCGGTCCGACAGCTTCGCCGCCGCGTCCAGTGCCTCGTCGGTGATGCGGACCTGGTGGTGGGCCTCGTAGGCGTCGCGCAGGCCGCGCAGGATCTCGATCGTCTCGTCCACGGTCGGCTCGGGCACCAGGACCGGTTGCAGGCGGCGTTCGAGGGCGGCGTCCTTCTCGATGTTCTTGCGGTACTCGTCGATCGTGGTGGCGGAGATGACGTGCAGTTCGCCGCGCGCCAGGGCGGGCTTGAGGATGTTGGCGGCGTCCATGCCGCCCTCGGACGCACCCGCGCCGACCAGGGTGTGGACCTCGTCGATGAAGACCACGATCTCGTCGGAGTGCTGGCGCACCTCGTCGATGACCTTCTTGATGCGCTCCTCGAACTCGCCCCGGTACTTGGTGCCCGCCACCATGCCGGTCAGGTCGAGGGCGATGACACGGCGGTCCTTCAGCGTGTCGGGCACGCTGCCGTTGACGATGCGCTGGGCGATGCCCTCGACGATGGCGGTCTTGCCGACGCCGGGCTCGCCGATGAGCACGGGGTTGTTCTTGGTGCGGCGCGAGAGGACCTCGATGGACTGCTCGATCTCGTCCTCGCGGCCGACGACGGGGTCAAGGTCGCCCTTCCTGGCCTCCTCGGTCAGGTCCCTGCCGTACTCGTCGAGCGCGGGCGTGTCGCTCTTCTTGGCGGCGGCGCCGTCGTGGGGCTGGGCGATGGCCGCCTCTTGCAGCTCGTTGGCCGAGACGCCCTGCTCGGCCAGCAGCCGGGAGGCGGCGGAGTCGGGGTTGGCGGCCAGCGCGAGCAGCAGGTGCTCGGGGCCGATGTAGGAGGCGCCGAGAGCGCGGGAGATGCGCTGGGCGTCCAGGACGGCCCGCTTGGCGGCGGGGGAAAGCGTGGTGGGCGGCTCGCCCGGTTCGCCCGCCGGGACCATGGCCTCGATGCGGTCGCGGAGCTTGCCGGGGTCGGCTCCGGCGGCCGACAACAGTCCGCGCGCCTGATCGTCCTGGGTGGCCGCGGCCAGCAGGTCGAGCACGTCCAGATCGGCGGCGCCCCGGCCGGCGGCCGTGTCGATGGCGCGGGCCAGCAGCGCCCTGGCCGGTTCGCTGAGCAGCCTGCCCACGTCGACCCGCTGGACGCCGGGCCGGGCGGGCGGCCATGCGTCCATGCCACCCCCGAACATCCGGCCGCTGAGCTGCTCGAACCCTCTGAACGGGTCTCCGAAGAACGATCCGAATGGCGTATCAGACATAAATCCTCGATTGCCTGATATGCCCATATACAAGCCCCAAAGTGGGCAAAGTGACGGGACGCGATGTGGTGGCACAACGAAGGTCTGGTAGATATGTGCGGATGCGAATCAAGTCCTGGGCAGCCGTCGCGGCCGCCGTACCCCTGCTGACCGGGACGCCCGCGCAGGCCGAGGCCGCGCCGAAGGTACCCCCGGGCACGACGGCCGGATACGTGGTCTTCGACAGGGTGGCGGGGAAGATCGTCGCCCACCGGCAGGCGCACCGGGCGTTCAGGTCGGCGTCGGTGATCAAGATCCTGATCGCGGTCGACTTCCTCGAACGGACCGCCAAGCCCACGGGACGCGACCTGACCACGCTGAAGGTCATGCTGCGCTCCAGCGACGACGACGCGGCCTCGGCCCTGTGGGACAGGGGCGGCAAGGGAAAGATCGTCACGCGCATGGCCAGGAAGCTCGGCCTGGCCGACACCACGCCGCCACCGGCCGCCAAGCCGGGCTTTTGGGGCTACACCTCGCTGAGCGCCTACGACGACGTGGCCAGGACCTACCGCTACCTCATGGACAGGGCCGATCCCAAGGTCCGTGACCTGATCATCGGGCACCTGCGGCGGGCGACCCCCTGCGGCACCGACGGCTTCGACCAGTACTTCGGCATCCCGCGCGGCCTGCCCAAGCCGTGGGCGGTCAAGCAGGGCTGGTCGGGCTTCGGCACGGTCCCGCCGGTCAGATGCGCACCCGCCGGAGCCGGAGGCGCCGTGGTCGTCCCGCAGAGCCAGGCGCGGCTGCCGCTGGTACCCGACCTCGGCCGGCCCGTCCTGCACACCACGGGGCTCGTCGGCAAGGATGACCGGCTCATCTTCGTGCTGCTGACCGCCCACCCCGCGGGCGGCGGCTGGAACGACTCGGTCAGGCGCACCACGACGCTGGCGCGCGACCTCTACCGCAGCCTCTCCAGGTAAGCGGCGTAGACCTTCTTCGGCACGCACATCCGCCACGCCTCGGTCACCAGCTCGCGCATCTCGGGCACGTCGAGGGCGGCCATGCGCGCCTCCACCCAGTGAAAGCGCAGGTCGCTCTCACGCGGCAGGAAGAACGTCGCGGGCTCGGCGGCGACCAGCGCCGCGCGCTCCTCCTTGGGAAAGCCGAACCCCATCGTCGTCTCGTCCCTGGAGAAGGTGACGTAGACGATCTTGCCCACGCGGAACTTCACCCGGTCGCGGATCAGGTGCTCGGAGGAGCGGGGCAGCCGCGCGGCCAGATCGCGCACGTCGTCGACGGTGATCACCCTGCCAATCTAACGCCGGTTTCATCCAGGCACACCTGGGCAGTCGCGCATCATGAGAGTCATCGTGGTCGGCGCGACGGGCAACGTCGGAACCAGCGTCCTGGAGGCACTCGAGGCCGAGCCCCTCGTCACCTCCATCGTCGGCGTCGCGCGCCGCCGCCCCCGATGGAGTCCGGGACCCAAGACCACCTGGCACACCGCCGACGTGGCCGAGGACGACCTCACCTCGGTGTTCGAGGGGGCCGGGGCCGTCGTGCACCTGGCCTGGCTGTTCCAGCCGACCCGCGACCCCGCCATCACCTGGCGCGCCAACGTGCTCGGCAGCATGGCCGTCTTCCGCTCCGTCGCCCAGGCCAGGGTGCCCGTCCTGGTCCACGCCTCCTCCGTCGGCGCCTACTCGCCCGGACCGAAGGACCGCGCCGTCGACGAGTCCTGGCCCACCCACGGCTGGCCGCGCGCCGCCTACGGCAGGGAGAAGGCCTACGTCGAGCGCGTCCTCGACGTGTTCGAGCGCGACCACCCGGACACCAGGGTCGTCAGGATGCGGCCGGCGTTCATCTTCAAGAGGGAGGCGGCCAGCGAGCAGCGCAGACTGTTCGGCGGGCCCTTCGTGCCCGGCAGGATGATGCGCCGCATGCCGCTCATCCCTGACATCCCCGGACTGCGGGTGCAGGCCCTGCACGCCTCCGACGCCGCCCAGGCCTACCGGCGCGCCATCGTCTCCGACGTGTCGGGCGCGTTCAACCTCGCGGCCGACCCCGTCCTCGGCCCCGCCGAACTGGCGGGCCTGTTCGGCGCCCGTCTCGTGCCGCTGTCGCCGTGGCTGGCCAGGAGCGCGGTCGCGGCAGGCTGGCACGCGCGCCTCATCCCCGCCTCTCCCGGGCTGCTGGAGATGGCGCTCAACCTGCCCATCCTCGACACCACCCGCGCGCGCACCGAGCTGCGCTGGGAGCCGGCGTACGGCGCGACGCAGGCGATGCGCGAGATGCTCGAAGGGCTGGCCGGCGGCGAGGGCATGGACACCCCGCCCCTGGCCCCCGGCCACCTGAGGCAGGAGTTCACCACAGGAGTGGGCGCCAGGCCGTAGGGGGGTTGCCGTGGGGCCCCGGGGGGGGGGGGGCCCGCAGGCGAGGCCGCGGGGGGGGTGGAGGACCAGTTTTTGGGCCCCCGGGAGAGTTATTTGGATAAAGTGTGCGCGGTGGGCGCCCGCCCC
>NZ_JBHZBH010000071.1:0-22631 GCF_042754765.1 Nonomuraea sp. NPDC059194 | reverse complement strand
TCCCAGCATATCCACGCCCACCAGCCAGGCATAACGCTACAGATTCACTCGATCACACTGTGACATCGGGGGCTTCAGCTCGCAAACCGCCCTCTGAGGAGCCGGGCGTAGAGGCCGACGGTGCTGGAGCTCCCGCGATAGCCCTGGGCCTGGATCTCACGGAACAGCTCCATGGCGTTGCCGCAGCCATCGGTGATCCGCTGGTGCAGGTAGGGCTTCCACGGATCGAGGAGGCTGGCGCGGGTGGTGGCTTTGACCAGGAGCTCCTCCAGACTCTCCGCGCGGGCGTAGCGGCGCACAGCGTAGTAGTCCAACTCCAGGTCACGGCTGATGCCCTTCAGAGACCGGCCCTGGGAGACCAACTCCTGCACCGCGGCGTACCGGTCGGTGACGATGGCGATCATGCGACGTTGCCGACCGCGGACATCAAGATGCCCATCGGGTGCCACCACGGGCGGCATCGCGGGTTCTGGCTGCTCATCCGGTAAATCCGCGAACGCGGCCTTGACGCAGCCATAATGGGACGCGACGGTCTTCTCGACTGCTTCGGACAGGTTGTGCCACAAATGCCACCGGTCAGCGACCTGTCTGGCCTGAGGCGCGCCAACTCTCGCTGCTTCGGCATACCCGCGAGCACGGTCCCGGCAGACGAACTCCACCTCCCGATGCCCGCTGAGCCACTCGGCCAGCAGCCCGGCCTCCCTGCCCAGCAGAACGTCGACCGGCCTCCGATCTTCAAGATCGACGATGATGGTCGCGTACTTGGCCCTCCACTCGGGTCCGCGCGACCAAGTGCAAAGTAGCTCTGCGTAGTCGTCGGGTTCGTGGAGTGACGACCCTTGATCGGGTCGGCGACGTGTCGGCAAACGACCGTCTGCCGACACTCGCCGCTGAGATCACGAACCCGCAGGTGGACAGTGTCGACAACACGCGTCGGAAATCAACGTCGGTGAACGGTCCGGTCGATAGATTCCGACACATGCTCATCGGCTACGCGCGGGTCTCGACCGCCGACCAGAACCCCGATCATCAGATCGACGCCCTGCTGCGGGTCGGCGTCGACCGCGACAACATCCACATCGACAAGGCGAGTGGCGCGAAGGCGTCGCGCCCGAAGCTCGATCTCGTCATGCAGCTGCTGCGCGAGGGCGACACGTTGAAGGTCACCCGGCTCGACCGGCTCTCCCGCTCCGTGCTCCACCTGGTGACCCTCGGCGCCGAGCTGCGCGAGCGCGGCATCGGCCTGCACGTGATCGAGCAGGGCATCGACACCTCCACGATGGAGGGCCGGGCGATGTTCGGGATGCTGTCCGTGCTGGCCGAGTTGCAGCGCGAGCTGATCGTGGCGAACACAAACGACGGACTCGCCTCCGCACGGGCCCGCGGCCGAGTTGGCGGTCGGCGCCCCAAGCTCGCGCCGGACCAGGCCGCACTCGCCCAGCAGCTCTATGACGCCCGCGAGAAGACCGTCCAACAGATCGCCGACCTGTTCGGGGTTCCCCGATCCACGGTGTACGGACACCTCGACAAGACCAAGACCGTACCCCGCCAGACCAGGAAGGCCACGCCTACAAAGCCCTGACCGGCTACTTTGCCGCCGGGTCAGAGTCGGGGGCGGACCCCAACTGTGACCTCACCGGCTTGCCCGCTTGGCACGACCCTCCACTACTACGGCAAATCAAGATCATTATCAGCCGCTAATGACCGCACCGCCGCATCAACCCCGGCGCTCTCGGAAGTCGACACAGGCATTAGCAACTCAGGTTGACTGATTCTGAGGCGTCAACTACGGTTGACCGCATGCCTGCTGTTGAGATCCCCGTTTCCCAAGAGCCCGCAGATGGGCTGGCGGCCGTAGCGGCGTTGCGGCGCCTGGCCGATCAGCTGGAGGCTGCCGCCGTCGAGCAGGCGATGCGCGCCGGATGGAGCTGGCCGCACGTCGCCGAGGCGCTCGGCGTGACGCGGCAAGCAGTTCACAAGAAGCACGCCAAGCGACTCATCGCTGCCGGCGTCACACTGAGGAGGCGCTGACGATGGCTGCCATCGACGACTACATCAATACGATCATCGACCAAGGAGGGCACGAGGCCCACGCCGACGGATCGGCGACCATCGAGGCCCACCACCTCCTCCTGGCGATCGCCGCCAACGCCGACGGCGCTCCACAGGAAGTCCTGGCCTCGGTCGGACTCGATCACCAAGCGATCCGGGACGCGCTAGACAGGGAGTTCGAGCACAGCCTGGGTGCGGCAGGCGTTTTTGCCGCCGCTTTTGACCTTCCGCAGCCGAGCAGGGCCGCCAAGCGTCCGTCGCAGCTGGGGGCATCGGCAAAGCTCGCGCTCGAACGAGGCTTCAGGTCCGTGTCCCGCAAGAAGCATCTGCGACCCACACATCTGCTGCTCGGGATCGTGCGGGCCAAGGTCGGCACCGTGCCGCGCGCGCTGACCCTGGCCGGTGTCGACCAGGCCGACCTGATGGTGCGCGCCCTGCAGACGCTGCCAGACAAGGGTGAGTGACGAGCAGAGGCCAACTGAGCAGTCCGCCTTGGTCGCCCGCATAAGCGACGTGAATGAGTCATAGAACCCTGCGGGCCGAGGTACGCCAGCACGCTCAGCGTCACCTTCCCCCGTCCGGACGGACGTCGAAAGCCCGACGCAACACCCCACCGATCCAATGCAGCGCCTCGAGTGCTTTCGCAGATCAACAGAGAAGGATCCATGCGCCCGCGCACCATGCTCAGAGCCAATTCCTCCCTCCTCCTATGTGGGGCCATCGGCGGGCCCGTGTTCGTCATCGCCTTCCTCATCGAGGGCGCGACCCGCGCTGACTACGACCCCTTCCAGCATCCGGTCAGTTCGCTGGCGCTGGGCCCATACGGGTGGATGCAGATCGCCAACTTCGTCATCACCGGCCTGCTGATGCTTCTTTTCGCCATCGGCATACACCGAGCTCTTCACGCCGCTGGACGGCCCTCGACCTGGGGACCGCTACTGGTCGGGACGTACGCGATCGGACTGATCGGCGCCGGTGTCTTCGTGACCGATCCGGTGGGCGGCTACCCGCTCGACACGCCCGCTCAGGGCGTGCACACCTGGCACGGCATGCTCCACGATTTCCCCTTCTCGCTGCTGGTCTTCGCCGCGCTGGCGACCGCGTGCTTCGTCTTCGCCCGGCGCTTCGCCGGGTGGGGCAACCGCGGATGGGCCTTCTACTCGGCCGCCACCGGCGTGCTGATCGTCATCGGCTTCTTCCTGTCCGGTCAGGCCTTTGCCCAAGCTGAGGGTCTCGTCGAGATCGGCGGGCTGCTGCAGCGCCTGACCATCGTCGTTGGCTGGGGCTGGCTGAGCCTCCTCGCGATCCGCCTGCGCAACACCGCCGAACCAGCCCATGCCCATGCCGAACGGCACACATCATGAAGATCAAATTCAACCCACGCATATGTACAGCTGGAGCACGAGGGCCACGTCCTTGTTATCAATCCCCGGGACTTGGAGCGAATCGCGCGCTGGTTCTGTCGGTAACAAGCGGGCCGACGAAGGAACTGGCCTCACGCCAGTAAGCCTGTGTGGTCAGCTGGCCTGCTCCAGCTCCTGCGGCCCTGGGAGGGGCGGCAGGTCGAGGCGACTGTTCATGTCGAGTTCGAACCGCCCGTACAGGTTGATATGGGTCCAGAAGAGGGCGGAAAGGCCGCGGCGGTCGGCTTCGGCGAGCTTTTTCTGCCACTTCGGCTCGGACAGTACCGCTTGGACCATGCGGGTGTTGAGGTAGACGATCGCGGCTTGCACCAGGTGCAGCGACAGCGCCGAGACCTCAACGTGTTCCTTGTCGTCGCCGGTCAGGTCGCCGGCCTTACCGTAGAAAATGTCCTTGTTGGCGGAGTTCCAGTTCTCCACCACGTTCAGGCCCTCGTGGATCTCCCTACGCAGTTCCTCGTCGGCGAGGTAGTCGCAGATGAACACGGTACGGATCACCCGCCCGAGCTCCTCGATGGCGCGGTAGGTGGGGTGCTTGGGGCCGCCGCGGGTGAACCGCCGCAGCATCTGGTGCGCCTCGGTGGTCCCCAGCCTCAGCGCGGTCGCGTACTTGACCATCTGGTCGTACTGGTTGGAGATCAGCTCCCAGTCGATCGCCTTCGCCGACATGACGCTGTCCAGGCGCGGCCAGGACTCGCCCTCGGCCAGCCCGGGACGATACAGACGGGCCGACCCGACGTTCTTCAACCGGGGCAGCAGCTCGAAGTCCAACAGGTGCGAGAACGCGAACCCGACGATCGAGGCGCCATGCGTATCGGTGTACTGCCGGTCGATCTCCGCACTGGTCAGGTGCCGGAGCAGACCCTCAATCATCGAAGCGACCTCGGAGTCGGTGGTGGAGCGCACCTGGCTGTAGATACACACGTTCTTGCGTTCGACGTGCCAATACACCATGATCCCGGCGCCGCCGTAGCGCTGGTGCCACTCGGTCATCATGTTCGCCGACCACGACCCGAACTTGCGGGAATCCGACGCGCACGCCGTGCCCGGCCCCCACAACTCGACGTCGCGGGCCTCCAGCGTCTTGTTGACCACCGTACGGATCGCCGAGCGCAGGTTGTCCCGGTTGATGAACATCCGCCGGACCCGCCGCAGCGCCGCCTCCGTGTCGGCCTCCATGCCCGGCACGGCCGCGGTCCCGTCGGCGACGCGCTTGATACCCATGTTCGTGCCAAGCCCGAACGTGCACAGCAGCAGCCGGCGGCGCAACACGTCGGCGTCGGTGACGGTGCGGGAGGCGACCGAGGTGAAGTCCGCGGTGAAGCCGGTGGCGTGGTCGACGTTCTTGATCAGGTCGAGCAGGTCGATCACACCCCAGCGGCGGGCAGTCTCCTCCTTCAACGCGCGCAGGTTCTCCGGCTCGGGCTGCTTGACCACCGGCGGGACGCTGATCCACGGCTCGCCCTTCTTTTTGGTGATCTTCACGTCGCCGGAGGTGCCCTTGCGCAGCGCCTTGTCCAGCCGCTTCAACGCGTCGATGTGGCGCGTCTGCAGGTCGGCAATGAAGTCCTTCGGGTCCCGGGGCTTCTTCAGCGCCCGGTAGTGCATGTCGAGGCGTGCGCGTACCTGGCGGGGGTGCGCGGGGCGGGCCGGGCGTTCAACACCGAGAAGACGTACGCGGGCCGCCGGCCTCGCCGACGACCTCGATGCTGTGCTCGCCCGCCAGCAGGGCGATGACCCCGGCCCGCATCACGGTGTGGTCGTCGACCACGATCGATGGTTTCATGTGTTCTCCAGGGGTATCACCGCCAGAATGCGCGTTCGGTCGCCGGGCGAGCTGGTGACGGTCAGCTCGCCGCCCAGCTCGGCCAGGCGTTTGCGCATCCCGTCGAGCCCGAATCCGGGTGACCGCCCGACCTCGAAACCGGTTCCGTCGTCGGTGATTTCCAGCTCGGTAACAGTTGCTGGCGAGTCGATACTCGACCGTCATGCGTTGCCCCAATCACCCCCGCGCGTCCTCGAGTGGTGGCAGCGATGCTTATCGGCACACGGGAGCCGAATGTCACAGCGGCACGGAACAAACCGACGGAATTGAGTTCCGGGTACAAGTTCACGGCGAACCGTTGTGCGCCGGTGACAAAAACTCCTCACCCGTCCCGCCTCGGGAACACCTCGTAGCCGGGGGTGAGGACGCGGCCGGGGTCGTACGCCCGCTTGGCGGCGGCGAGCCGGTCCCACACCGGGCCGAAGTGGGCCTGCCAGTCGCGGGCGGACATGGGCAGGGCGCTGGCCGGGTTGAGCGTGCCGCCCGCCGCGACGACCCGCTCGTACACGGCGCGGTTGCCGGCCACCATGGCGGCGACCGTGTCGGCGGGGCCCGGTGTCGGAATTCGCATGAGGTTCATCGCGAACGCCACCGGCTCCGCGGGGAGCCGGAACAGCGGGCTGCGCACGGCGCTCGTCCGCAGTGGCAGGACCGAGACGACGCCGAGGTCGCCGAGGTCGCCGAGGTCGCCGACCGTGAGCCCGGCGAGCGTCTCGGCCAGGACCGCACCCGCGCGGGACGCACCGACGAAGGTGAACAGCCAGGGGTGCGGGGAATCCCAGCGCCCGACGCCGCGCAGCGCGTTCTCCAGGGGCGTGAACCGGTCGGTGTAGGTGCGGTAGTCGTGTGTGCCGATGGTCGCCTTCGCGCGGTCGTCGGCAAGTCCCGCGAGCATGGCGTCGTCGGGCACCTCGCCGGAGAACAGCGCCGACCCGTCGACGAGGTAGGTCCAGCCGCCTTCCCGGCCGGGGACGGCGCGGCCGTGGAGGTAGTCCCACCTGCCCTCGTCGAGGAGCAGGCGCTGGTCGGTGAGCATCGTGTCGAGGTCGGAGTAGACGAGCTGGTACCTGCGGACCGTCTCGGGCGCCGCCGTCAGTCGCAGGGTCGCCCGCGTGATGACGCCCACCTGGCCGAGTCCGGCGCGCACGGCGTCGAACAGGTCCGGGTGCTCGTCGGGTGAGCAGGTGCGGACGTGTCCGTCGCCGGTGACGACCTCGAGCGCGAGCACGGAGTCGCTCAAAACGCCTTGCCGCCAGCTGGTGCCGCCGACGCCGCCGACGGTGACGGTGCCGCCGATCGTCAGGTCGAGGTACTCGGGGAGGACCGGTGGGGTGCGGCCGTCGCGGAGCGCGGCCGTGAGGACGTCGCGCCAGGTCGCGCCCGCGTCGACGACGATCCGGTCCGCGCCGACGTGGTGGATCGTGTTGTGTCCGGACATGTCGACGACAACGCCGCGACCGACCTGGGACCGGCCGTACACCGAGTGCCGCGCGCCCTGGGCAGCGACCTGCCTGCCGGCGCCGGCCGCCCACCGCACGACGGCGGCGACGTCCGCGACCGAGCCGGGGCGGAGCACCGCCTCGGGGACGGTGTGCACAACGTGGCCGAAGTCGGCCGCGGCCCGCTCGCGGGTGGCCGGGTCGCGCACGAGCTCGCCGTCGAGCGGGAGCTGGTCGAGGTCCTGGGGGTACCAGCGGAGTTCGACGGTGTTGCCGTCGGGATCGCGGACGTAGATCGACTGGCCGTCGCCGCGGGCGCCCGAGCGGACGACCGGGCCCTGGACCACGTCGAGGATCCCGGCGTCGATGACCGCCGGCCAGTCGAGCGGCGCCACGACCAGGCAGATGTGGTCCACATTGGACTCCCCGCGCGGACGTTCTACGAGGTCGATGACCGTGGCCGCGTCGATGCGGACCGAGGGGAAGGAGACCTGGCCGCGGCGCCACTGGTCGACCCGCTCCGCCTCGAGGCCCAGGATGTCGCGGTAGAACCGCAGCGAACGGTCGACGTCCCTGACGTTCAGGACGATGTGGTCCAGTGCCGTCACGCGGATCGCCCGGCTGTGCGTGCTGGTGTTCACGTGTGTGCCTCTTTCAGGTGTGCGCGGCGTCGCGGTGCGAGCCGAAGGCAGTCAGCAGTGCGGTCACCGTCAACGCGACGCCGAACCACACTGCGCCGATGGTCCCGAAGCCGCCCGCGAACAGTCCGCCGAGCAGCGCGCCGAGTGCGATCGAGATGTTGTAGCCCATGGTGTTGAGCGACATGGCGGCCTCGAAGGTGTCCGGGGCCGCGGCGAGCATCATGTTGACCTGGCAGAGGTTGGCGGCGCCGAAGGACACCCCCCACACCACCATGGCGACCGCCAGACCCGCAGGGCTGCCGCCAACCACCAGGAGCAGCAGCAGCGAGGCGACGAGCCCGGTGCAGGCGACGACGAACGTCGCGCGCATGTTCTTGTTGACCGTGTGCCCGGCGACGAAGTTGCCGACCGCGCCGCCGACCCCGAAGACGATCAGCAGCCCGGTCACCCACGCCGCCGACGCCCCGGCGCGCTGTTCCATGAAGGGGCGGATGAACGTGTACGCGCCGAAGTGCCCGAGCACGTACAGCGCGACGGTGGTCATCACGACCCGCAGCCGCCCGTTCCGGATCGGCAGCGCGAACACCTCCCGCACCGGGATGGCGCTCTGGGACGGCAGCGACGGAAGCGTGAGCACGACGGCAAGGAGCACCGCCAGGCTCAGACCGCTCCAGATGAGGAACGTGGTGCGCCAGTCGGTGAGGCTCTCGATGAACGTGCCCAGCGGCATGCCCGCGACGGTGGCGATCGACATGCCGGAAAGCACGACCGCGGCGGCCTTGCTGGCCTTCTCGCCGGGGACGAGCCGCATCGCCATAGCGACGCCGATCGCCCAGAACACGCCGTGCGCGAATCCGGTGACGAGCCGGGCGGCCAGGACGATCGGGAAGTTCGGCGACACGGCCGTGACAAGGTTGCCGACCGCCATGATCGCCAACAGCGTGGCGAGGAGCGCGCGGCGGTTCACCGTGCGGCTCCACGCGACCAGGAACGGCACCCCGACGCCCGCGGAGATGCCGTACAGCGTCACCATCATGCCCGCGAGGCCGACGGAGACGGACAGTCCCGCGCTGACCGGGGTGAGCAGCCCGACGGGCATCAGTTCGGTGGTGACGAAGACGAACAAGCTCGCGGTGATGGCCGCGACGCCCAGCCACGCCCGGAACTGTGAGCGCGGTTCAGTACTGACAGTGGTCATATGTGTCCTTACGAACGTCCCTGCACGAGCGGGGAAAGAGTGCGAGGTCAGGAGAAGCTAGGTTCGCGGTCGCGGCCGCGCTTCAGCTCGAAGAACCCGTCCGTCGCGGCGACGGTGACGACCCCGTCCCACAGCGCACCCGCGGCCTCGCCGCGCGGCGCCGGGGTGACGACGGGACCGAAGAACGCGATCCGGTCACCGGCGGGACCTGGAACGTGGATGACGGGGGTGCCCACCTCGCCGCCGACCGGAGCCATCCCCGCGTGGTGGCCGGCGCGCAATGCCGTGTCGTAGCCGGTGTCCTCCGCCGCGTCGACGAGCGTGTCCGGCAGGGCGACGGCACGCAGCGCGGCGAGCATCATGTCCCGCCCCAGCCCGGCGCCCTCGAGATGGATCCGCGCTCCCATCGCCTCATACAGCGGGCGCAGCACCGCTTCCCCGTGCTGTTGTGCCGCGGCGACGCACACCCGCACCGGGCCCCAGCCCTCGAGCTGCGCCTGCCGGTACTTCTCCGGCACCTCCCGGTTCTCGTTGAGCACCGAGAGGCTCATGATGTGGAACCGTGTCCACACGGGCCGGACCCGCTCGACCTCCAGCAGCCACCGCGACGTGATCCACGCCCACGGACAGCGCGGATCGACCCACACGTCGATCGCGGTCACGTTCCCTGGCGCATCAGCCATGACGATCCGTTCACCTCCGAAGTCCGATGTGGCCTTGCCACGACTCGAGTCTTGCGGCGCGTCAGCGATGAGTCCAACGCAATGTTGTCACTTCAGCGATGCCGAACCATCATTGATCCATGGAGCTCCAGCAAATGCGTTACGTCCTCGCCGTCGCCGAGACGAACAGCTTCACCCGCGCCGCGGAGCAGTGTCTGGTCGTCCAGTCGGCACTGAGTCGCCAGATCGCCAGCCTCGAACGGGAACTGGGCGCGCGGCTGTTCGACCGCACCAGCCGCCACGTGCGCATCACCCCGGCCGGGAAGGCGTTCGTGGCCGCGGCCCGCGAGAGCCTCAACGCCGCGGAGCGGGCGGTCGCCGACGTCGCCGCGGTGACCGGCGAGGTGCGCGGCAGGCTCGCCCTCGGCCTCATCCCCACCGTGGCCGCCGTCGACATCCCGGACGCGCTGAGCCGATTCCGCGACAGATATCCCCAGGTCCAGCTGAACATCCGCGTCGGCGGCAGCGAAGAACTCACCGAGCAGGTCAGACAGGGCAGGATCGAGGTCGCCTTCCTCGGGTTGCCCACCAGCACGCGACCGGTGGGCGTCAACGCCCGTGAACTCGCTGGGGACCGGCTGGTCGCCGTCGTCGCCCCCGACCACCCGCTGGCGGGCGAACCGGCCGTCGACCTCGCCCGGCTCTCTACCGAGACCTTCATCGACCTGCCGCCGCACTCGGCCGCGCGGGCGCAGTCGGACGAGGCGTTCGCCGCCGCGGGTCTGAGCCGTGAGGTCGCGTTCGAGGTCACCACCGCGGACTTCATGATGGCCCGGCTCGTGCGGAAGGGGCTGGCGATCGCGCTGCTGCCCTCGGCCTACGCCCCCCACCTGACCGGTCTGGCCACCATCGAGATCACCGACGCACCGATGCGCGTCGAGTACCTCATCTGGAGCGGCGCCGGACGCACCCCGGCGGCGATCGCGTTCCTCGACCTGCTGGACCTGCCGGACCGCTGACTACCGGGGGCTGCGGCCGAGGATGCCACGACCGGACGCAATGACGATGGCCCTCCCAACCCCGAACTGGTCGACGCACTCGCGGCGCGGCCGATCACGGTACTGGCGGACCGTCCGCGCCCGGGAACGAGCAGGTGAAGGCCGACCTCGGATCCCGCAACCCGGTCATGGAACCGGCTGACGTGTCCACGCTGACCAGGCTGGGAGGGTAGTCGGCGGTGCGCCAGATCGTCGCGCCGAACACCTTCCTCGCGGCTGACCGCACGCGGGAGTTCGCTGGTGAAGTCCACCTCGCGCGAAGTCCCGGTCCGGAAGGACGACGGACGGCCCTCACCGCGCTTGCGAGGGCCGTTGCTTGTGCGACCGCTGCTTCCCGTAGTCGGCCGGATGGTGGTCCGCGGCAGCCACAGGAGCCTGAGCCGTGGCGCCCGGCTCATGGCGGTCGCTCTACATGCCTTACGTGGCTGACAAGATCATCGATCTCTGACCTGCGGAAGAGGTCAACAACCCAAGATAACGATGGAAGATCTTCCGCAACCCCACCCGAGGCATCCGCGTCGGCCAGCACCCCTACGGGCTCGCCCAGCGACTCGACCAGGATGACGTCGACCGGGCGGCCGAGGCAGCCACCACCCCGGCCGCCCGGCTGGCCCTCATGCTCGCCGCCGTTCACGCCGCCCGCTCCGGCGCCATCCGCGCTGCTCCTCGACGACGTTGACCTCGGCAACCGGCGGCTGACGATCGCCGGCCGCACCCGCCCGATCGACGAGTTCAGCCATCAGATCTTGCTCCAATGGCTCGACTACCGGCGCACCCGCTGGCCCAACACCGCCAACCCCCACCTGCTCATCAACCAGATGAGCGCCCATGGCACCGGTCCGGTTAGCACCATCTACTTCACCAAGAAGCTCCGCGGCCAGGCCGCGACCCTGGAACGGCTGCGCGTCGACCGGCAGCTCGAAGAGGCCCTCGCCCACGGCCCCGACCCGCTCCACCTCGCCGCCGTCTTCGGCCTCGACCCCAAGACCGCCATCCGCTACGCCGAAAACGCCCGTGCCCTCCTCGTCACCATGGCCGAGGAGCAGAACCCCTCCATTCGAGACGAACCCAAGGGTCCACAACACATATAGAGCCTGAAGACCCTTCAGTTCATCCTGAGGATCCTTCGGTTCGCCTGAACTCTGGGCTTTCACGGGGCTTGATCGACAACGGCACGGTCAGTGGCGTTAGCAGGCCGACGCGGGCGGAGTTGCCGCCATCAATCGTTCCGATGTCGTTGGGTTCGATGCCGGTGCTGGGGTGTCGAAGAATCGAACGATTCTCAACATCCTGTCCGAAATCCTCTTCATGGGCCGGCACTACAGTGCACTGCACTGTCGGCCGGGGCGTCCGCTCCCCATTCATGGGCGGTCCACCGCTTCTCGTCACCCGGATGGAAGCCGTCTTCGCCTTCGGGATTCCCCATGATGGTGGGAAGTTGGACATGATAGCGGGATGAGTTCGCGTCCAGTCGAGGTGTCCGCCCGCGAGGCCGAAGTGCTGGCGCTGCTCGGTCTGTGGCGGTCGAACGCCCAGATCGCCACCCGGCTCCACATCACGGTGCGCACCGTCGAAGGACACGTGTCGTCGCTGCTGCGCAAGTACGGTGTCGCGGATCGCAGAGCACTCGCCGACCTCGCCCAGACGATCGCCGACGAGGTGCCACCTCCCCTGGGCCGGCTCGCCGGTCTGCCGCAGGCGCACACCTCGTTCGTCGGACGCGCCGAGGAACGCGATGCCGTCCTGGCCGCGTTGACGGACCACCCGCTGGTGACGCTGCTGGGACCGGGCGGGGTGGGCAAGACCCGGCTGGTGACGGTGGCCGGTGAGGCGGCCGTCCCCGCGTTCGCGCTTGGCGGGACATTCGTCGATCTGGCCCCGGCCGGGGCGGAGTTCGTCGTCCAGGCCGTCGCCGCCGCTCTGGGCGTGACCGAGAGGTCGCAGCAGCCGCTGGAGGACACCATCGCCGAACGGCTCGGCCGGGGCCGTTCGCTGCTGATCCTGGACAACTGCGAGCACCTCCTCGACGCAGTGGCCGGTTTCGTCGAGCGGATCCGGTCGGCGTGTCCCGACGTCACGATCCTGGCGACCAGCCGCGAACGGCTGGGCCTGCCCGGTGAGCGGGTCGTCAATGTCGGGCCGCTCCCGCTGGCCTCCGACGCCGAGCGGCTCTTCGAGGACCGTGCCCTGGCCGCCGACCCCGGCTACGCGGCCGATCCGGCGGTCGTGGCGGACCTCTGTGCCCGGCTGGACGGCCTGCCGCTGGCGATCGAACTCGCCGCCGCCCGCAGCGCCTCACTCGGTGCGACCGGATTACTCACCGCGCTGGGCGACTACCTGCGCCTGCTGGCGGGCGGCCGCGGGCCGGCCGTCCGGCATCGTTCGCTGCGCGCCGTGATCGGCTGGAGCCACGACCTGCTGAACGAGGAGGAACGGATCCTGTTCCGGCGGCTGGCGGCCTTCACCGGGTCCTTCGACCTCGCGGCCGTGACGGCCGTCTGCGGGACCACACCGGCCGTGAACGCCGACGTCCTCGGCCGGCTCGTGGACAAGAGCCTGGTGATTCATCAGCGGAGTCCGGCGAGCCGGTGGCGGCTGCTGGCGACCATCCGCGCCTGCGCCACCGAACAGCTCGATGTCAGCGGTGAACGGCCCGAGACCCTGCGCCGCCATCTGGACTGGGCGGCGACCACAGCGGCGGCGCTGGAGGACCGGCTTGCCGGCCGGTGGCGCGATGACTTCGACGCCGTCGCGGCGGAACTGCGAACGGCACTGGTCGCCGCGCCGCCCGGACCCAACCCCGCGTCGTACCGGCTGGCGTGCTCGCTCGGCCGCCTCGCCTACGCGCGCCGGTTCCTGATGGAGTCCCTGGGCCACTACCGGCTGGCCGCGGAGCACGCTCCCACCCTGTCCGACGCGGCCCGTGCCCGGCGCAGCGCGGCCGACTGCGCGCAAGTCGTGCACGACACCGGTCAGGCGTTCGAGCTACGGCTCGCCGCGGCCGCCGACGCGCGCGCCGCCGGGGACGGTGACGCCCAGGCGGTCGCTCTGGCGCGGGCCGTCGAACTGGCCGGCCGGTTCCCTGCCACGTTCCGCACCGAGATCCCCGGCGAGCGGCTGGGCCACCTGCTCGAAGAGGCGGCCGCCGCGGGCGACCCGGCCGATCCCGTCATCGCGGCCCGCCTGGCCTGCGCGGCGGCGTGGACCGCCGGCAGCGGGAAGCTCGCCCCCGACCCGGAGCTGAGCGAGCGGGCCGTCCAAGCGGCGCGGGCCACAGCTGACCCGGTACTGATCAGCGGCGCCCTCGACGCCGTGCGGACCGCGGCCGCCACGTCCGGCCGGCTGCGGGACGCGCACCGGTTCAGCCTCGAACGGCTCGCCCTGCTGCCCTTCATGGACGCGGACGACCCCTACTCGGCACCGGAAATCGAGGACACCTACGGTGGCGCGTGCGCCGACGCGGTCGCCGCCGGAGCCCTGCCGGAGGCCATGTCCACCGCGCGCCTGCTGCTCGCCGACGACCTGCTCGGCGACCACCCCTACCTGTCGGCCAGCAAGGTGATCCCGGCACTCGTGCTCACGGGTGAGTTCGACGAGGCCCTGCGGTACGCCGCCACGATGTGGGACAGCTGGCAGCGAGCGGGGTGTCCGCCGGCTTTCTGGATGTCGGCGGCGGTGCATTTCACCGCGCTCGCGTACGGACTGCTCGGCGACCGCGAGCGGTTCACGACGTGGCGAGGGCGCGTCGGCGCGGTCTCCGGCATCCCGAACCCCTACAATCCCCAGCTCGCGCCGCTCGTTGCCTTCGTGGACGCCAGGATCGCCGTCCACACCGGCGACCTCACCGATGCGCCGGCCCGGCTGGAACGCGCGTTTCAGCACGTCAGCGGCGGACGCTACGAGCCGTACGCCCATGCCGCCGCCGTCGAGCTCGCCGTGATGAGCGGACTGCCCGAAGCCGAGGAGCGGCTCAGCGCGCTGAAGGCCGACGCAGGGGAGAACGACTGGGTCGCCGCCTGCCTGGCACGCATCCAGGGGCGCCTGCACGGCGACTGCGTAGCCCTGGAAGCCGCCATCGAAGGCTGGCGACAGCTGGGCGCTCGCTTCGAACGTGCCTGCACGCTGCTACTGCATCCGGCGAGACGGCTCGAAGGACAGGCCGAGCTCGCCGCCTTGGGGCTGCGCCGGACATCACCGTCCACTAGGGACGCCCGGCGCGTTCGCCCCGCGACGTAGCTGGCCCGGGCCGCCTGCTCCACCGGCAGGCCGGCCGGTCCAAGGTCAGAGCTAGCCGATCTTGGTAAGGGTGTAGGTCATCATCGGCGCCCACTGGTCATCGCCGATCGGCACGGCGGAGTCGACCGTGATGGTGCCGTCGGAGTTGAGGATACGGACGATGCGGGCCGGACCCGTCACCGTGAAGGCGTCCTGCTCGAAACCGCCGTGGTACTTGCTGCCCGCGTCGTCGTACGGGCCGAGGCTGTTGAAGAAGTGAGTGCGGTAGCGGCCGGTGGCGGGGTCGTAGTCGAAGAACTCGTAGCCAACGTCGGCCACCTCGGTCCCGGCGACCTCGAAGGTGCTCGTCCAGCGGTGGATCAGGAAGAAGCCGCCCTCCATCCACTCGAAGGCCTCCTCGCCGGTGATCTCGGTGGCCGGGCCCATCGGCCCCGCCACCGTCGCCCCGAGGGACTTCCAGCTGCCGACCAGGAAGTCCAGCCGCTTGAGGGCGGGATCGGGGGTCGGCATCTCGAACTCGGTGTTCTCCGACATGGTTTCCTTCTTTCGTCCGTCTATTTCCGACTGCCCTTAGTTTGCGCCGAGACGTGGTGGTCGGGCATCCGTGGTGATCACCTGTTCACCACGTGCCGGCCACGTGGCCACCACGTGGCCGGGCCTGGCGGCGGCACCCGGACAGCGGGCGAGCACAACAACGGAACGGCCAGCGGCGGTATAGGGGGCCGTCGGAGTTGGTGAACACTCCGACTCAACACGTTTTCCGACACCGGCCGGGCGGTTCGCCCATCCGTGCAGAGGACTTCGGACGGGGGGTGTTGAGAATCGCTGTCGGTCACCGTCACGCCGCTGCGCCCCGGCGGCGGATCCTGGTGAGCGCCGGCCTGGCGCTCCCCGGCGGCTCGCTCGGCGACGTCCCGCTCGCGGCCGAACCGGCGGTTCTCACCGGGGCGCTTGGCCGAGCGTGGTCAGCACGTCCGGCCGGATCGCCTCCCACTTCTCGCCCTCCAGGAGCTGGGCCTGGGGGTTGCGCCACTTGGTGGAGGCCTCGGCGTAGATGTCGCGGCGCTTGAGATGGCGGTAGAACTGCTCCAGCGTGTAAGCGTGCCGATTCACCGCGCCACCCTCGTGAACGGGGTGGCCGAACACCAGCCGCTTCCACGGACCGTTCACCACCTCGACTTCGATCACCTTGGCCGGGATCGCTCGGCGAAGGCCGCGGCCAGCCAAGGGCTGAGGGGCGCTGTCGAGGTGCTGGAGGAACTGGCCGTCAAGGCCAAGGCCTACGAGAAGGCCCAGACCCCAGCCCGGTAGCCAGCCCACGACGCGCTGATCGTCACAGCTCCGGGTCGTCGGCGGCGGTGGGGTCGCGCAGGTCCCGCAACCGGCCGGGCAGTTCCGGCCGGTTGAACGGGTACGTCCCGTGGAAGTTGATGTGTTCCCACTGCAGCGGTGACAAGTGAGCCCTGATCTCCGGGCTGATCTTCATGCCGCCGGCGGCGAGTTTCTTCACCGCGGCGTCGATGTAGAGGCTGTTCCAGAAAATGATCGCGTTCAAACCGAGGCCGAGCGCGCCGAGTTGGTCTTCCATCCCGCGTTCATAGCCCCTGCGCAGCTGGCCGTGGTGGGCGAAGAATACTGCCCGCGCCAGGCCGTTGCGGCCCTCCCCGATGTTCAGTTGGGCGCCCATCATCCTGCGGTAGTCCTCCAGGTGGGCGACGTGCAGCAGGTGCATCGACTTGAAAATCCGGCCGTAGTGGGCGAAGGCGTGACCGAGGCCGGTGGTGCGGCCGTCGGCCGTCATCATCTTGATCAGGTCGTAGGCGCGGACCTTGTTGGTGACCAGGGATCCGGCGACCTGGAGCATGTGCGGCCAGTGCTGCTTGATCAAGGCGATGTTGACGCGGCGCAGGTTCAGTTCGGTCAACCGTCCGTACCCGGCTGCCGCCGGGGTGGTGCGCTTGTCGGCCGCTCCGACGTCGGCGGGGTCGATCCACCACTGCTGAGCGTCGCCGATGTCGGCGATCCGGGGCGCGAACTGGTAGCCGCAGATCGCGAACAAACCGAACACGATGTCGGAATACGACGCCGTATCCGTCGTCAGGACCTCCGGCTGCTCCTTGGCGTCCAGCCGGTGCAGAGCGTCCAGGATGAACAGCGAGTCCCGCATCGTCCCCGGCACCAGCAACCCGCCCAGGCCCATCACCCGATCAGAGACGACCGCCAGCCATGTCGCTCCCTTGGACCGTTTGGATTGGCCGAAGTAGTGCGGGTTCGGCCGCCCGTACAGGGAGCGGACCGGGACCACGAACCGCAGCCCGTCGGCCGAGGCGACCAGCCCGCCGCCCCAGTCCTCGCGGGCGATGTCGATGCCGGCCTGCTTCTCGATCAGCTTCCCCGACGCCAAGCCCATCCCGTCGTGGTGGAAGTAGCCCTTCTCCGCGCTGATCAGCCGGTGGATGCTCAGCACAGGATCGCCGGGCTTGGCCACCGGTCCCAGGCCGAGGTTACAGGAGCGCGCCACCATCAGCGCGGCCAGGCTGATATCCAGGTCCGCGCGCCGCGACGTCGAACCGGAGATGTGGGTGAACGCGTCGAACATGCCGGTGTGGCCGTGGACCTCCAGCAGCAGTTCGGGATAGTCGATGCGCGGCAGCATGTTCATCACCGCGTCATGGACCGCCTGGTAGGCCTCCGGTAGCTGGGCGGCCTCCAGCCGGGCCAGGTTCAGCCGGCCGTCCTTGATCGTGATGGCGGGGTTGGCGTCCAGGCTGCCGGCCAGCTCGCGATAGATGCCGCCCAGGTCGCCGGACAGTTTCCGGAGATGCTCGGTCGGGTCGGCGGGAAGGCCGAGCGCGGTCAGGATGCTCGGCGCGTGCACGCTCCACAGGGCGTCCGGGATCAGTTTGGCCCGCGGGTCGCCGGACTTGTCCGCGCCGACGGCGTACACGTCCTTGCTGCGCAGAGCCGACCACAGCGCCTCCAGGATGCAGAAGGTGTAGGCGTGCCGGTCGATCAGCCGGTCGCCGAGCTCGGGGTTGTCGTACACCAGCCGCCGCCACGACCCCGCCACCAGATCTTTGTGCGCCTCGATGTGCTGCACCCCTGCGTGCTTGCCGTACGCCAGCACGCGAGGCAGACCCCGCAATGCCGCGATCACCGGGACACCGGCGTCGGTGCCGCCCCAGGGGATCGTGTCGGCCAGCAGCTCGACGAACCCGCGCACCGAGGCGAACCGGTTCGTCAGCTCCGCCCGCCACGCCAGATCCTCGTCCTCACCGGCCGGAGGCACCAACTCCTTGATCACCGCGAGCGCCGCCTCCAACTGCTCGATCGGCACCACCGACGCGATCCGTGCGATCATCTCCGACGCGGTCGTCTCGCGCACCACCGGCCCCGACTCGGCGCTCTCCCCAGCCTGGTCATCGGGCTGCGGGGACTCTTCCTGCTGGGTCATCGGGGTGTCCAGCGCTGCCCGCAGCGCCGACTCGGCCTGCAGCGCGGCCTTGCGCAACTTGGGCAGCGACTTCAGCTTCGCGTTCTTCTCATCCCGACTCGTCCTCGCCAGCAGCTTCGTGGACATCAGCAGATCGAACAGCAGCAGCGCGTCATCGACCGACGCACCCTCCAGATGCCGCATCGTTGCCAGCAACGTCGCGACCCGCCGGCTCCCCTTCAACTGCCCGATCTTCGGTGCCTTCGCGGACATCCCGTAGGCGGCCAGCTCCGTCAGCTTCACCGGTGCGACCCCGCCCACGTCGACCGCGCCCGCACCGAACGCCCACACCGCCACGGACCGGTTCAGCGCCTCCTTCATCCCCGCCCCGGACAACAGCGCCACCGCTGTACGCATCCACTCCAATGGCGATACCTTCTTCCCCGCCGGCACGACCAGGGTCTCCAGCAGTTCCCGCCGCATCTCCACCGGCGTCTGCTCCACCAGATGGGCGTTGACCGCAGCCAGCTGCTCCGCCCGCACGTTCGTGACCAGCGGCGCCAGCGTCGTGATCCCCGGCAGCAACACCCGGTTCTCGATCAGCCACACCACCGCCCGGTCGAACAGCTCCCGCCGCGAATCCCGCGTTTGCGCCGCCCGCGACGCCACGAACACCCGCAGCTCCGCCTCCGCCTCCGCGAACTCCCGCAACTCCAACAGCTCGCGGATCTCCCGCGCGTGCTCATGCTGGGTCGGGAGCCGCTCCGCGTAGTTCTTGATACACGAAGGGTCCGCCACCCCGAGCTGCTCGGCAACGTAGTCGACCGCCACATGCGGGACATCGCCAGGATCGGCCAGGAACGTGCCGAGCATCCGCGCCGTCCCCCACTGCAGACCCCAGCCGAGCCGGTTGTGCGGACCGCGCTTCTTCGCCACCTCCGCCAACGCGTCCGCGTCCAGGTAGAAGAACCGCTCCAGATCCTCCGGCGACGGATCCGTCAAGAACCGCCGATAGCGGGCCCTCTGTTCCTCAGACAAGTACTGAAACGACATAAACCGCGACGGTATGAGATCAATGACCGTCTACCAGCCGGTACGCCCAAACCGAGATCAACCCGTCCGCGACGCCTCGGCGCGCACCCCCTGACCTGCGGCGGAGGCTTATCGTTCAATTCCGGCCGGATAGTCCCAAGACCCCGATCACGGCACGCCGCCGCAGAGTCCGGCCTTGCTTCTGGCGACCTACCCCTATTACGATCCGAGCCGGTGCGGATCGAAATAGGGAGTTTGTCGTGAGGGATGTGGAGCGGGCATCGGAGCTCTACGCGGGTGAGGGGGAGTGGCAGGCGGGTATGGCGCCCTTCACCGTGCCCGAGGGGCCGGTCTGCCGGTTCTGCGCGCTTGGCGAAGCGCAGTGAGTCCTGCCGGGGCCGGGCGGCCGCGTGATCCAGCGATCGACGCCGCAGTGCTGGCCGCGACCGTGGCGGTGCTGCACGAGTCCGGGTACGCCGGGTTCGCCATCGAGACGGTCGCAGCCAGGGCCGGTACCACGAAAGCCGCGATCCGCCGCCGATGGCCCGTGCGGCAGCGACTGGTCATCGACGCGCTGGCGTCTGTGCTGGTGGCGCCGCCGGCGCCGGGCAAAGGCTGCACCCGGTGCGACCTCACCCGGAGCGTGCAGCTGCTCGCCGCGGCGCTGCACGACCGGCTGCCCCCCAGGGTCCTCGCGCCACTGATCGCCGACTGCGCCGGCGATGCCGACCTCCATCAGCACCTGGTGGCGGTGCTGGTGGAGCCAAGCAGGCACGCCGCCACCATCGCGGTGCAGCGCGCCGTCGAGCGGGGCGACCTGCGGCCCGATGTCGACCCGGAACTCCTGGTGGACCTACTGGCGTCCGTGGTCTATCAGCGCGCGCTGTTCGGTGACGCGCCGATCGACCGCTCCTCGGTCCGGCCGCTGGTGGACGTTGTACTGCGCGGCGTGGCCGTCGACTTCGAGCGGTTGGTGCGGATCAGCGAACAGCCCGCCCACCTCCGCCACCAGCATTGACAACCGCTATCCGGAGCTGCGGACAGCGTCGAGAAACGGTTATACGTGAACCCACATATGTTGCATTGCATCCGCGACGTCGGTGAGGACGGCGCGGCATGAACAGTGGCAGGCAACTCCTTACCGCGGGTGTGACGGCGCTGGCACCGGCGATCTGGGGAACCACCTACCTGGTGACGACCGAGTGGTTGCCGCCGGACCGTCCGCTGCTGGCCGCCACCGTGCGGGCGCTGCCCGCGGGCCTGATTCTGCTGACCTTCACCCGTACGCTGCCGACCGGGATCTGGCTGTGGCGCGCCCTGGTGCTCGGAACGCTCAACATCGGCGCGTTCAACTTCCTGTTGTTCGTCGCGGCCTATCGCCTACCGGGCGGTATCGCAGGAATGATCACGTCGGCGCAGCCGATGTTTGTGCTCGTCTTGGCAGCGCTGCTCATCGGGGACCGAATTCGGTACGCACACGTGGCGGCCTGTGTCCTCGGCGCAGGCGGTGTCGTGTTGCTGGTGTCCCGAGGGGCAGCGGCGCTGGATCTTGTCGGCGTGGCGGCGGCGCTGGCTGGAGCGGCCTGCATGGCCACCGGCATCACGCTGACCAAGCTCTGGGGACGCCCGGACGGAGTGGGGATCCTTTCCTTCACCGCCTGGCAGCTCATCGCAGGCGGGCTCGTGTTGTTGCCCTTCACGCTGTCCCTCGAAGGGCTGCCGAGCACCATCAGCGGAACCAACATCATCGGGTTCGGCTACCTCATGTCCCTGGGCGCGGTCATCAGCTATGCGATCTGGTTCCGCGGGATAGAGAAGTTGCCGGCGTTGGCGGTCTCTGTCCTTGCCTTGGGGAGTCCGATCGTCGCAACCCTCCTCGGATATCTGTTCCTGCATCAGACGCTGTCGATCCTGCAGATGGTCGGAGTCCTGGTGATTATCGGTGCCGCGCTGCTCGCACAACCCCGACCGGTCCACCCACGGGGGCCACACGACTCGTCTGGCAGCGGCAACCCCGCCGTACTGGAACTGAACCGCCGGGGACAGTAGCTCCAACCTGAAAACCAGATCCATGGCCGTCCCGGTCACCTGGCTGTTCCCCGGCCGCGTCCCTGGCCGGCCCGCGAGCACGTCCGGGTTCAGCGGCAAGCTCCTCGATCACGGCGTCGACACCCGCCCGACCCGCAACGCCGCTCACGCGGTGACGGGCTGGAAGGGCTTCGTTGGGTGGCCGGAGGGAGTCTCACCCCCCGACGGCCGCGGTGGTTAGCCGGGAAGAATCGCATCTCGCGGCTCCTACAGGTCCATACGTAGATCTCTCGATTCAGATGGCTCCTGGTCATTGTCCGATTGTCACGGGATGAGCTCAGCTCGTGGGATGCGTAGGGCGGGACGGCGGGCCCAGGTGGCCCAGCGCCAGAGCCACTCCATGGGGCCCTGGCGATAGCGGCGCAGCCAGAGGGCGGAGAACAGCCACTGGGCCGCCAGGATCACTCCCGCGGCCTGGAACGCCGCCGACGACGACTGGCCGATCGGCAGGCCGAGGATGTGGCTGGCCGCCAGAACGAGGAGTGTGGCGGTCAAATAATTGGTCAGTGCCATCCGGCCCAGCGGCGCGAAGACGAACTGCAGCACCGGTCTCAGCGGCGTTCTGAGCAGGACCAGCAGGACGCACACGTATATACCGGCGAGCAGCAGATCGGCCAGGGTGGTCGTGGCAGGCAGGTACGTCGTGGCCCCCACGGCCCGCATGCTGGCCTGTACCCATAGGGCAGAGGCCAGTCCCGCCGCGAAAGCCAGGCCCAGCAGGAGCGGCCCTCGGGTGGACCGCTCGATCTTCTCGATCACCCCGTATCGGACCAGTGCCGAGCCCAGCAGGAACAGCCCGGCAATCAGCAAGGGCCCGCCCCCGCTGATCACCGCCACCGTCACGAGCGCGGCGGCAAGGCCGGCCACGGCCCACCGCGGCAGCCAGGTCGAGGGCAGCAGGACCAGCAAGCCGGCGATGGCGTACTTGGTCAAGACTTCGCCCGGCCACAGCAGCATGTGTACGAGGCCGATCGCGAGCAGCGTCAGAAGCCGGCGCAGCAGGACCAGCCATGGGCGGGGGACACGGTGCGCGGCGGAGTCCAGCAGCAGCGAGAACCCGATGCCGAACAGCAAGGAAAAGATCGGGAGCCCGAGCCAAGGGTCCCAGTCCCCCATGGGCTGCGTCACGACGGCGGTGCCGCCGTCGGCGATCAACTGGATGTTGGCGAGCAGGATCTCACACAGCGCGAACCCGCGCAGAACGTCGAGCGCGGCGATACGCGGCCGGCCGGGGGAAGTCATCTGCGGGGTCTCCCATGCCGTCGCCTCGGCGCGGGCGGAGGGGACACCGGGAGCGCCGGTCAGATCTCCGGCGTTCAGTCCCGGAGAGTGATCTTCATAGGGCATGGGGCCCAATCCTGCGGATGCGGCCCGGTGCGGACATCGACCACAAGTCGGGTCTCACGGTCTGCGACCGTACTTTCGGCCGATTCGGCGCAGATGTTGGCCGCCTAGGGCGTGTTTCAGAAGTGGATCACGTGAGTGATCTACTTCTGGGATGATCTTCGGGTGGGTCGTGGTGATTTGACCGCCGCTCAGTGGGCGG
>NZ_JBHZBH010000070.1:0-23766 GCF_042754765.1 Nonomuraea sp. NPDC059194 | reverse complement strand
TGCCTGACTCATACGGCTCTCACTGGCCCTGCCCGATGCCTGCGCGCCGGGGTTCGCTGCCGCCTGCCCACATGATCGTTATTTTCGGGTCAGAGTGGTAGGGCGCCCGGGGCTCGAACCCGGAACCTACGGATTAAAAGTCCGCAGCTCTGCCAATTGAGCTAACGCCCCTCGCAAGATGCAGGGTACAGAGAGTACCGCCCCCAGCGCGACGTCAGGCACCTCACCTGTACGCCGACAGCCCGGTCAGCGCCTCTCCCAGCACCAGCGTATGGATCTCCTCTGTCCCCTCGTACGTCAGCACGCTCTCCAGGTTCGTCATGTGCCTGATCACCGGATACTCCAGGGTGATCCCGTTTCCGCCCAGGATCGAGCGGGCCTGCCGGGCGATGTCCAGCGCGGCTCGCACGTTGGAGAGCTTGCCGAAGCTGATCTGCCGGGGCGTGAGTTCCCCCGCGTCCTTCAGGGCTCCCAAGTGGAAAGCGGTCAGCGACGACTGTGCCAGCCCGACGTACATCCACGCAAGCTTCTCCTGCGTCAGCTGGAATCCGCCGATGGGCCGGTCGAACTGGACGCGCGTCTGGGAGTAGGAGATCGCCGACTCCAGGCAGGCGCGGGCGGCGCCGACGACGCCCCAGAGGATGCCGAAGCGGGCCTCTGACAGGCAGGAGAGCGGTCCGCGCAGCCCGACGACCTCGGGCAGTACGGCGGAGCCCGGCAGGCGTACGTCGTCGAAGTACAGCGAGGAGGTCACCGACGCCCTGAGCGACATCTTCTTGTGGATTTCGGGGGCGGAGAATCCGGGCGTGTCGGTCGGGACGACGAAGCCGCGGATGCCGTCGTCGGTCTGGGCCCAGACGACGGCGACGTCCGCGATCGAGCCGTTGGTGATCCACATCTTGGAGCCGTTCAGGATCCAGTCGGATCCCTCGCGCTTGGCGTTGGTGCGCATGGACGAGGGGTCGGAGCCGTGGTCGGGTTCGGTGAGGCCGAAGCACCCGATGGCCGACCCTGAGGCCATCAGGGGCAGCCACTGCTCCTTCTGCTCGTCCGACCCGTACTTCCAGATGGGGAACATGGCCAGGGAGCCCTGGACCGACACGAAGGAGCGCAAGCCCGAATCGCCCGCTTCGAGCTCGCGGCAGGCCACGCCGTACGAGGTCGCGTCGGTGCCGGCGCAGCCGTACCCCTCGAGGTGCATGCCGAGCAGCCCGAGCTCGCCGAGGGCGGGCGCGAGTTCGCGGGCAGGGAAGGTCGCCTCCTCGAACCAGTCGCCGACGTACGGCAGGACGCGGTCGGCGACGAACGACCGGACCGTGTCCCTGATCAGTTTCTGGTCGCCGGTGAGCCTGTCGTCCACCCTCAGCAAGTCGTCCATACCCCAGGGTTCTACCAGGGGCAATCCCGATGTGGAAAGACCGCCCTCGGGGGCAGTCTTGAGGCATGAGCGAATCGAACATCAAGCAGCTGCGCAGGACCCGCCGGGGCAGGATCATCGCGGGCGTGTGCTCCGGCATCGGAGAGTACATCGGCATCGACGCGAACCTGGTCAGGATCGGCCTGGCGATCGCGTCGCTGTTCGGCGGCGTCGGCATCGGCGTCTACGCGATCGGCTGGCTGCTCATGCCCGAGGAGGGCAAGGACAGCTCGATCGTCCAGGACCTGATCAACAACAACAAGTCCAGGAACACCTGGCAGCAGGAGACCCCCGACTACAGCCCCGCCGGTGACTGGAAGCACCAGGAGCCCACGGTTCCCGGTGACCAGAAGCCGCAGGCGTGACCATGCGGGCGGGCTCAGGCGGCGGCCTGGGCGCGCACCCTGGCGACGACGTCGCCGCGAGACTCGGTCCACATCATGGCCAGCACGGCCGCGACCGTCACCCCGCTGACCCCGGCGAGGGCGACGACCGGCTCGGGACCGAGTCTCTCGGCGGCGAGCCCGCCGATCAGGATGCCGATGCCCTGCGCGGCCATCAGCCCTGACTGCACGAGCCCGAACGCCTGGCCGCGCCGTTCGGCTGGGACGCACTGGACGAAGGCGGCATTGGCCGCGAGCTGGTAGGCGCCTCCGATCCCGGACAGAACCCACAGCGCGAGCACGATCGCCAGC
The DNA here is from genome assembly GCF_042754765.1 of Nonomuraea sp. NPDC059194. Lineage (NCBI taxonomy): Bacteria > Bacillati > Actinomycetota > Actinomycetes > Streptosporangiales > Streptosporangiaceae > Nonomuraea > Nonomuraea sp. NPDC059194. The sequence continues at coordinate 21,654 of NZ_JBHZBH010000070.1, read as the reverse complement.
GAAGGCCGCATCGCGCACACGATCAGCGGCGCGCACGTGAGCATCGACAGCCACCCCATGGCGCGCAGCCGTCCCGACGGCGAGACGAACCTGCTGAAAAGGAACGCCCCCAGCACCGTGCCCGTCGGCATCGCCGCCATCAGCAGCCCGGTGATCACCGGCACCGGCAGCGTCGTGCCCTTCGCCAACTCGACCGCGTACGGCACCGCGATGCCCTCGGGCAGCACGTAGAACCCGCACAACCAGGCGAACATGACGAGCGTGCGCAGCTTCCTGTCGCCGAAGACGAGCACGGCGCCGGCGCGCGTCATGTGCCACATCGACGGTTTCGATCCATCCGTACGGCCGGCGGCGGGCCTGCGCCGTACCCCCGAGACGAGGATCAGCGCGGAGGCGAGGAACGTGGCCGCGTCGAGCGCCAGCGCCCGATAGGGCCCGAGGAAGGCGATCATGGCGCCGCCGGCGGCGAAGCCGAGCATCTGGACGGCCTGGTTGGTCATGTTCTGCAGCGCGGAGCCCACGACGTAGCGGTCGCCCGCGAGCACCTCGGCCAGCAGCGCCGCCCTGGCCGCCGAGAACGGCGCGCTGAGCAGTACGACGAAGAACACCAGCACGCACAGCGCGGCGAACGGCATGCCGGGGACGGCCATGACGGCCACCAGCAACGCGCGGACGAGGTCGCACACGATCATGACGCGGCGGCGGGCGAAGCGGTCGGCCAGGCCCGCCAGCAGCGGCCCGCCGACGATCGACGGCAGGTACGTCAGCGCGTAGACGGCCGCCGTGGCCATGGCCGACTGGGTTCTGTTGAACACGAGCACGGCCAGCGCCACCTGCGCGAGCTGGTCACCGAGCAACGAAAGGCCCTGGCCGTACCAGAGCGCGCGAAACTCACGTATGGCGAAGACCTCGCCATACGTGGCCTGACGTTCTGAGGCACGCCGGTGCCTCCCCGGAAGCCTCGCCCCCATCGGTCCCCGCCGAACCTGACTCAGAGTGCTCGCGATGTCACCTAAGGTGCCGGTAGAGCGGCTGGTACGCAACCGAAAGCAGCCAAGCTCTTGCAAACTGTAACCGTCAGCCGGTGATTACCAACCGAGTTGGTGGAGTCGGTCGTCATCGATCCCGAAATGGTGCGCGATCTCGTGGACGACCGTGATCTGCACTTCTTTCACGACCTGCTCTTCGGTGTCGCACATCTCGCAGATCGGGTTGCGGTAGATCTCGATCCGGTCGGGCAGAACGGCCGAATACCAGTCGCCGCGCTCGGTGAGGGGGACGCCGGTGTACAGCCCGAGCAGATCAGGCTCCGGCGGGTCGTCGACGACCACCACCACGACGTTGTCCATCACGCGAGCCAGCTCGGGAGGGATCGTGTCCAATGCTTCGGCCACGAGTTCCTCGAACTTCTCCCGGGAGACCTCCATCACGGTTGCCATTCTGCCCCGTCCGTCGGGTAGGCAAGAAGGCGTATGAACGTCATCAGAACAGTCATACGGTCGCGGGCCGCAAGGGTCGCGGCGGTGCTCCTCGTGGCCGCGGTCGGCGCATGGCTCGGCATCATCCTCAGCGGGACCGTCCGCGCGCAGGTCGGGCCGGTCGAGGCGGGCATGTCGCTCAGGCCCGCGTGGACCGGCGAGACGGTGGTCGACGCCCACCCGCTCGGGACGCTCAGGTTCCGCAGCCACGACGCCCCGCTGCGCCTGCGCATCACGCTCGAGAACATCGACCAGGACAAGGCCAAGGCCCTCATCGACGACCCGAAGCTCGCCACACGGCTGCCCGAGATCATCGAGTACGACCTGCGCAACGGTATCCAGACGCTGGTGATCCGCTCGCTCCTGTGTGCCGCCGCGGGCGCGCTCATCGCCGGATTCGTCGTCTTCCGCAGGCCCAAGGTCGCCCTCTACAGCCTGCTGGCGGCCGCCGTCGCCCTGGCGGGCACCGGCGTCGTCGCCTACGCCACCTTCCGCCCGAGCTCCCTCGTCGAACCCCGCTACTCGGGGCTGATCGCCGCCGCGCCGTCGCTCGTCGGCAGCGCGCAGTCGATCGTGACCAAGTTCGAGTCGTACCGCCAGCAGCTCACCAAACTCGTCACGAACGTCTCGAAGCTGTACGACACGGTCTCCGCCCTGCCCACCTACGACCCCGCCCCGGCCTCCATCAAGATCCTTCACGTCTCCGACATCCACATCAACCCGATCGCGTGGAACGTCGTCCGCTCGCTCAAGGATCAGTTCATGGTCGACGCCATCGTGGACACGGGCGACATCTCCGACCACGGCACCAAGGCGGAGAACGCCTTCATGGAGGAGATCGGCAAGCTCGGCGTGCCGTACGTCTTCGTCAGGGGCAACCACGACTCCAAGGTCACCGAGCGCGCGGTCGCCGCGCAGAAGAACGCCATCGTCCTCGACGACAGGTCCGCCACCGTGGCAGGGCTGCGCATCTACGGCCTCGGCGACCCCCGCTTCACCCCCGACAAGTCGGTGCCGGCCAACAACGATCCCGCCCACATGCGCGAGTTCGGCCGCGAGCATGCCGTACGGCTGCCGCGGCCCTCACCCATCGACCTCGTCGCCGTCCACGACCCCGACGCGGCCAGGGGCTTCTCCGGAGCCGCCCCCATGGTGCTGGCCGGCCACTCCCACCGCCGATCGACCACGCTCCTGCCGACCGGCACCCGCGTCCTCGTCCAGGGCTCCACCGGCGGCGCCGGCCTGCGCGCCCTCGAACACGCCGAGCCGACACCCGTCCAGGCTTCCGTTCTGTACTTCGACAGAGCCACAAAACGGCTCCAGGCCTGGGACGACATCACGCTCGGCGGCCTCGGAGAGCAGTCGGTGCACATCCAGCGTCACGTCGAGCCTGACCCTCGACGTATGATTTCCCCAGCGCCAACGACGGCCCCGTCGCCAACGGGAACCGTCAGCGGAGCCTCCGATGGATAACCACTTTGGCACTACGGGCAATCGTCCCCTATGCTTCAGAGGTCTCCAACGGAAGACGTCAGGAACGGGACGAAAGTCCCGAGCCCCCATCGTCTAGCGGCCTAGGACACCGCCCTTTCAAGGCGGCGGCACGGGTTCGAATCCCGTTGGGGGCACGGCGACACCAGGCAGACGGCAGGTCGAAGGCCTCCGAAAGACTGGTAAGCTAAGCGAGGCGGTCCGGCCGGAAGGCCGGAACGAAGCAAGGTCCTGTAGAGCAGTTTGGAGTGCTCGCCACCCTGTCAAGGTGGAGGTCGCGGGTTCAAGTCCCGTCAGGACCGCTCTGGGTCAGGTAGCTCAGTTGGTACGAGCGTCCGCCTGAAAAGCGGAAGGTCGGCAGTTCGACCCTGCCCCTGACCACCATTCCTGAGCTGCAAAGAAGCCCCGAAGCGATCATCGCTCCGGGGCGTTTTTGTGTCACATCGCAAGCACGTTTCGTGGGCTTAGCTTGACGTTTAACCTCTGAGCTGCGCATTTGCCGCGATCGGCAGCAGGGGTGATTAATCCGCCATAGCGGATTGTGTCTTCCGAGATACGGCGTGTCGCCGTGAATCGAGTCAGCCACCGTCTCCATCTTCAAGGTGTCAACCCAAGGAAGAGGAGGCGGTGGCTGTGCCATCCATGCTGGCACGCGCAGCGCGGGGCGTCCCGGATTCGGGTGAGGACGGCCAGATGCTGGAGGCGTGGACGGAGCTGGCCGATTTCCGGCAGGAGGTCTTCGCCTGCCTGACCGCCCGGCGAGATGAGCTGTTCGAGCTGGTCGAGGCGGTGTTATGCGCCGACGGCCCGGTCCGCACGATGGTCGGGCTGGCGTTGGCACCCGAACATCGCCGCGGCCACGGCGCCCTGTACGACGCGATCAACCACGGCCAGATCGAGATCGCCCGGCTGCGGCGGGCCCTGGCCACGGTGCCACTGCCTCGCGCGGCGGGCGGGCGGATCGTGCTGGCCGCCGACGTGACGCCCTGGCTGCGTCCGGACGCGCCGACCAGTCCCGAGCGGCTGTTCTGCCATGTCTACGGCGCCGCAAGGGCGACCATCAGATGATCCCCGGCTGGCCATACTCGATCATCGCCGCGCTGGAGACCGGCCGCACCTCCTGGACCGCTGTGCTGGACGCGATCCGGCTGCGCCCTGACGACGACGAGGCGGCCGTCACCGCAACCCAGGTCCGTGACCTGGTCACCCGCCTGATCGAAGCGGGCCAGTGGCGGATGGGCGACCCGGACATCCTCATCGTGCTCGACGCCGGCTACGACACCGCCCGCCTGGCCTTCCTGCTGGCCGACCTGCCGGTGGAAGTGCTGGGCCGACTGCGCTCCGACCGGGTGCTGAGCCGCCCGGCGCCCTCCCGCGAAGAGTTCCTGCTGGCCAGCCCAGCCGGTGGCCGGCCGCCCAAACACGGGGCCGAGTTCCGGATGAAGGACGAGAGCACCTGGGGCGCATCCACCCACACCACGGCCACCGACACCAGCCGGTACGGGAAAGCCGTCGCCTCCTGCTGGGACCGACTGCACCACCGGATCACCCGCCGCGCTGCCTGGCTCGACCACGACGGCGCGCTCCCCGTCATCGACGGCACGCTCATCCGGCTCCAGGTCGAGCAGTTGCCCGGCGAACGCGACCCCAAGCCGGTATGGCTGTGGACCTCGGCCACCGGCATCACGGCGGCCCATCTGGACCGGCTCTGGCAGGCGTTCCTCCGCAGATTCGACCTTGAGCACACGTTCCGGATGTGGAAACAGACCCTGGGCTGGACCGCCCCGAAGATCCGCGACCCACAGGCCGCCGACCGCTGGACCTGGCTGATCATCACGGCCTACACCCAGCTCCGGCTCGCCTGGACGCTTGCATCTGACCTGCGCCGCCCGTGGGAACGTCCTACTTCATCCGAACGGCTGACCCCCGCCCGCGTCCGGCGAGGGTTTCGACACCTCCGCCCACGCCTGCCTCTGCCCGCCAGAGCGCCGAAACTCAGCACGCCCGGCCCCGGCAGACCCCCGGGCTCCAAGAATCGCGCACCCGCCCGTCACCACGACGTGGGTAAGACCACCAAACGCGCCGAAACGCTCACCGAGCACCGGAACCGCAAGGGTTAAACGTCAAGCTTAGTGCGTGTGAACAAACTGATCGCGGGTGTGCCTAACCCTTACGAGGAGGGACTGTACGGTTTACTGGACAGACCCTACGAGGAGGCCGCACTTGATCTTGATGGTGGGGTGAGATCTCGTCGTTTGCGATGAGCCAATTGCGTCAGATTGGCTCTTGGGGCTAGTTCTGCGATGGGCCAAGATGGCCACCATGGAGATGATCGTTCACAACCCGGTTGAGGGTATCTACGCCGCCACCGATGACTTCGTGCACGCGATTGAGGTGCGGAATCCGTCTCGGTTTCTGTTCATCGCGGGAACCATGGGCTTGGATTGCGATGGCGTCCCGGGAGCGACGCTCGAAGAACAGCTCGAGCTCATCTGGACGAATCTTCGGGCGATTCTCGCAGAGGCGGGGATGAGCGTGGACAACATCGTGAGGCTTACGAGTTACCTACGTGATCCCTCCTATGCCGAGGCAAATGCCAAGGCTAGGGTGGCTGCCCTGCGCGGACGGCAGGTGCCCACGACGGCGATCGTTGCGCAGACGCTCGCCAGCGATTGGTTGGTGGAGATCGAGGTGGTGGCGGCGGGCTAAGAGGCCGCGTTGACGACCCCCTCCTGAATTTCGGAGAGGGCCGCCTCTTGGTCGGGCCTATCGAAGTGTGTCGCCCCGCTTCGCGATAACTTTGCGCTTCTCGTCGGGGGCGGGGCGTGAGCGTAGATACTCTGATCGAGCGCTGACAGGGCCGCGTCCTTCGCGGGGTCGAGCTAGGCCTCGTGCAGCCAGACGCCGCACAGTTCCCAGCCTCGCTGCGGCGACCCAGGCCGGGCGTCCCGAGTCTCTGGGCGGCGACGAGTTCCCGCTGTACCGCCGTCCAGCCGAGATCATGGTGACCAAGGAGGTTGGCGGACACGCGTGCCATGTGGCAAGCGCGCAGGCGGGTCAGCCAGCGCCCGATAGGCCGCCTGGGGAGATCAGCCCGGTTTCGTAGGCCAACACGACGGCCTGGACACGGTCGCGGAGGCCGAGTTTGGACAGGATGCGGGCGACGTGGGTTTTCACCGTCGTCGCGCTGAGAGTCAGCCGATCGGCCAGTTCGGCGTTGCTCAGGCCGGTGGCGAGCAGGCGTAGCACCTCCAGTTCTCGTGGCGTCAGTTCGGACAGATCGCGGTGGAGGTCGGCCTTCGCCTCGTCGCGGGGCGCGAAACGCTCGATGAGGCGGCGGGTGATGGTCGGCGCGAGCAGGGCGTCGCCGGAGCGCACCAGACGTACCGCGGCCACCAGGTGCTCGGGGCTGACGTCTTTGAGCAGGAAGCCGCTGGCGCCGGCGGTGAGGGCGGCGTAGACGTAGTGGTCGAGATCGTAAGTGGTCAGGATGATGACGCGGGTCTCGTTCGTTCTACCGCTCATGATCTGGCGGGTGGCTTCGATGCCGTCCATCCGCGGCATCCGGATGTCCATGAGCACGACGTCCGGCCTGGTGCTCCGCACGGCGGCGACCGCTTCGGCTCCGTCGGCCGCCTCCGCCGCCACCTCGATGCCGTCGGCGGCGAGGATCATCCGAAACCCGGTACGGACCAGCGCCTGGTCGTCGGCAATGACCGCGCGCAGCGGCCCGCTCATGCGGCGGTCCACGGAATGCGGGCCGTGATCCGATACCCGCCTCCGGTTCTGGGTCCGGCGACCAGGATTCCGCCGTAGACGGCCAGCCGTTCACGTAGCCCGATCAGCCCGCGGCCGTTGCCGGCTCGCGGCTGGGGGCCCGGCGTGCCGCCGGTGTCGGTGACCTCGATTTCCAGCCAGTCGCCGCTGTGGCCGATCGTGACGGACGCTGCCGCGCCGACCGCGTGCTTCATTGTGTTGGTCAGAGCCTCCTGCACGACGCGGTAGACAGTGAGCCCGACCCCGTCGGACAGAGGGCTCGGCGGCGAGAGCGCGACGTCCACCGACACCCCCGCGGCGCGTACCCGCTCGATGAGGCCGTCGAGTTGGTCGAGTCCGGGTTGCGGTTCGAGCCCGTCGCCCCAGCTGTCCACGTGCCCGCTTTCCGGTCCGGCAAGCAGGCCCATGACGTTGCGCAGTTCGGCCATGGCGGCTCGACCGCTGCTTTCGATCGCGAGCAGTGCCTGCTTGGACAGTTCCGGCTCGGCGTCCACCACTTTGCGCGCCGCGCCCGCCTGGATCACCATCACGCTCACATTGTGGGTCACCACATCGTGGAGTTCGGCGGCGATCCGGGAACGCTCGGCCTCGACTGCCTTTCGCATGGCGTCCTCCTGGGCCTGCTGAAGTTCGGTGAGCCGATCCCGGCTCCGCCGCAAGAACCGGATGACGCTCGCGCAGACCGCGGCGCTCAGCAGGACGACGTAAGGCCCCAGCCAACTGGGGAGACTGGGGAGGCTGGATGCGACATCCCGGTACACGGCACCGGCGAGCACGGCCGCGAGCAGGAGGCTGGCCACCGCGGGCACTCGGTTGCGGCTGTGGGCGATGGCATTGTAGCCGGCGATCGCGCAGGTCACCACGGTGATCCACGTCTCACCGCCGTTCGTGGCCAGCGCCGCGGACACCACCACCCAGAAGGTGGTGAGGGGATACCTGCGCCGGGCGGCCAGCGGCAAGGCGGTCAGCGCCACCAGGAGCACGGGCGGCTCGTACTCCTTGGAGACGGCGCCATGAGGCGGGTTGCTCCGCGCAGGAACGGGCGGCCGGACGCCGATGCTCGCGTCCGGTAACACCGGAGGCGATGGAACCGCCGGGGGAGATGGAACCGCCGGGGGAGATGGAACCACCGGAGAAGGCCGCAGTCGCAGCAATTCGCTCAGAGGGCGCGACTGCACGTCGACGCGATGGACTGGGCCCTGGAGTCCCCCCGCCGCCATCAGCGCGATGACGGTCAGGAAGATCGCGAGCAGCGCGTCGGCGGCGAGAGCCCTGTGAGACGGATGGGCGGTTCGCGGTTCCGGCCGCAATATGTCCTGCACGTACTGCCGCCAAAGCCGTCGTTCGTCTGCCACCGGCACATTGTCGCGTTCGCGTGACCCGCCGCACATCGTCTTCAGTGACCACGGCGGTGTCCGTTGGGAGTACATCGCAGGGATGACACCGCGGGCGGGTCGTTCCCCAGAGGTATCCGATATGGGTACGACGACCGACGCGCGTGGACATCGGCCGCTTTTAGCCTCGTCCCTGCCATCAGGCCGCCGCGGGACTTCCCGCCTAAGCGACCGTTTCGATCGGAAGGACGGACACGTTCATGGGTCATGTGACAGAGCCGGTGGACACGGGCAGGCGGTACGGCGGCGCGGGTGCCCCGACGCACACCGCCGGGGGAGGGACGGCCGCCAACAAGCGGGGCATATTCCGGAGCGCAAGGGGCCGGATCCTGCGCGGCGGTGTGGTCGCCGCCGGGCTGCTCTCCTTCGTGGCGACCCCGTCGGCCGCGTCCGCGGAGTCCGGGGCTGCCTCGTCCGCTTCCGCGCCTGCCTCGGTCGGCCTTTCGCCGACAGTGAGCAGCAAGCTCTACCTGCCCAAGCCGACCGGTTCGCATCCGATCGGCACCACGTCCCTGTACCTGAAAGACACCTCCCGCTCCGACCCCTGGGTCCCTTCGGTGAAAGCCCGGGAGCTCATGGTCTCCCTGTGGTACCCGGCCAAGTCGCCGGGCCGTAAGCGGGCCATGTACATGACACCCAAGGAATCCGAGCTCCTTCTGAAGAGCGGGGAGATCACCAGCGTGCCGGCCGACACGCTGAGCAAGACACGGACCAACGCCTTCACCGACGCCAACCCAGCAGGTCGCAGGCACGGTCTACCCCTCGTCGTGCTCTCCCCAGGCCACACCAAGCCCCGGACCGAACTTACGGCGCTGGCCGAGGATCTGGCTAGTCGAGGCTACGTGGTGGCCGCGATCGACCACACCTACGAGAACGTCGCCACCACCTTCCCCGACGGACGGGTGGCCACCTGCGTCACATGCGAGATCAAGAAGAATCCGGCGTGGTGGGAGAAGCTGGCGAAGAGCCGGGCGGCCGACGTCTCCTTCGTGCTCGACCAGCTGACCGGGTCGCACTCGAAATGGAAGGGCGCCCGCCTGATCGACACATCCAGGATCGCTATGGCCGGCCACTCCGCCGGAGGAGCGAGCACTATCGCTGCCATGCTCAAGGACTCCCGGATACGCGCCGGCATCGACATCGACGGCACCACAGAGGTCCGGATCCCAGACAGCGGACTGGCACGGCCGTTCCTGTTCCTGGGCAAGCCGGCCACCTACACCCCGGGGAAGGGAGATGCGGCCGCCACCTGGGAGCGCGACTGGAAGCAGCTGAACGGCTGGAAGCGCTGGCTCCTGGTGACCGGGGCGGAGCACACGTCCTTCACCGACCTCGGCGTGCTGGTCGACCAGCTCGGCATCGACGACGGCGCCGACATACCCGGTGTCCGCGCCATGGACATCACCCGCAGGTACGTCGCGGCCTTCTTCGACCTGCACCTGCGCAAGAAATCCCAACCCCTGCTGGACAAGTCATCGACCCGCTACCCCGAGGTCAAGCACTGCTCGGTCGAGACGAAAACCTGCCAGTAGGACGTTGTCCGGTGCGGGCCCGGGCCGAAGAGACGGCGGATCGCCCGCCGCGTCGCACCTGGGCTCAATCCGCTTTGACGGACATCTAAGATCAGGGGTTCGTCCTCGGAAGGATGTCCATCTTGGAGAGCATGGGAAGAAGAGACATCCTCGCCGCTTGTTGCGTCCAGTGACGTGGTGTACGGCAGTTGCATGCAACACCACCACCACTTTTGAGCTGCAAAGAAGCACGCGGGGAGGCAGTTGTCAGACGTCGATGGAGAGGCGGACCATCACCGTGTCGCCTAGCTCAAGCCCTTCGGTCTTACGCACCCCCGCCTTCACCGGCACGATGTACCGTCCGTTCTTCGGGAACAGCGACGTCTTCCACCTGGTTCCCTCAATCTGGGCTGTGACCGGAATCATGCCCCAGCCGTAGGTCACGAGCGCGGAAGTCGCTTCCAGCTCACCGCACTCCTCTTCCGGAACGGTGATGAAGTGCCATGGTGCGGGGCCTTTCCAGAACCACATTTCGCCGCTGAAAGCCAGGTTCATCAGATCAGGATAGGCGCCAAAACGGTTTCAGCAGGCGCGCTCAGGTGGCTCGCGGCCGATAACCGCCGCCTTCAGATTTTCAAGGCCATGCTCTCGGTCCAGAGCTCAGCGAACAAACCCGTCAGTGGCCGACGAAACGGCGTCCTTGGGTGCCGGGATGGCGAGGACACGGTCTCGAAGGACCGGGAGTTCCGCCCGGATCGCCGCAACCACGTTCATGTCGATCTCCGCGGTGAGGATTTCCTCGTCCGTTCCTGCCTCGGCGAGCACCGTGCCCCATGGATCGACCACCAGGCTGCCGCCCGCCTGCTCCATGCCGCCGTGGCTGCCCGCGGCGCAGCACGCCAGCACGACGGCCTGCTCCTCGACCGCGCGGGCGCGCACAAGGATCCGCCACTGCTCACGGCGCTGGGCCGGCCACGCGGCGGGCACGACCAGGATCTCCGTCCCGGCGTCTACCAGTGCGCGGAACAGTTCGGGGAAGCGCAGGTCGTAGCAGGTGGCGAAGCCGAGTTTCCCGAGGTCGGTGCCGATCGTCACGATCTCCCGCCCGGCGGCCATCAGGACGGCCTCGCCGGTGTCGAACCCGTAGCGGTGGATCTTGCGGTACGTACGGCGTAGGCGCACCCGACGGGTCGAAGATCAGCGCGGTGTTGTAGAGCGAACCGTTGTCGTCGCGCTCCACCACGGTCCCGGCGTGCAGCCACACGGCCGCGGACCTGGATGCTGCCGACATGGCGCGCGTCGTCGGCCCGTCGACGGGCTCGGCGCCTGCCTGCCAGTCGTCGTAGGCCCAGGCGCCGGTTGTCCAGAGTTCGGGCAGTACTACGAGGTCGTCGCCGGCCCGGCTGCGGACGAGGGCGGCGGCCCGTGCTCGGCGCTCGTCGGCGGATTCGGTGTCCGAGACCACGAGCTGGATCAGAGAGACACGCACGTGTGGCCCCTTTCGTCGGTCGTCCTACCGAATCGAGGGGATGGTGCCATTCTCGCAGCCCGTCTGCCGAGCCGTACCGCCGCCCTGATCGAGGGGGCCGGTCATCGCGCGCCCATCGAACAACCGCAGGCGCGGTCAGGCGGTGTGGCGCCGCCTGACGAATCGGGCGACCATCAGTGCCGCGCCGAGCAGGGCGCCTGCCCAGACGAGAGCTTGCGCCCACACCGTCGTCGAGGTCGCCGTCAGGCCCGGGGCGGGCGGCAGTACGACCATCTGCACGGCGGCGCCCACGGGTACGGTCAGCCCCGCGAGCAGCCCGATCATCCCCGGGTGGCGGATGGCGGCGCCCACCGCGCCCAGCACCGAGCCGAAGACCACGCTGGCGCCCCACCACAGCACCGTCTCCGGCCAGAACCAGGACAGTGGCTCATCCCGGAGGAGAGCGTCCATGGCGTAATAGGCGGCGGTGGCCGCCATCAGCGCTGCCACTCCGGCCACGCCTGCTCCGACGAGTCCGCCGACCAGCCAGCCCACGCCGACCGCGAGCGCCGCCCAGGCCCAGCCGCTGTCCACGAGCAGGCTGAGAACCTGGGCCGCGCCGCCCCACACGGTGCCGTCGAGCGGCGCGCCCAACGGGGAGTACGGCGAGGACAACGCGTTGACCAGCGAGGTTCCCGCCCCGAAGGCGACGCCGAGCAAGACCGCACCCACTATGCGATTCATGCAGGGAGGCTGGCGTGGGGTGACCATGCGAGCATCCGAGCCGCCCGCGTGATGAGGCGCGTCCTGGTCCACCGCGCCATCACGCCGCGGCGTTCCAGCTCCAGGACGACGAGGAGGGCGAGGACGGGCACGAAGCTGCCGATGGCCGCGCCTCCGACGAGGGCGAGGTACGGCGCGGCCGAGCGGGCCAGCCGCCGGAGCACAGGCGCGGGCCGCCCGGTCGCCGCGTGGCAGACTGCGACGTGTACGGCCGCGCGGCCCGGTGTGGCGCCGTCCCCGCGTGCCGCAGGGAAGAGGACGAAGATGACCAGCCCGGTCATCGCGTACGACAAGCCGGGCAGGATGTCCCTCAGCAGGGCATCGTCGGGCATCGGGCCACCCGTGACGAGCCGGTAGCCCTGGACGAAAAGCAGCCCGAACACCGGCGAGGCGAAGAACCACACCACGCCGTCGAGCAGCATGGCGAGCGCCAGTCGACTGGCGGTGGGCGCCGCGAGGTCCGGGCGGGGCGCCGGCCACGGACCCGGCAGCAGCCGGGCGGCCGGGCCCGCCAGCGCCCAGCCGAGTCCCGCGCCGGCCGTATTGATGATCAGGTCGTCCAGGTCGAACAGCCGGTACGCGCAGGGGTAGAGCCCCCACAGCCCGGTGAGCTGGGTCAACTCGATCGCCAGCGAACCGGCGAGGGAGATCATCAGGGTGCGCGCGACGCCGAGCCGCTGCCGGTAGCGCAAGAAGAAGCCGAGCGGCACGAACAGGGCGACGTTGAACACGATCTGCAACATCGACCTGCTGTACAGCGCGGCGGGCAGGCCTCGTCCGGCGTTCTCTCTGATCACGTCGTGGATGCTCGACAGCGGCTGCCAGCGCGGCGTCGCGAGGCTCTGCCGTACGGCGCAGAAGGTAGGCGTCACCTCGGGCAACGGAAACAGGGTGAAGGCGACCACTCCGCAGGCGTACAGGACGAGCACCGCCGTGACGAACCCCGACCACCGTCCGATGTGCCCGAAGCGGCCGTACTGGCGGGACACGAAGGGCAGCAACAGCAGCGCGATGGCCAGCGGGGCGAGCAGCAGGGCGATTTTCGCCTGGGTCAGGTAGATCTCCACAAGCCGCGAAGTCTAACCAAAGAGGACATAGTGCCATTAACGGGACGTCTTGCCGACCCGCCGGCGACTCAGCACCGCCGCGATGGGCAGGGCCGCGGCCAGTCCGCTCAGCAGGACAGCCGCGAGCGCTCCCAGGATGGCCGGCTCGTTGCCGAAGGCGAGGCCGACGGCGGCCAGTGCAGGCCCGGCGTTGCGCACAGCCGTGACTCCGCCCATGGTGGTGCGGCGTTCCCGCGGCCCCGTGGCCAGGACCGTGCCGAGAGCGAAGGCGACGATGGCGAAGACGAATCCCGCCAGCAGGCTGAGAGAGCCGATCAGCGCGACGACGTCACGCCAGTTGCCGACGAGCATGCCCGCCAGCACGACGAGGAACGTCACGTTCGACACGGTGGCGGCCACGGGATGCCACGACCGTGCGGTGGACGCCGCGTAGTGGCGCACGGTCAGTCCGACGGCGAACGGCACGAGCTGAAGGACCGCCACGGTCAGCATCAGGGTCGCGACGTCGAGGGAAACCCCGCCCCCCACGTCCGCGGCGTTGAGGAGGATGTTCGCCGTTGGACCGAAGGTGATGCTGCCGATGGCGGCCAGCAGGACCTGCATCGCCGCACCCGCGACCACGTCGCCGTTCTGCACCATGGCGAGTTTCGCGCCGAACGGCCCGCCGGGTGAGGACGCGATCAGGAGCAGCGCGATGAACGCTGCCGCGGGCAGGCCGAACAGCGCGGCGATGCCCCAGCCGAGGAGCGGGATGGCCACCAGGTTGGCCAGGAGCACCAGCAGGAGCAGCGGAAGGTTCGCGAAGACGGCGCGCAGGGCCGGCAGCGTCGCGCCGAGGCCGGCGGCGAACATGGTGGCCGCTATGAAGATGACGGTGACGGCGTTGAACAGCAGCTGCAGCGTGTCCATGTGGGTCCCCGGTCGTCGTGCCAGAGCAAGTGCTCAGTCGGTGAGGTCGCCGAGCCAGCGCAGTGCCGTCAGTCCTGGCATGAAGCAGTACTCGCCGCCGCGCGTGACGACGAACTGCGGCAGCGAGAACAGGCGTCGCCGTACGGGACGCCGGGGAATGGTGTATTCGCCGGTGCCGTCGCTGGAGCCGACGACGGGGTCTCTGGCGTCGCCCGCGCCGAAGAAGACGCCGTCGTTCATCCACTCGGACTGCACGAACTCGAACTGCCGCCCCAGGTGCGCCCCGACGAAGGCGAACATCAGCCCGCGGTCGGCCCCGTCGTCCTCCAGAACGCCTTCGGGCAGCGGCGGGCCGTACACAGTGCCGCGTCTGATCATTCGGTGCAGCCTCGGCACGCCGGCCACGGCCGCGTCCCTGGGGTTGCCCCGGCGGATGTGGCTGCCGCCGGGAGTGATGAATCCCGCCGGGTCGTCCTGCTGATAGAGGAAGCTGTTGCGGTACGGCTCGGCGTCGAGGCCGGGATCGTCGTGCGATGGGCTGAGGGCCAGGGGTGCGCCGCTGCGCCAGCGTCCCATGATCTTCGCCGCCAGCAGTTCCTCGTCCTCGGGGCCGGTGGCATTGTCCTTCAGGTACCGCCGGAACAGGGCGACGCGCTGGTGGAGCTTGCGGAAGACCACGTAGGCGCCGTTGCGTCCGAGCACCTCGGGCTGAAGGGTCTGGACGCCGCCGAGCTCGTCAGGGTAGCCGAGCACGAATTCGCCGGCTTTGAGCGGCACCTCCAGCTTGTTGGATCCGGCGATGCCGCTGCCCTCGACGGCTGGATGGCTGATGCCGTCGCGGTAGCCGAAGGGTTCGGTCTCGGTCGGCAGCGCGTGGCAGTTCTGGCGCCAGATCGCCGTCACGCCGGACAGGGCGGCGTAGGCCGGTCGGGCCTGGTCGAGGGCGGCTTCCAGTCGCGCGCTGTCAGGCGCGAGCGCCACCAGCACTACGTGGACGTCAGACGTGCCGAGCGGGGGTTCCCAGTTCGCAGGGCTGCTCTCGCCGACGTCGCCCAGCACGTTGGCCCGTGCGGCCATGCCCTGCCGGAACTCCCAGGCGAAGGTGTCCAGCGATTCCTGGGGAATCCCGAGCGCCTTGAGACCGTGGTAGGTAACCGCGACGCTGACCCACGTCTCACCCATCGGGCTCACCGTGTCGGCGGCCGAGGTCACCACGGCGCCGACGCGCCGCATCAGCTCCCGCCCATGGTCGCGGTCGTCGACGCGGAGCAGGATGTAGGTCGCCGCGTACGGCGACGGCCGTGGACTGAGGACCCCGCGCTGGATGTCGTCGAGTTGGAGCACGACCTCGCCTCCCTACCGCGCTACTTCGCTGAGACGATGTTGTTCCAGAAGACGCGCAGGCTTTCGTCGACGCCGAACAGCGAGCTGAAGATCGTGGTGTCGGCGAAGATCACGTCACCGGCCCGGTCGCCGCCGGGCGGCATCCACAGGAACATGTTGAACTCGGTGTTCCCGGCCTCGGTGAACGGGTGCGGTCGGGACATGTCGATCGGCTGCCTGCCCAGCACATGGATGACGTTGGGATCGTCGGTGGTCACGGCGTAGTGGGGAAGGTGCATGTGGAAGTTGAAGCTGGACACGCCTTCCAGCCACCCCTTGGCGTCCAGGTCCCTGGTGATGGACAGCGGGGCGCTCTTGTTGCCGTCCGTCACCGCGGGACGGAGCCCGTAGCGGTTCTCGACGGGAACTCCCAGACCTGCCATCAGTGATCGGGTGTACCTGCCGAAGCGTTGCTGGCGGGGCACCAGCGCGTCGCCGTGGTGGTAGTACTCGATGTCGCGCACCGCCATGTCGTCCGACGCGCCGACGTCGTGGTGCGGTCCCAGGGCCAGGCAGGTTCCTTCGCGGGTGAGGAAGTCGCGCACCGCCTCGATCTCGCCGGGCGTGGCGTCCTGTCCGGTGATCATGTGGTCCAGTCCCCACACGAACACGGTGTCGGTGTCGGAAAGCACGCGCTCGTCCAGCGGGGTGTGGAAGCCGGCCTGGTCGACGCGTTGATAGACGGGCACGGGGTGGCCGGTGGTCTCCTGGACGTACTGCTGGAAAGGCAGCCAGCCCCAGAAGAACAGCTCCAGCCCTCCCGCGATGCCTTGCTGGAAGCGCAGGGGATCCGACCATTTCGGGTCTTCGTAGGCCGGCCAGGTCACCCGGCGCACCTCGGTCATCGTGGAGAACCGGTTGTCGAGCTCGGCCGGGTTCCTGCCCGCCTCGGCCGGGAAACTCCATGCGACGTAGATGCTCAACCGTCGCCGGCCGGGCGTGTACTGGCGCGGCACATGGTTCTGGTTGTAGGTGCGCGCCGTTCTGAACTCGCTCATCTCGTCTCCGGAGGTCACTGCATCTGGTCGAGCATCTCCGACAGGGCGCTCTTGATCCGCAGAGCTTTCTTGATCTCATCCGCGGTGACGTACGGATACTCGCCGTACTCGATGAAGCTCGGGCACTGATGCTCGCGGACGAACCTGATGAACGCCTCGGGGTTGGTCTTCCAGTCGGCGGGGAAGCCTTCGAGGTTCTCGAAGACCGTACTCACGCCTGCCTTGGTGAACAGGGCGATGGCGTCCTCGGTGTACTTGTCGAAGTCGGTGTCGAAGATCCCCTGGTACATGAAGCGGGTGTCGTCGTCGAAGAGCACCCAGCGCAGATAGTGCAGCTTGAGCGGCGCGAGGAGATGCGGATCTGTTTCCAGCGCCTCGGCGAGCGTGTAGCCGTAGTCGCGGATGGCGTCGGCTCGGCCGGGTTTGACCTTCGCGATGACGGTGAACCCGTAACACGCCGGGGTCCGCGGGTAGACGGGGCCGTACTTCCCCTGCTCCAGCTGGTCGGTCTCCTTGGGGATGACGACTGCCTGCGGCCTGATCTCCATGGCCGTCCCTCTCCATCGTCGTGCTCATGGGGGGAGATCGAAGCGGCCTGACTGCGGCAATTGTCCCATATTGTCGCCCTAAGGGGCAGGTTCGTACGAGGTGTCCAGGCCCAGCTTGCGGGTGGCGACGTAGGCGGCGCGACCCACGATGGCGGCGTAGGTGGGGAAGGAGAGGGGAACCCGCGCGAGGTCCTGGACCCGCAGGTGCGCTGCCATCGCCACAGCGGCCACCTGGGTGGTCTCCACGGCACGCTCGCCCACGACATGGCAGCCGAGGATCCGGTGGCTGGTCCGGTCGACGATGAGTTTGCAGAATCCGGTGGTTCGACCGTCGATGATGGGGCGTGCGGCGGCATCGAGGCGTACGGTTGCCACGATCACGTCATGTTCCCGACGGGCCTTCGTCTCGGTCAGCCCCACCTGGGCGTACTCAGGGTCGGTGAAGCTGCCGATCGGACTGACCTGGTCCCACAGGGGGAGGCTCGGACCCCGCACCGCGTTCGTCGCCGCCACGAACCCCGACTGAGCCGCCTGCGGAGCCAGCATGAGCCGGCCGGTGACGTCGCCCGCGGCGAAGATGTGGGGGACGGAGGTCCGCTGGTAGGCGTCGACGCGCACGAAGCCGCGTTCGTCGGTCTCGACTCCCGCCGCCGCGAGGTTGAGCCCCGTGGTGTCAGCGGACCAGCCGATGGCCACGATGGCCAGGGCCGCTTCGGCGCTGTCGGGTGTGCCGTTCCGGGAGAAACGCATGCGTACGCCATCAGGCGTCTTCTCGAAGGACGTGACGGTGTCGACGTTCTCCCGAACCACCATGCCGTGCTCGCGGAAAGCCTCGGCCACGGCCGCGGAGACGTCGTCGTCCTCCGACGGGAGGATCCGCGGCCCCGTTTCGAAGAGCTGGACACGTGACCCGAAGGCGGTGAAGACCGAGGCCACCTGCACTCCCGTCGCGCCACCGCCGATCACCAGCATGGACGGTGGGACCTCGCGCAACGTCCAGGCATCGCTGTGGGTGTGGGTGAGCTCGGCGCCCGGGACCGCGAGCGGCCGGCTGACGCCTCCGGTGCACAAGATGATCTTATCGCCGTGGAATCGCAGCTCGCGGCTGGTCTCGACCGTGTGCGGATCGACGAAACGGGCCGTGCCGGCGTGTTCGTGGACCGCCACTCCCAGACCGTCGATGCGACTGCGCAGCTCCGAATGCGTCCGAATGTCGTGGACGACCTCGCGTACCCGGTCGAGAAGCCGCGGGTAGTCCAGGCGGAACGCGTCCGCGGCTATGCCGTACCGGTCGAGTTGGCGGGCCTCCCGCAACAACCGGGCAGCGTGGGCGAGGGTGCGAACCGGCACAGGGCCGTCGTTGGCCGCCATCCCGCCGAACTCGTCGCGGGTCACCAGAGCGGTACGGGCGCCCAGGTCCGCGGCGCGATGAGCGGCGAAGGCGCCTGCCGGTCCTGCGCCGATGATAAGGACATCGGTCATATCCGGTCCTGTGGTCGAGCCGGAACGAAGGTGGCTTCGTCCACTGTAAGCGCTCGCGCGCCTCACCTGTCGCGTCTGCGCAGCTTTCCCGTCGCCAGGTCGAGGGAGTAGACGCGTTCGCTCTCGTACCCGCGGACCAGAAAGGCCCCCTGCTTCGACCAGCCCAGGCCGACCTCAAGGAAGTCGTCCCCGGGAAACGTCGGAGTGACGCTGGACACGCGCTTGCCGTTCTTCAAGTCGAAGGTTTCGACCCGCGTCTCCCGGCCTCGGATGACCACGAGGCGCCTTCCGTCCGGCCGTAGATGGTAGGTGTCGTCGGCAGCGTCCTTGGGGAGGCGCATCCGCGTTTTTCCGAGGTGGTCGAGGACGAGCATCTCGGTTGCCGTCGTGACCACGATCCCACCCTTGTTGAGGTCATGGAGCTGTTGGGCGCCGGGAATCGACACCGTGGCCCAGGTCTTGGTGTCGGTGATCTGCACGCCGTTCTGGTGGAGGGCGACATATCTGCTCTGTCCGGCGAAGATGGGCGTGGGCACGGCCGTGTCGGCCAGTCGGCCGGTGAGGTGGTGGACGCCTCGGGCGTCCTGATACACCATACGGCGATCGTGTCTGTCCAGGTAGACGACGGCCCTCTTGTCGGGGCTGCGCACGAACGGCGCCTGCCGGGGTGCTCCGCCTTTCGTGAAGATGTACGGCGCGGCTGCCGCACGAGCCCCAGCCGATTCGCTTCACCTACCGAACCTGGATGGGCTCAGGAACAGCGGAAGTGACGTGGGACTCATGGCGACTGACAGGATCCGGCGAAGATGTCCCTGTCGCCTGGCAGCGTGCTCTCGCCGGCAAGGTTTGCGATGAGGCGGTGAGCGGGGAATGGTCCTGACAGGTAGCCCATCTGTGGGCACCGGCAAACCGGTCGCGAAAATCGCCACCGGTTTTGTTTTCGCCTTCGGCGCCCTGCGTTTCAACGGCTTCGACCTGCTGCTCGACCCCGTCGGATGGGGGTTGTGCGCATCCGGGCTGTCGCAGCTGCAGCGGTCCGCTGACGACCCCTTCGGCCGGGCCAGGATCGCTGCCGTGGCCATGGCCTGCATGTCGCTCGTCACCATGATCGCGTCGGACTCTCAGGCGATCGGCATCGCCAACACGGTCGGGGCCCTGATCGCCGTCTGGCTGGTCGTGGACGCCATCATCCGACGGATCCGTCCCAGCGGAGAGATCGCCAGGGCCGCGCTCCTCGACGTGCTGCGCTGGGCCGTGGTCGGCTTGGGAGTGCTGGGCCTGCTGGCCGGGTACGGCTACGCCGACCTGGGTCCGGTCACGCTCGTCGCCTGGTTCGCGAGCCTGGTGACCCTGGTCGTCGTGCTCTACCGTTCGGCTCGCCTGCCGTCCCTTTCTCCACAGTGGGAGCCCGTGACGAGTTAGGCGTTCGGCCAGATGAGGAGCGAGCGGACCGTCTGCCAGCATTCGATGTCCGCCGCGTTGAGGAGCCCTGTTCTTTCGTCTGTGGGGCGATACGGCACTGCGTCCAGATGATGAGCCACGCCTCCGGCTTCGGTGAGCAGGAGAACTCCCGGAGCGTGGTCCCAGGGGAGGAGGCGGTGAAAGAGGATGAAGTCGAGTGTCCCCTCGACGAGCCAGGGGTAGTCAATGCCGGAGCATTTGGCGCCGGATTCGAGCGTGCCGAACATCGGCGTGACTTTCCGAACATGGGCTTGCGCGGCAGGGCTCAGGAACCGTGTCAGAGCCGCGCCACGCAGTTCCGCGGGATCAGCGGGGGCCGCTTTCCGATGAACCCGCTCCCCGTCACGCCACGCTCCCGCACCTCGCTCGGCGACGTAGGCACGATCATGGGCGGGTTGGAGGATCCACGAGGCCACGGTCGTCCCCTCGCGCAGGAGCGCCACCATGACGGCGAAGTCGGGGCTTCCCGCGACGAAATTGGCCGTTCCGTCCAGCGGATCCACGAGCCATGCCGCCGGTGCCTCACGCAGGGCGCCGACAAGGTGCGGGGCAGCCGCTACGGCCTCCTCGCCGACCACAGGGATGTCCAGCAGATCTCGCAGCCGCCGAGTGATCAGCTCTTCGGCCTGTCGATCAACGATCGTCACCAGCTCGCCGGGAGCCTTTTCGGAGACCTCCCCCGAGGCCAGCTTCCGGTAGCGGGGCAGGACGACGGTCTGCGCTGCTTCCCGGAGTACGGCGGTGACCTCATCGAGCTGCATGTGACGCAACCATAGTGGCGGGGGAGCCCGCTACTCCGGGATCTCCACGTAGCCCTCTGATCCGTTGACTCTGATGAGCTGGCCGTCGCGGATGCGGGTCGTGGCGTGTTCGACGCCGACCACGGTGCCGCGCTCCACCACCGCCCGGTAGGCCTCGGTGGTGACGCAGAACCCGTCGGGCACCCGTACCCCGTCGATCGAGGACAGCTCGCCGAGGTTGGCCTCCTTCCCGCCGACCACGGCGAGCCGGGTCCTGTCGATCTCGTGGAAACCGAGCACGTAGGCGCTCATGGCTGACTCCCTTCCGTCTAGATGCTGCCTGATCAGGCCTTCGACAGGCGGGTCACCAGGAGGTGACAGCCGGTCGGGACAACGGAAGCGGGGCCCGCATCAGGATGCGAGCCCCGCTCAGAACCTTCCGTCAACCCCTAGGGCCAGGGAACCTCCCCGGTGGCGCGGAAGCGCTTGTACTCCGCCTTGGTGAGCGGCTTGATCTCGGTCTGCTCCCTTGGCGCCTTGCGCCGACTCCGCTCGCGCTTGGTGGTGGCTTCGGCCTTCTTCCCGCCGCGCCTGGAGTCCGCCCGATTCAGCCTTACGTCGGCGCGGTCGCCCCTGGCTCCCGTCCCGTCCCACTTGCGCAGCATGCGGGCGATCTCCACCCGCGCACGCTTACGGTGGTCCGCTGCGGCCTCGTCGCGCCAGGGGCGCTCGGCCTTGGCCTGGTCGGGCCGGGCGGCGTTAGCCTCGGCCTGGTCGTCCTGGGCCTGGTCGTCCTGGGCCTCAGTGGCCTCGGGCTGGTCACCCTGGGCCTCGACGGCCTCGGCGGCCTCGGGCTGGTCGTGCCGTACCTCGGTGGCCTCGGCCGCGTCAGCCGTCGGCGTGTCGGTCTCGGCCGCGTGCTCCGAGGCCTCGTCCTCGTCCTCCGTCAGCTCGTCGATCTCGTCGTCGTCCACCGTCGTGACGGTCGCGGTCTCGGGCAGGAGCATCTCACGCCTGGGCTGGACGTGAGAGAGCCGGTGCCGTTCCGGCCGGTTCCGGTCATCGTTCCTGGCCCGGTGCGCCTTGTGCCCCTGCTGCTTGTGCCCCCGCTGCTTGTGCCGCTCAGCCTTGGACTGCTCGGCCCTGGACTGCTCGGCCCTGGAC
>NZ_JBHZBH010000069.1:0-24377 GCF_042754765.1 Nonomuraea sp. NPDC059194 | reverse complement strand
CCCGCCTGGATCAACAACGACCGAAGAGGACACCACAGAGAAGTCAACACAGAATTAGCCCAGCTCAACTGCCTTGATCAAATTGACAGGTTCCGCCCTGACCCAGGACCCGCCGGACCCGCCCCCGTTCGGATCACCCCCACGTGCGTGGGGAGGACGCCGCCCACGAACTTCTCCATGACTGACATGACGGATCACCCCCACGTGCGTGGGGAGGACACCGCCACCAGTGATGTCGCCCGGCAAATTGACGGATCACCCCCCACGTGCGTGGGGAGGACGAATGGACGGCGCCCACCAGCCCCACCCCGAGCGGATCACCCCCACGTGCGTGGGGAGGACGGCTCCGCCTTCGCCACCGATCAGGAAGGACGCGGATCACCCCCACGTGCGTGGGGAGGACGACGCGCCAGGCATGCCGAAGACGAAGGAAGAGGGATCACCCCCACGTGCGTGGGGAGGACGTCAGGCAGTA
The DNA here is from genome assembly GCF_042754765.1 of Nonomuraea sp. NPDC059194. Classification (NCBI taxonomy): domain Bacteria; kingdom Bacillati; phylum Actinomycetota; class Actinomycetes; order Streptosporangiales; family Streptosporangiaceae; genus Nonomuraea; species Nonomuraea sp. NPDC059194. The sequence goes on along the minus strand of NZ_JBHZBH010000069.1, from coordinate 23,902 downwards.
CCTCGTGCGTGTCCCTGGTCGCGGATCACCCCCACGTGCGTGGGGAGGACAGGTGTGGGCACGGTACGGCCTCGAACTGTTCCGGATCACCCCCACGTGCGTGGGGAGGACCCGTTCAGGGCATTGGGCGGCGGGCACGTCGCCGGATCACCCCCACGTGCGTGGGGAGGACACTTCGCGACCTGCAGGTTTACCTCGGCCGGTTTGCGTTTTGACGGTCCGCACGCCGGGCGGATCGCCTTCCTGAGTCGCGAATAATCTTCACTTTCCCGCATCTGGTAGGAATTGTCGGCGCCTGACTCTACAGTGGGGTCTTCGCCTGAAGGATCATGCCTTACCGTGCCAAGCTATTGAAAGATATCAAGGAGCTCATGAATGGCCGAACCGGTCAATGTGGACTTGGCCTTGTGGGGCAAGTCCCGTGGCCTTAGCTCGCCATATCCCTTGATCTGCCACCTGCTCGACGCCGCAGCCGCGGTGGAGACTCTCTGGGATGTCTACCTGCCTTCCGGCCTGAAGGCCACCCTGGCCGCACAGCTGTCGTCCAGCGAAGCCGAGGCGCGACACCTTTTGGCTTACTGGGCAGCTCTCCATGACCTTGGCAAATGTGCCAGCTGCTTTCAGGATCTGGACGAAAGGCGTCGGCCCGACCTCCAGGCATACCCAAGGCCGGATGCCGGCTATCAAAGTCATGCGTTCATGGGCCAAGTATGGCTGGGCAAGGCATTAGCGCGTCAGGGGTATAGGGCGGCCCGAAGCCACTCGCCCGCTGCACGCGTAGCACAGATCGTCGGCGGACATCACGGGCGTTTCACTCCTTTTAACCAGCTTGAGTTCCATTCTCCTCTTCTGGCCGTTCCCGCGCTTTCCGACGGGTCTTGGGAGGAACAGCGGCAGGCGATCCTCTCGGCGCTGCACGAGTTGCTGGGCGCTCCCAGTCCCCCCAAGCAGGTGTCGGCGGCCGGAGCGGCCATGTCCTGCGCGGCGATCATTCTGGCCGACTGGCTTGTCAGCCAGGAGCCATTCCTCGCCGAGCGCCTGCGAGCAGGGCTCCCGGAGTCAGGCGAGCGCGACCGCTTGCGGCGCCACCTGCATGCCAGTCGTGCCGTGACTCCGCGGCTTCTCCGAGATGCGGGACTTGGGCGCTTGACCTTCAAGCCCGGTGGGTTCGCCGAGGATTTTCCCTTCCCGCCGAACGAGCTACAAAGGTCCATCGCCGAGTGTCTGCCCGATCTTCTCGACGGCGACCCAGGACTGTTGCTGATCATGGCGCCGATGGGAGAGGGCAAGACCGAAGCGGCATTGCACGCAGCCAAGCTCATGGGGGAGGCCGCGGGTATGCCGGGCTTCTTCTTCGGCCTGCCAACGATGGCCACTACGGACCAGATGTTCACGCGTGCGGACGAGTTCCGGCAGCGCCGTACCGAAGGTTCCGATTCCCTGACCCTCCTGCATGGCATGGCCTGGTTGAACGCTGCCTACGCCCCGGGCGGGGATCCGGTGGACGTGCTCAGCGCGGACCCGACGGCCACCGAGTGGCTTCGTGGCAGCAAGCGGGGCCTGCTGGCCAATCTCGCGGTCGGCACGATTGACCAGGCGCTGCTCGCCGTCTTGCGGGGTCGCCACAATGTGGTCCGCATGCTCGGCCTTACTGGCAAGGTCATGATCATCGACGAGGCCCATGCCTACGACTCCTACATGCAGGGTCTGTTGAAGATGCTGCTGCAGTGGCTGGGCGCCCTGCGGGTTCCCGTGGTCTTGATGTCGGCGACTCTGCCGGTGATGGTTGGCCGACGGCTGGCGGCTGCGTACTTGGCTGGCACCGGCTGTCCTGAGCAGGCCGTACCGGACGCCGTCTACCCGGGCTGGATATACGTCAGCCCGCAGCAGTCGACGCCCGTCGGCGTGAGCAGCCGTCAACGGACGCTGGTGGTGGAGACCCGCTCGGTGCCGCTGGGAGCCGGCCGGCGTCCCGAACGCGGCGACGTGTTGCGTGAAATCTTGTCGCCGCTGTTTCAAGGCGAGGGTTGCGCCGCTGTGATCTGCAATACCGTGGCTGAGGCGCAGCTCACCTACCTGCAACTGCATCGCTGGGCGGGCGAGGCGGGTGAGAACGCGCCTGTCGTATCCCTCCTGCATTCGCGTTTCCCGCTGCACGCGCGCGAGCGGATCACGCGTGAGGCGATCGCCAGGTTCGGCAAGGCCGCGCGTGGCGGGCGGAGAGCGGCGATCCTGGTCGCCACCCAGGTGATAGAACAATCTCTGGATCTCGACTTTGACATTGTGATCAGTGACCTGGCACCGATCGCCCTGCTCCTGCAGCGAGCAGGGCGGTGCCACCGTCATCAGGACAACGATGCTCGTAGGCCCGCGTGGGCGCAGACGATGCGGCTGGTCGTCCTCACCCCAAGCGGCCGCCCCGGCGAACTGGTCATTCCGCCGGGTTGGCCGTATGTCTACCCGAAGGCGCTGCTGCGCCGTACGCACAAGGTTCTCAACCGGCTGGAAGACGGCCGGGTCGCCATTCCAGATGATGTTCAGCGCCTGGTCGATGAGGTGTACGACGAGAGCTTCGGCGATGAGAGCAACCCGCTCACCGATGATGACATCGACCGGCTCGCCGACGAGCAGACCAAAGATCTCTACGCCCAGATGGCGGCCATTCCTGGCCCCGAGCAGGTGAAGGATCTCAGCGAACTGAGCCGCGGTGAGGTAGTCGACGAATACGCCACCAGGCTCGGCGCCGACGGAGGCAAGGTCGTCTGCTGCCAGGCGAGCCCGGAGGGGCAGCTGATGCTCGGCGGCGAGCCGCTGCCACGTCCCAGTGGCCCGAAGGGGCGCTTCACCAGGGAACAGGTCAAGCTCATCCTTCGGCACACCGTTCCCGTGCCCGCCTCCTGGATCCGGGGCGCCGCACCGGGGGAAACGCCGCCGGGATGGGCGGACAACCCCCACCTCAAAGACCTCATTGTGATCCGCATGACGGGCGAGGAACCCTCAGGGGTCCTCGGTGATCGGCAGCTGTGGCTCTCGCCCGAGATGGGCCTGTCGCAGTACCCGCCTCGATGACGTCACGACCGTAGAAAGGAGACGATGCGATGTCCGATGACCTAGACGCCTGGACCCGTCCCTCAGCGGAGGCCAGTAGGGGGCGACCCTATGAGCTTTGATCTGCTGACCCGCGACTGGCTCCCTGTCCGCACCGGTGATGATCGGCAGATGATCGGGTTGGTGGAGCTCTTCCAGCGTGCCCACGATCTGACGGACATCGAGGTGTCTCCGCCACCGGCCGCATCAGGTCTCTGGCGCGTGCTCACGGTGATCGCGGCCCGGATGACTGGACTGGACGACGTCAAGCTGAGCGCGGAGCAGTGGGGCGACCGGCAAGCCGAAGTGCTGGAGCGAGGGTGCTTTGATCAGGCGACGGTCGAGGCGTACTTCGCGCGGTACGCCAACCGCTTCGACCTGTTCGACCAGCACCGGCCCTGGATGCAGGATCCGCGGTTGCGGGCGGAGTGCAAGTCGAGCTCGGGCGTGAACAAGCTCGTCATGTCCAGGGCGGCCGGAAACAACCAGGTGTGGTTCGATCACACGACCACACTGACACCACGACCCATCGCCGCAGGCGAAGCCGTGTTCCATATGCTGATGCAGCTGTACTACGGCCCGTCCGGCCAATGCACCCCACGCACCGTTGGAACGGTCGCTGGCGGCAACAGCAAGGCCGGTCCGCTGCGCCGGACGATCTCTTACCATCCGCTCGGCCGTACCGTCTTCGAGTCCCTGGTGGCCGGCATCCCTCCGGCATACGAATACCGCACGGGCGGCCAGGACGTGGCCCCGTGGGAGGCCGACGAACTGCCTGACCCGCGTGCGCTGCCGCCGCGTCCGAGCGGCATCGCGGGGCTGTTGACCGGCCGCTTCCAGCACGCCGTGCTGTTGGAGCGTTCCCCTAAGGACGACTGTGTGACAGACGCGTGGATCACCTGGGCATGGCGGGATGCGGAGTTTCCCGCTAAGGATCCCTACCTGGTCTACCAGCAGAGCAAGGACGGCAGCCAGTACGCCCGTCAGGCTGATGCGAGCCGCGCCCTGTGGCGGGACTTCGACTCACTGCTGCTGGAGGACGTCGGCGACGAACACCGCCGCCGACCGGTGGTCCTGGGAAACGTCGAGGACCTGCGCGGCACGCTGCTTCCAGTGTTGCGGGTCCGCGCCTTTGGCTTCGACCAGGACGGCCAGACCCGTGACAAGGAGTGGATATCAGGACTCACGCCCGCATTACTGGCACTCGCTAACGACCCGGCCGCAGCCCGGGCGGTCAGCGACCTGCGGCAGAGCGCCGAACGGACGCAGGCTCATCTGCGGTGGGCGCTGAAAGACGTCTGGATCTCGATCAACGATCCGTCTAACGGCGACGGCAAACCGCAGCGCAAGGACATCTCGGAGGGGCCCTGGCCCGCTCAAGGGGCAGCACGGTATTGGCGACGAGCTGAGCGGATCTTCTGGGAGGCCGTCAACAATCGCGCTTTCGATGCCGGAACGCGTCACTTCCTGCGCCTGGGCCTCGATGTGTATGACGAGGTCACCGACAGCGCGGGCGCCTTGCCGAGGGCCAAGCGAGCCATCGAGCTCAAGCGTGGCCTGATCTTCAAAGCCCATCCGACCGCGAGCAAGGCGAAGGAGCTCGGGTGAACTTCATTCCCTCCCTTGAGGCAGCCGACAGGTACGTCGGCTACCTCAACCGCGTTGCGCATACCGATCCCGGCCGCCGTTCCGCGCTCCGCCGCGGACTTGGACGGTCTGTCGAGGACCCTCTGGTTCGACGGGCGCACGCCGTTGTGGTGCCGTGGTTGCCTTCCGGATCCGGCCGGGCGGTCGAGAGCGCCTATTACTCGGTCGCGGCGCTGGTCGCCTCCAAGCCGGTCGAACGGCAAGAACCAGCCGAACAGGCGGTACCGGCGTCGGCGCCGCTGCCTGACGGCGACAAGACGCCCGAACGTCTCACGACCAGCATCGGCGCCACGCTGGGCGCAGCCGTACGCGAAGGCAAACTCAACCCCGACGCCGTGGAAGCACGCCTGCACCTGCTGTGCCGCCAGGACGTGACTGGCCTGCACCGCCAACTCCCCGGCCTTGTCCGGCACCTGACCAGCAAAGACGTCACCCCCGACTGGGGCCGTCTGCTGATCGACCTGAGCCGATGGGGCAGCCGACGCGATTGGGTGACCAAACGCTGGCTCCAGGACTACTACCGCGCCGCCACGACCACACCCGACAGCGACAATCCCGAAAGCGAGGACCAGTGACCACCACCCCCCGTTACCTCGACATCCACGTCCTGCAGACCGTGCCCTTCGCCAACCTCAACCGCGACGACCTGGGCTCACCCAAAAGTCTGATCTACGGTGGCGCCACCCGCACCCGGGTATCCAGCCAGTGCTGGAAGCGCGCCATACGGCTCGATGTCGAGCGCGCGATCGGCGATCCCGCCGTGCGGACCAGGCGCGTCCCGGCCGAGGTCGCGGCCCGGCTGAAGGAGCGTGGCTGGAGCGAGGAGGCCGCGCTGGCCGCGGGCGCGCAGGTGGCACTGTCGGCGAACAAGAAGGACGGCCTCAAGCTGGAAGACAAGGGCGGCACGTCCGTGCTGCTGTATCTGCCCAAGGCAGCGCTGGACGCGCTGGCCGACCTGGCCGTCGAGCACCGCGAGGCGATCGAGGCCACCGCGGGTGTCAAGAAGCCCAAGGCTGTCCTGCCCTCCGAGCAGGTGGCGGCCATCCTGTCGGAACGCAACGGCGTCATCAACTTGTTCGGCCGGATGCTGGCTGAACTGCCCGGGGCAGGCGTCGACGGGGTCGTCCAGGTGGCGCACGCCTTCACCACACACGAGGTCGCCCCCGAGATCGACTTCTTCACCGCGGTCGACGACTGCCTGCCCGAGGATGCGGTCGGCAGCGGCCACATGAACAGCGCCGAGTTCAGCGCTGGCGTCTTCTACCGCTACGCCAGTCTCGACCTGACCGGCCTGCTGGAGAACCTCGGCGGCGATACTGTGATGGCCACCGAGCTCACCGGCGAGTTCCTGCGCGCCTTCGTTTCCTCGCTACCGACGGGCAAGCAGACGTCATCGGCCGCCAACACACTGCCTGACCTTGTCCACGTGGCCGTGCGCGGCGACAGGCCGATCTCCTTCGCCGCGGCCTTCGAAGCGCCCATCCGTCCCGAGCACGGAATCGCGGAGCCGTCCCGCCGACAGCTCGCTCGTCATGCCGGGCGGCTGGAGAAGCTGTGGGGTACCTCCGGCGCCATTCACCGCAGCTACGCCTGCGTCGATGACAAGCCGCTGGACGGTCTCGGCGCGCAAGTCGACTCCTTCGCCGAGCTGATCGATGGCGCCGTCTCCGCCGCCCAGATCGGGCGCTCAGCATGAGTGGTCTGGTGCTGCGGCTTGCCGGGCCGTTGCAGTCCTGGGGCGAGCACAGCGTCTTCACGCAGCGCGACACGGTGCGCTTCCCCACCCGTTCCGGCCTGATCGGTCTGCTCGCCTCTGCCGAGGGAACAAGCAGGGACCGGGCATTGAACGCCTACGAAGCGTTGCGTTTCACCGTCCGCATCGACCGGCCCGGTGTGCAGTTGATCGACTTCCACACCGTCGGCGGGGGCCTGCCACGCGGAGTACCCCGACCAGATGGCACCTACCGTGCCAAGGACACCGCGACGATGGTCACCCGGCGCCAGTACCTGTCCGACGCGGCGTTCACGGTGGCGGTGGAAGGCGACGCGGCCCGGCTGGCAGAGCTCGCCGAGGCACTGCGCCGGCCGTACTGGCAGCCCTACCTTGGGCGGCGCTCGTGCCCACCCGACCAACCCTTGTTGCTGCGCCACAGCGACGATCCGGTGGGTGACCTGAAGACCAAAGTGCCGGTCATGCGCCGCCTGCGCCCAGACGACGAGCTCACGGCTGAGTTCATTACCGAAGGCGCCCTCGACGCGGCCGACTCCGTCACGCAGCTGGCTGACGTACCGGAGAGCTTCAACCGGTACGCGCGCCGCTACCGCACTCGCACGGTCAGCATCACTACCACAACGCTGCCCAGGCAGCTCTGCCGCACCGGCGATGAGTTCTGGGATCAGCTGGTCGCCTATATCCAGGAGGAACGGTGAACGCCTGGCTGACGAGGATCCTTCCCGACGTGCGCCGCCGCGACGTGAACAACGACCTTGCCGATGCTGACCGGCTGCACAAGCGCGTCATGATGCTCGTCCCCGATGAGTTCACCACGCCGGCGCGCGCCGAGGCAGGCGTACTGTTCCGGCTGGAAGACACCAAGATGGGGGCACAACTGCTCGTCCAGAGCAGCTACAAACCTTTGATTGAACGCCTGCCCGACGGATACGGCGAGATCGCAGTCAAGGACCTGTCCGCCCTGCTCATACGCCTGCGGAATGGTGTGCCGGTCCACTACCGCATCGCCGCCAACCCGTCCAAGAGGCTCGGCAAATCGGCTGGACCCCGAGCAGGACAGATCGCGGCACTGCGTGGTGCCGATGCAGAAGAGTGGTGGGTACGGAGGGCCGCCACGCACGGCTTGGCCGTCACCACGGTGACCTCACAATCCGAGCGCGACGCCCGGGGCAAGCAGTCCTCCATCCGGCACGCTGTCGTCCGATTCGACGGAAGCGCGATCATTCACGACGCCGAACTGGTACGCGCCGCTGTGCTGGAGGGAGTCGGGCGTGGCAAGGCCTACGGATGCGGGCTTCTCAGTCTCGCCATGGCCGCACAATGAGCAAGAGCGCGCGCCGCCGGTTGGGGGCGCCCACGCTTGCCATGTTGCCTCGCGTTGCAGACTCCCTATCGTTCCTGTACGCCGAGGCGGTCAAGATCGTGCAGGACGATACCGGTGTCTGTGCTCAAGTCGATACAGCCCGCGGCGCTGATCGGGTGTACATCCCTACCGCGGCGCTGGCGTGCATCCTGCTTGGCCCTGGAACCTCGATCACACAACCTGCCATGGCGACCATTGCGCGCCATGGCACTTCGCTCGTATGTGTCGGCGCAGGCGGCGTTCGTAGCTATGCGGGAATCATGTCTGCTTCACTGACCACCTCCTGGTTGGAAAAGCAGGTCAAGGCGTGGGCTAACGATGAACTCCGTCTCGCGGTGGCCGTACGAATGTACGAGGCGCGTTTCGGCTCTGCATCCGCTCCAACCGGGGCTACGCTTGCCCAACTGCGCGGGTTGGAAGGGCAGCGTGTCAAGGCGTTATATCGGATCCTTGCCACCAAGTACGGGGTGAAGCGCTTCAAACGCAACTACGACCCTGACGCTTGGGATGACCAGGATCCTGTTAATAAGGCGTTGTCGGGTGCCAACTCTTGTATGTACGGCATCGTGCATGCGGCCGTCTTGGCCCTCGGCTGCTCGCCTGCCCTCGGGTTCATCCACAGCGGCACGCAAATGGCCTTTGTGTATGACATCGCTGATCTCTACAAGGCGCGTGTCACGATCCCTATGGCGTTTTCGCTGCATGCTTCCGAAGATCCGGAACGAGATGCCAGAAGGCGGTTGCGTGAGGATCTACGAGCCTATCGGCTGATGCCGCAGATCGTCGCCGATATCCAGGCACTTCTAGATCCCTCAGGCGTTCAGGACGCTCCTGAGCGCAATAACGACCTGGTGCATCTGTGGGATCCGCAAGCCGGCCCGCTCCCATCGGGGATGAACTATGGCTTTGAGTATGGCGAGACATCGCTGGAGTAGCCGATGCCATCGATGATCGTTATCTCGACGACAGCCATTCCTGATCATGTAGGTGGTGCTCTGTCGCGCTGGCTCATTGAGCCTTGTCCTGGCCTGTATGTCGGCACCGTTTCGGCCCGAGTGCGCGACGAACTCTGGTCGGCGGTCAGCGCAACTGTCGGTGACGGCCTGGCGGTCCTGATCCATGCGGCCGATACGGAGCAAGGGTTCGCTATGCGTACCGCAGGCCATCGTCGTCGACACGTGGTCGATTTTGACGGTCTGCAACTGATCAAGTTCGTTTCAGACAAGCGCAATGAAGATCTTGAGGCTCAAGAACCTCAAGTGAAATTGTGAAGCAGCAGGTCGCGAAGTTTGCTCCCCACGCACGTGGGGGTGAACCGTAGGCCGGGTCTCTCGCGTCTCAGCCGGTGGTGTGCTCCCCACGCACGTGGGGGTGAACCGATCAGGCCCACCAGCGCACGGGCGGTGGCGTCGTGCTCCCCACGCACGTGGGGGTGAACCGTTCGGCAGGTAAGCGACCACCAACTGGGCGAGGCGCTCCCCACGCACGTGGGGGTGAACCGCGTGGCGAGGCACCGTCCACCGCGTCTACCGCGTGCTCCCCACGCACGTGGGGGTGAACCGGCAGCTACAGCGAACTCACGCCATCCACGACCGTGCTCCCCACGCACGTGGGGGTGAACCGGTCCTGACGATCTACTACCAGCCCGGCCTGGAGTGCTCCCCACGCACGTGGGGGTGAACCGCGTGGTGATCACGGTGGGGGTTCTGCATGCTCGTGCTCCCCACGCACGTGGGGGTGAACCGCATCCTCACTCGTTCTCCAGGTTCATCAGGACGTGCTCCCCACGCACGTGGGGGTGAACCGCGGACAGGACGGTGGACGTCATGGTCTTGGCGGTGCTCCCCACGCACGTGGGGGTGAACCGTTACGCAGCGCGGTCCGACCAGAGGCGGTGACGTGCTCCCCACGCACGTGGGGGTGAACCGGATGAGAGCGGCGACGATGAGCGCGCCCAGCGTGCTCCCCACGCACGTGGGGGTGAACCGTGTCCCTGGATCGCCCGCTACCGACCCGCCCCGTGCTCCCCACGCACGTGGTGGTGAACCGCGCGCGGCCGCGCTGATGCGCCGCTGGGGGCTGTGCTCCCCACGCAGGTGGGGGTGAACCGAACACACCGTTGGTCTGCAACGACACGAGCAGGTGCTCCCCACGTACGTGGGGGTGAACCGCTGGATGAAGCGCTCCCCGCCAAGTGGGCCAGGTGCTCCCCACGCACGAGGGGGTGAACCGTCGAACGGCGTGATCTTCGCAACGTCCCTGGCGTGCTCCCCACGCACGTGGGGGTGAACCGTGGGAGGCATACGAGACTGGCGGTTGCCCCCCGTGCTCCCCACGCACGTGGGGGTGAACCGGTGCTGCGCTTCACGACGCCTCCCCGGACATGGTGCTCCCCACGCACGTGGGGGTGAACCGCAGATACCGTCGCGGCCGACGATGGGGCATCCGTGCTCCCCACGCACGTGGGGGTGAACCGGCGGGCGCGGTCACCGTGTTCTCGGTGACGGTGTGCTCCCCACGCACGTGGGGGTGAACCGCAGCTGCGCTACACGATCGCCGTCGACGGCATGTGCTCCCCACGCACGTGGGGGTGAACCGACGCGTGTCCCTCAGTCCGATGTGACGTCGGCGTGCTCCCCACGCACGTGGGGTGAACCGTGCGACGTCTTCCCCATCCAGGTGGGCAGCGTGTGCTCCCCACGCACCTGGGGGTGAACCGACGAAACTGCGGCTTCCCGTGATGGCCAGGTCGTGCTCCCCACGCACGTGGGGGTGAACCGCATGTCATCGACGTCGATCTCGTCGGCAGACTGTGCTCCCCACGCACGTGGGGGTGAACCGCCCCGATTCGACCAGGCGTATGCGGCGCTGTCGTGCTTCCCACGCGCGTGGGGGTGAACCGTTCCACGCCCAGTTCCGCAAGGAGTTCGTCGAGTGCTCCCCACGCACGTGGGGGTGAACCGCCGAGCAGGATCAGTGCGCGGTCGCGTACGCCGTGCTCCCCACGCACGTGGGGGTGAACCGCTCTCAGTGGGCACCTCTTCTATGGAGAAGACGTGGTCCCCACGCACGTGGGGGTGAACCGGTCGTCTCCTCCATGTAGACGACCGCCGCTTGGTGCTCCCCACGCACGTGGGGGCGCTTGTGCTCCCCACGCAGGTGGGGGTGAACCGAAGGCGCCCTGCACGGAGACCTTCAGCTCGTCGCGCTCCCCATGCGCGTGGGGGTGAACCGGTGACGACGCCGCCGCTTGTGCTGATGGCATGGGCCATGCCTTTCTGCCAGACATAACCGGCGCTGAATCCGCGTAATCCGCAGAATCCCCTTCGAGGGCCGTTGGGACAGTCCACGAGGTCGCACTACTACGCCGAGATGCTGTCCGCAGAATTCAGCGGAACTACGCAGATCCAGGGGCCTGCCCGCGACGGGCCGCGCGGACGAGCTGACCGGCTCGGGCTTTGGACAAGCCGAGTTGCTCGGCGAGCGCCGAAACCGAGAGACCCTCTGCCGTCTGGATGCGCAAGGCGGCCTCTGCCCTCACCAGGGCGGCGTCGTCGGCCAGTTCACGTATCTGCTCGGCGAGGCGAGTGGCGTCCTCGTAGGCCGTGCGTAGGTCAGGTTCGGCCCGTGTCTGCCGTACTGCCTCCTGGTATGCGCGCCTGAGCGCGAACAGGGCGGCGTCCAGGCCTACGACGTCGGAAGGTTCCGTCACGAGTGCTCCCTGATCAATCGTTGCCGGACAACTACGGATGGTGGGCGCGGCGGCGAGTCGCGACACGGGCCGTCCTTTGGGGATGGGTGTGGCAGGACGGGGCGCTCGCCGCCGCGCCGCTCAGGGGCGCCTCGTGCGCTTGGCGATGAGGCGGGCGCACTCTGTGCAGACGGAATCGCCTACGCGCCAGGTGAACAGTTGGCCGAAGTGGTTGCCCACTCTGGCGGTGCGTCCGCACACGGCGATCACGTCCTGCGAGACGGCAGTTTCGGCCTGGCGCTCGATGAGGCACCACGGTCCGATCCCACTGATGACCAGGACGAAGCGGTCCATGAAGGCGTATGGAGCGGACCGCTTCACGAGATCTCGCCGTTCGCGCTGGCGAGGAGGACGACGAGCCCTAGAGGGCTGTGGTGGTGAATCGTCCGGGTACAAGTGCAGTCGGGCTCCCAACATGCCCCGGTGGCGCACCATATGCCCCCGGATCGTTCGATGAGCCAGTCCGGGTACGCCTTCTGGATCGACTGAGCGAACTCCTCGGCCTGCCCCTGATTCAGGTCGAGAGTGATGCGCGAGAAACCTGGCACTCTCATGCGCTTCAGGATAACGCGGTATAGAGCGGTATGCAGCAGCATGCCGCTACCTAAGTGTTTGTGCAGCTCAGGGCCGTTCTAGGTTGCTGTTATGGCAGAAGAGCAGGGCATCCCGCCGTTCGACCCCGAGGGCGCGGTCTACGTCTACGCGGCGATGGCCGATCACATCGCTGCCCGCATCGAGGCGGGCGAGCTGCGCGCGAACGCCCGTCTCGCTGGAGAACGCGCTCTGGCCGAGGAGTACGGGGTGGCGCTGGGTACCGCGCGCCGTGCGATCGAAGAGCTGCGTCAACGCGGCCTGGTCGTGACCCTGCCCGCCAAGGGGACCTTCGTGGCCGTGCCTCAACCCGCGAGCGACGGTGAGACGGACGCGGTCTGATTCTGCGGAGTTCTGCGTGATTCCGCTGGGCGTGAGGGATCCCCGGCGGAAAGTCGTAAGCCCCCAGAAGATCGCTCCTCTGAGGGCTTACTGCGGATTGTGCGACGTCACATCTCGTCGTTACGGATCTCTGCGGCCAGCGTGACCGTCACACGCGCTTCCTGATCCGCCACAGAGGCGTGGAGCCGGATGCCGTAGTCCTGCTTGATGCCGTTGGGCCAAGCCTCGGCTCCGAGGGCTGACCGCCAGGCCTCGAAGTCGTCCTGTCGCTGGATCGGATCGACCGCATCACAGTGCCCAGCGAGGATCGGTTCGGACTGGGCGCTCGACATGGTCCACGCGATGACCGGCAAGTCTTCGCGGGCGGCCCGCGCCAAGAGGACGCCCAGTAGTTCATACGCCCGGCGCTGATGCTCGGACTGTTCAGCCATGCTGCCCCCTAAGCGATCTGCCCATCGGCGATGGTGATCGGCTCCTCGCCGTGCTTGTGGTCGTACATCCCGGCCAACGCTGGACGGAAGGCTGCGAGGTGTCGCCGCCAGGTGTCGCAGAGCGCGTCTCGGGCCGAGGAGTCGGTCTGGAGCAGGAACTGCAGGTGGCGCATGCCGTGCAGGAGAACGTCTATGTACCGCGGAATGGGCGCCTCGGTCGCTTCGACTTCGATGGGCTTCCCGACCGCGTCGGTCAGGGCCGGACTGATCGGCTTCGCGTCGGGCCACTGGTCGCGGGCGTAGTCCAGGCAGTCGATGACCGCGACGTAGGTCAGGATGACGGCCTGGCCGTCAGCGCGCCATGAAGTCGAGTGCAGCAGCTTCACGCCTGAAGCGGCCTTGTTCGCCTCCAAGAGGTCAGTCACAGTCGTGTGCGGGTCGCTCTCCTGAAGGATGGCCGAGGAACGCCATGCGTCGCTCCCGCTGATCAGCCAAATTCCGGTGGGATCCGCCGAGACCGGCCAGACCTCTACCCGAACTTCGGTGCGCTCGCTCACTGAGTCTCCTTCGTCGCGGTTCCACGCTGATCGGTGGCGTCCTTGGCCGTCTTGATCAGCTGGGCTGCTCGTGCCTTCGACACTCCGATGCGGCCGGCCAGGTCGGCCAGCGACATCCGTTCCTGCTCGAAGATGCGGGCGGCGGTAAGCGCGCGGTGATCCCCAGAGGCCTCGATCAGCCGTCTAAGCGTCTCCACGAGTTCGGTCGCTCCGCCGTACGCACGGTTGGGATCGGGCTCTGCGTCGATCGCAACCACTGCCGCTTCGAAAGCGCGCCCGAGGTCAGCAAGCGCGGTTTTGACCGCCTCGCTCACGCCTTCTTCTGTCATGCCAACCAGCGTAGACGCCTCGTCAAGGGGGGACTAGACAACACGCGTGTAGTACCCCCTTGACGATCGTGCAGGGGGGCCTATACGGTCTGTCGTGTAGCGCCCCCTACACGGGCGGTCGACCTGGAGGAAACCGATGATGATCCCGACGCAGCAGTCCCGCCGCATCCTGCCGACCTTGCTCGCTATCGGCGCTCTGTTCTTCATCGTCCGCGAGCCCGCCAAGGCTGCTCAGTTCGCCACGAGCGCGCTGGACGCTCTTCTGAAGATCGCCGAGGCCTTCGCGACCTTCGCCTCTCACCTCGGCTGAGACCCACATGCAAAGAGGGACGGCCCCATCCGCCAAGACGCAGGCCGCCCCTCACTCCCGGTAAAAGGAGCAAAACCATCATGACTCGCAAGTTCAACCGCGTAAATCGCCCCGTCCACCCGTCGGTCAAAGCGCCGTGGCGGGTGCAGGGGGAGACGCTGCTCCCTGAGTGCGTGTATGACCCCGAGCTGCACACCGGGCCGATCGACACGATCGAGAGCGCTGAGCAGCGCGCTGCTCGCGAGGAGGTTGCCCGCGATGTCTGCGCCAGCTGCCCCGCGCGGCAGCTCTGTGAGCTCTACGCGCTCCGGGTCCGCCCGACCTCTGGCATCTGGGCTGGCCGGGCCACCGCCGAACTCGCCGAGTACCGGGCCGAGGTGGCGTGATGAAGAGGAACACGATGCTGGTGCTTCTCGCCCTGCCCGCCGCTGTGGCCACGTGGTCCGGGTGGGTCGGGCTGGGGGAGAAGACCGGCTTCGGCATGGTCACCCCACTGCCGGGCATCGCGGACGGTTTCCAGATCAACACGGCCATCACGCTGCCGATCGGCGTGGAGACCTATGCCGCGTACGCCTTGGGCGCGTGGCTGAAGTCCGGCGGCCAGGTCAGCGACACCACGCGGACGTTCGCCAAGTGGTCGGCCATCGGATCCCTGGCGCTGGGGATGCTCGGCCAGGTCGCCTATCACCTGCTGGAGATCTCCGCTCAGGCCAAGGCGCCCGACTGGATCACGGCGGCCGTCTCCGTCCTGCCGGTGCTGGTCTTGGGCATGGGTGCCGCCCTCGGTCACCTGCTGGCCCGCGATTCGGCTCAACCCGCCGAATCGCCCGTCACACCTGCCAGCGTCGCGCAGCCCGAGACGCCGCCACGCGCGACAAGGACTCCCAAGCGGACCGTCGCCGGCATCGATGACCTCCTGCCGGTTGGCCGCAGCATCGCCGCCGACCTGGAAAGCCGAGGTCTCTCGCTGACCCGTGACCGGCTGCTGAAGGCGGTTCGCGACACCGGCCGGTCGATGTCCTCGGACCGCGCCTCGGCGTTGCTGGCCCGTCTCAAACGCGAGGCCGATGCCCGTCCTGCGGAAGCCGTACCGAAGCAGCCGCGGGCCGCCTGACGGACCTGCACATCTCCCGCCACCAGTAGGGGCGCGGACTCATCCGCCAAGACCAGACCGCGCCCCGCCACCCCGCAACCGCGAAGACCACGAGGTGACCTCATCATGACGCACGACCCTTTCGACTCTGACGACAGCGCGGATGGCAAGGAGGCGGACATCGTCCACCTGGACGCCGCCCGCGCCGGACGCCACCCGTACGGACCGACCGCCGATCGTCCGGAAGAGGCGGACGGGACCGCCGCCGCTCCTGCGGACGGACCGGTTCTCGAAGGCGAGATCGTCCGCGTGGACCAGGTCGGACCGGACCGGACCGACTGGCGGACGGACCTGGAGGCCAAGGCCCGCGCCCGGCACCCGATCGTCCCGCTGTGGCTGCGGTCGGCTCCCGAAGCGATCGAGACGCTGAAGTGGGTGGGGCTCCACTACCTGCACGTCGGCGGGTACCAGGTTGCCCGCGCGCCGCTGTACGGCGGGCGGCTGGCCGTTCGCTCCCCGCGCGGGTTCGTCCGCCTGGTCGGTGGCATGGTTCGGTGGACGTTCGATCTGGAGGGCGAGCCGGTACGGCTGGCCGCCGTGCGGAAGACGGACCCGGAGAGCTACCTCAAGCTGAGCAGGCAGCGTGACTCTCGCGTCCGCCTGCGTGTCTGGATCACCGGCACCGCTCTTGTGACGCTGCTGATCGCCGCGATTGTCGTCGCCGATCAACCGACCCACGTGCAGTGGACGGCTCTGGCCGTGGCCCTGGCCGCTCTCGGGGTCATCGGCAAGCCAGCCGATCGGCCGCTCATCAACCGCGCCGTGGTGCCGGCCAACGTGGAGCGGCTGACCAGTGACATCGTCATCCGTGCGCTGACCGCTCTCAGCATCGCCGGCATCAACCAGGCCATCGCCAAGAACCCGAAGGACGCCATCCGGTTCGTCGCCCCGATCACCCGCGACGGCCCTGGATGGCGGGCGGACATCGATCTGCCGTACGGCGTGACCGTAGCCGACGTGATGGACAAGCGCGACCGCATGGCCTCGGCGTTGCGCCGCCCGCTCGGGTGCATCTGGCCGGAGGGCGACAGCTCCATTCACGAGGGACGGCTAATCCTGTGGGTGGGTGACAAGGACCTGTCCAAGACCGTCGTGCGTTCCCCGCTGGCCAAGGCGAGCAGCCACGACGTGTTCAAGGGCATTCCCTTCGGCAGCGACCCGCGTGGACGCCCCATCGTGGTGCCGATCATCCAGCACAACATCTTGATCGGCTCGCTGCCCGGCCAGGGCAAGACCGCCGCCGTACGCGTGCTGGCCTCGGGGGCGCTGCTCGACCCGACCGTGGAGGGCTGGATTCACGAACTCAAGGGCACCGGCGACCTCGACCCTCACGAGCAGAACTGCCACCGCTACGTCTCGGGGATCGAGGATGAAGCCATCGCGTACGCCGCCGACTCCCTGACCCTGCTGCGCAAGGAAGTCATGCGCCGTTCGGGCGCGCTCAAGGCGCTGCCGCCCGACCTGTGCCCGGACAAGCGCGTCACCCGCCAGATCGCCGACAAGCGGTCTCTCGGGCTTCACCCGCTGGTCTGCATCATCGACGAGTGCCAGAACCTGTTCGCGCACCCCGAGTACGGTGGCAAGGCCGGCGACGACGCCGAGTTCATCATCAAGCTCGGTCGCGCTCTCGGTGTGGTGCTGATCCTGGCCACCCAGCGCCCGGACAAGGACAGCCTGCCCACCGGCATCTCGGCGAACGTGTCGATCCGGTTCTGTCTGCGGGTGGCCGGACAGATCGAGAACGACATGATCCTCGGGACGTCGGCCTACAAGAACGGCGTCCGCGCCACGGTGTTCGTCCCTGAGACCGACGCTGGTATCGGCTACCTGGTTGGGGCGACTCCGATGCCGAAGGTGGTCCGGTCGGCCTACCTCGACACCCCGGCCACCCAGCGGATCGCCGATCGGGCTCACGCCCTGCGCGTCGAGCTCGGGATGTTGTCCGGGCACGGCCTGGGGGAGCGGCCCGAGCAGATCATCCCGAGCTATGACCTCCTGGCCGACATCCTCGCTGTGGTCCCGCCCTCCGAGGCCAAGGTCTGGAACGAGATCGTCGTGGATCGGCTGGCTGATCTCCGCAGCGACGTCTACGGGCCGTGGGCGGCGCTGGAGGGTGGCGCGAGGACGGCTCAGCTCACGACGGCGCTCAAGCCGTACGGCATCAAGACCATGCAGGTGTGGGGCACGCCCGAGGGCAGCGGCAAGGGCGCGAACCGCATCGGCATCGCCCGCGACGACATCACGAACGCCATCACCCAACGTGACCGTGGAGCGGCTTCGTAGAGCCCGGGATCGCCTCTAGACCTAGAGGCCGACCCCTCTAGGTCTAGAGGCTCCCCTAGAGCCGAAAACAGCTATCCACCAGCGATCTAGCGCCTAGACCCTGACCTGCGCAAACCCTGGAATCGGCCCTGGAGGCCTACATGGCGACCGCCATCGTCTTGCTAGTGCTGTGCCTACCGTCCATCACTCTCGGTTATCTCGGCTTCTGTCTCGCGTCCCCTTGGGGCCTCTGCCGCCGCTGCGCCCCTGGCGGCAGGAACCGCACCTGCCGCGCCTGCCACGGCACCGGGATGCGGCCTCGCCTCGGCTGGCAGCTCTACGTCTACTTCCGCCGCTTGCACCGCGACGGCAACCACTGAAACCGCGACGGCAACCACTGAACTTGGAGATCCACATGCCCGACCTCACCCGCTACGCCCTGGCCGCCGCTGCCCGCGGATGGCACGTCTTCCCGCTCACGCCTGGTCAGAAGCGCCCCTTGCGCGGTTTCACCGAATGGGAACGGCAGGCCACCACCGACGCCGCACGCATCCGGCAGATGTGGGCGCGCATGCCGTACAACATCGGCATCGCGTGCGGCCCGTCCCGCCTCATGGTGATCGACCTGGACGTCCCACAGGACGGGGATGATCCACCGCCGCCGGAATGGGCGCTGCCCGGTGTTCATGACGGCGCTGATGTTCTCGCCGTGCTGTGCGAGCGGGCAGCGGAGCCTCTGCCGTTGGAGACCTTCACCGTCCGCACGGGGCGTGGCGGCACGCATCTCTACTTCTCGACCTCGCCCGATGTGGAGCTTGGCAACTCGGTGGGCAAGCTCGGGTGGAAGATCGACACTCGGGCGCGCGGCGGCTACGTCGTCGGTCCTGGAAGCCGCGTGGGCTCGGGAAGGTATGAGGCCATCCACACGGCTGCCCCGGCGCCGCCCCCGTCGTGGCTGGCCGAACGTCTCGCCGCTGACCCTGTGCAGGCCGCACGCCCAGCGGTGGGTCACGCTCTCGGCTATGCGTTGACCGCCATGCGCGCCGAGGTGGAACGCGTTCTGGCGGCCGCCCCCGGCACCCGCAACAACACGCTCAACGCCGCAGCCTTCGCCCTCGGCCAGCTCGCCGCCGCAGGCCTGCTGCCGCGCCACCTGGCCGAAGCCTGCCTCCAGAGCGCCGCCGAGGCCATCGGCCTCCCGGCCCGCGAAGCCTTCTCCACGATCCGTTCCGGCCTCGACTCCGGGAGCCGCCAGCCACGGAGGGCGGCGTGACAACCATCACCGATCCGCACGCCGCCGCCGCCGAAGCTCTGTTGAGCAAGCTCGGCGCGGCTGAGCAGCTCGCTGAGATGTACCAGGCCGCGTGGGAGAAGCCCGCGCCCTTCGGTCAGCGTCGCGAACTGTCGCCCTTTCCGGTGCATGCGCTTCCCGCGTGGGTGGCCGAGCACATGTCCGCCGTGGCGGAAGAGACACAGACGCCGCTCGACCTGGCGGGCTGTGTCGGCCTGGCCGCCCTGTCCACCGCTGCCGGGGGCCGAGCGGTGGTCAACGTCCGAGGCTCGTGGACGGAGCCGGTCAACCTCTTCGTCCTGGTCGCCATGCCGCCCGGCTCGCGCAAGTCAGCCGTCTTCCGCGCCATGACCGCGCCGCTGCACAGCGCGGAGAAAGCGCTGGCGGATCGGATCGGCCCGCAGATCACCGAGGCCGAGGTCGCGCGCCGTCTGGCCGTCGACGTGGCAGAGAAGGCAGCCCGTACGGCAAGCGGCGCGCGAGGCGAGGCCGCACCCGAGGCCGTCGCCGAGGCCCAAAGCGCCGCCCTGGCCGTGGAGGGCATCAAGGTCCCTGTCCTGCCCCGGCTGGTGGCCGACGACATCACACCGGAGACGGCCGCGAGCCTGCTCACCGAACAAGGGGGACGGCTGGCCGTCTTGAGCGCCGAGGGCGGCATTTTCGCCACGCTCGCGGGACGGTACTCGGGCACGCCGAACCTGGACCTGTTCCTCAAGGGGCACGCCGGCGACGCCCTGATCGTCGATCGGCGAGGCCGCACGGAACGGGTGGACAGCGCCGCCTTGACCATGGGTCTGGCCGTCCAGCCCGAGATCATCGCCGACATCGCCAGCATGCCGGGCTTCCGCGGCAAGGGCCTGCTCGGACGCATCCTCTACAGCCTGCCCAAGAGCAACGTCGGATACCGGCGCGTCGACCCGCCGCCCGTGCCCGAGCCCGTCGCCGCGCGCTACGACGCCAACCTCCAACGGCTCACTATCGGCATGCATGACTGGGACGATCCCGCGCGCCTGGTGCTGTCCGCCGAGGCCGATGAGACCTTCACCGAGCACCGGCGCAGGACCGAGACGCGGCTGCGTCCCGACTCGGGCGACCTTGGGCACATCACCGACTGGGCGGGCAAGTTCGACGGCGCGGTGATGCGTCTGGCCGGCCTGATCCATCTCGCCGCGCATGTTGACGACGGCTGGCGCCGCCCGATCAGCGCCGACACTGTCAACGCCGCCATCGCCCTGGGGGAGTACTTCACGGCTCACGCGCTGGCCACCTTCGACGCCATGGGCGCCGACTCCGAGGTGGATGGCGCCCGCACTGTTCATGCCTGGCTGGAGCGCACCCGTACGGCCCGCTTCACCGTTCGCGAAGCGTTCACCGCGCTCTCCCGCAGCCGCTTCCGCAAGGTGGGCGAGCTGGAGGCACCGCTGGAACTGCTCGAACAGCTCGGGTGGATCAGGCGCGAGCCTGAACCGCCCCGCAGTGGTCCAGGTCGCCGCCCTTCACCGGCTTACCGAGTTCATCCCGATCTAGCTGGAAGGGACGCCGCCTGATGGCCACTGACGAGAAGCTCACCGTCCCCGAGGTGTGTCGGGAACTCAAGATCGCTCAGTCCACCTTCTACGAGTGGCGCGCGAAGAGGCGCGGTCCACGCTGCATCACCTTGGCCAATCGGCAGCTACGCGTACGCCGTTCCGAACTGGACCGCTGGCTCAACGAGCGAGAGGACGCCGCCTGATGAACATCAGCTACGACGTGCGTATTCACAACATCGAGAAGCGGCGGAACAGCGCGGGCCAGATCACGTCCTGCCGTGTCTCCTGGAAGGTTAACGGCATTCCGTGGAAGGAACGCTTCAGTACGTTCGCCCTGGCTGACACCTTCCGCTCCGAGCTGATGGCTGCCGCCCGTAGAGGGGAGGCGTTCGACGTCGCGACTGGACGGCCGGTCTCATGGAAGCGGGAGGAGACCGCCCTGACATGGTTCGCGTTCACGCTGGCCTACGCGGAGGCCAAGTGGAAGCACGCTTCCCCGAACCACCGTCGTGGGATTGCGGAAGCGCTGACGGACGCCACAGAGGCGCTGCTGATCGGAGTGGATAGGGGGCCTGAAAGGGAGAGCCGTCGCGCGGCTCTCCGCTGGGCGTACAGCAACCGCATTCGCGACGGCCTGGCGGAGCCGCCTGCGAGCCTGGCAATGGCGTATCGATGGCTGGAGTCCAACACCATCCTCATGACGGCGTTCGAGGAGGCATCCGGTAAAGGGTCGGGCCTCGCACGCAGCGTGCTGGACAGGATCAGCAGCACGAAGAACGGCAAGATCGCTGCCGCCGCGACGACAACCCGCAAGCGCGCGACCGTCAACAACGCCATGGAATACGCCATCGAGATCGGCGCCCTGTCCAGCAACCCTCTCAAGGCCGTGAAGTGGACCAGGCCGCGGCTGCTCGCCAGCGTCGACCCTCGTGTGGTCATCAACATCGGGCAGGCCCGTCGCTTCCTTGGCGCCGTGGAGCAACGGGCGGAACGGGGCAAGCGGATGAAGGCGTTCTTCGGCTGTATGTACTTCGCGGCGCTGCGCCCCGAAGAGGTGGTGGACCTACGCGAAGAGCACTTGGCCAGCCTTCCCGAGGGCGCATGGGGAGAGATGCAGCTCACCAACGCTGAACCTCGCGCGGGAAGTCGCTGGACCGACAGCGGCAGAGTTCGAGAGCGGCGCGGCCTCAAGCATAGGGCCGAGGGCGACACTCGCCCTGTCCCGATCCACCCCGAGCTGGGGGCCATGCTCAGGGCGCACATCGACGAGTTCGGGACCGGCCCTGGCGGTCGGATCTTCATCGGTCCGCGCGGTGGGCTCATGACAGATCGCGCCTACCTCAAGGTGTTCCATGAGGCGCGAGAGAAAGCGTTCACCGTGGCCGAGGCCAAGTCGCCGCTCATGGCGGTTCCTTACGACCTTCGCCACGCCGCCGTCTCTACGTGGCTCAACGCCGGGGTGCCGGCGCCCCAGGTGGCCCAATGGGCGGGGCATAGCGTGGATGTTCTTCTGCGCGTCTACGCGAAGTGCATTCACGGGCAGCAGGACGCGGCTATGAAGCGCATCTGGGACGCCACACGGGAATGATTCTGCTGCCACAGTCGACCGTCGCGCGCATTCCGGAGCGCACCTGCGCCGACCTCATGGCTCTAGTGGTCGTGGTCGTCCGGCTGATCGACTTCGTCAGGCTTCTGGCCGAGGTGACGATGTTCCTCTCGCCGTTGACGCTAGCGGCAAGCGGGACCGGTCGGCGGCCGGGACCACCGCGGGAACCCTCCGTGCCCGGCGACGAGTCATTGATGATCAGCCCGCGGTCGAACGACAGTCGAGGACGTCGCTGTCCGGCGGGCAGGCGGCCCGTGCGGGCCTGGCGTCGCTGCTGCTGAGCCGCTACGACCTGTTCCTGCTGGACGAGCCGACCAATGACCTCGACCTGGACGGGCTCGACCGGCTGGAGCGGTTCGTGAAGGGGCTGCGCGCGGGGACCGTGGTGGTCAGTCACGACCGCGAGTTCCTGGCCAGGACCGTGTCGTCGGTGCTGGAGCTCGATCTGGCCCAGCAGCAGGTCCACCTGTACGGCGGCGGCTACCAGGCCTACCTGGACGAGCGCGAGGTGGCCCGCAGGCACGCCCGCGAGCGCTACGAGGAGTACGCCGAGACGCGCGCCGACCTGGAGTTGCGCGCCCGCACGCAGCGTGCGTGGATGGAGAAGGGCGTCAAGAACGCTCGGCCCCGTCGACCTGGAGATCGGCTGGACGGAGCGGGTGGCGATCACCGGCGCGAACGGCTCGGGCAAGACGACGCTGCTTGCCGCCATGCTGGGCAAGCTGAAGCTCGAGAGGGCCATGCGGCGCTCGGTCCCGGGGTGGTGGTCGGCGAGGTCGTTCGAGGGCTCGGCACCGCTGGTCGAGTCGTTCTCCGACGAGATGCCGCCCGGCGAGGTGCGCACGCTGCCGCGCTGGCGTTGCTGCAGGCCAGGGGCGTCAACCTGCTGGTGCTCGACGAGCCGACCAACCACCTCGACCTGCCCGCGATCGAGCAGCTGGAGTCGGCGCTGGCGGCCTATCCCGGCACGCTGCTGCTGGTCACCCACGACCGGAGGATGCTCGATGCCGTACAGGTGGATCGGCGGCTGCGGGTGGACGGAGGTCAAGTCACCGAAGAGGGGTGAAAAATAACATCGTGGATTGAAGCGAGAGTGAAACAATTTTCCGCCTCTCGTTGACACACGATGTCGCGATGGTGTGCCTTTCTCTACACCAAGCACAGGTGAGAGGAGGTGCGACACATGAGCGACGTCTCGAAAGAGCGCTGCGAAGCGAAGAGGACCTGGACCATGACCATGATCCAGGCCCTCCTCACCCTGCTTCGACTCGCGATCGAAGTTTGGGACCACTTCAACGGCGACGGCCCTGGACCGCTGCTCCCGTAGTAGAAGGACGATTCAGGTAGCGCCAAGTAGAGGGTCGGGGTCTACGTCGAGTCCGGCAAGGTCTTCGACGAGAGGCATCGGCCCTTCTACTGGGACCCGCGCGCAGCCGCAGGACGGCTACGCATGGGTCCTGCCTGCATCATAGGCATCCACACCGACACCCCGACCGAGGACAAGCTCGCCCAGTTCCTCACCGGGTGGTTAAAGGAGATCGACATCACGCTGACCACCCGGACGCTCGAAGTTCACCGAGGAGATCGGCAGCACCGGCCTGTTCGACATCACGATCAGTGGCTGGCGGTCAACCCCGATCCAGTCGGTCGACTCGATGAACCCGTTCCTGGCGGTACGGCTGATCGCGGGCCAGCTCCAGCGGTGGACGTACATGTTCCTCACCACGCCCGACCCCAAGACCCTTCAGCCAAGCCTCGACCTGGCCGAATCGTGGGAGTTCCCCGTGATGCTGTCGAACCGGATCCCGATCGTGCCCAAGCACGTGTGGGAGAAGGTCGGCGACATGGCCACGTACGAGAACGAGACGTACCCCGCCGTCACCAACGGCGCGTACATCCCGATCGAGCACAAGAAGGACAA
>NZ_JBHZBH010000068.1:0-24899 GCF_042754765.1 Nonomuraea sp. NPDC059194 | reverse complement strand
GGAGTGGCCGCCCTCATGTCACATCGATCTTCCCTATCGGGCATCAAGGTGATGATTGGGTTCAAACCCGTACACCACCCTCGTGGACGCTAACCAGCCCGCTCGATCGATCTGTACGGCTCCGCGCCCACCTCGGCTGATCGAGCCCGCGTGGGACGCAGTGGATCGTCCTCCTTCGGCCGCGTCCTCTGGCATGCCCTCGCGAGGGCGCGCTGGCGTATCTGCTCAGGAGGATCTCCTGGAAGACCAGCTCCCTGCTGATCACCGACCCGAATGGGGGACACGTTGTCGTGCTGGGTGAGCGACTGGGTCCGGTGGCCCCGTAGGACGGCCTGCGTGGCTGGTGCGCCTTTCGGCCACGGCTATGGCGTCCCGTTCGATGGGGGTCGCCGCTCTGGCCGAGCATCGCGCACGACGCTTGTCGCTCGGACCTGCAGTCGCCCGTCGCCCGGATCCGCGCCACTTGTCGCGCTGATCCGCGCCGCCTGTCGTGCGGAGCTACGTCGCCTGTCGCGCCGATCCGCGCCGCCTGTCGGTCGGACCTGTGTCGTCTGTCGCACGGAGCTGCGACAGCCAGGTGAGGGTGTTCGAGACGAAGGTCGGTGTAACGAAGGGAGGTTTCATTGCAGCCCGGAGGTTCTGATGGCGTCCTCGACAACCTTGAAGTGTGCGGTGAACCGTTCGTATCCGTCTGGGGGTGCTGAACGGTCGCCGTCGACATCGCCACCCACCCCGCCACACCCCGCACTGGGCGTTCCTTGCTCTCGTGAGGCAGTGCTGGCGGCCTACGAGAGCCAGGGGCGGGCGTTAGACGAAGGTGCGGAGGACCAGACCGGTGCGGGGTTTGGGGCCGAATGAGGTGGATTTGCGGGGGACGCGTTCGCCCTCGGCGGCCACCGCGAGGACGGCGTCGACGGCCAACGGCTTGAGGATGACAGCGGTGCCGCCGGTGCGGGCGGCTTGCCGTACCGCGGCGTGGGCGTCGTGGTGCACGATGCGGACGGCCTGCTCGTCGTCCTGCATCCCCCACACCCTCGGGAGGACGAACTCGGTCAGGACGGAGGTGTTGAGGGAGTTCCAGCGGTCGGAGCGGTCGGTGGGCATGGCGCGGGCCAGTTGCAGCGGGTCGGGGTCGGTGAGCAGGTGGCTGGCTCCGGTGTCGCCGGCGAGCAGGAAGGCGGGGTCGACGACGGAGTCGAGGGCGGTGAGGCCATCGGCGAGGGTGGCGAAGTCGCGGATCTGCCATGATCCCCTTGCCCGGGCGACGGCCTCGTCGATGGGCAGATCAGGGATGACGCGGTGGATCGCCTTCAGGTCGGGCGGGTAGGCGGTCGCGTCGACCAGGAGGGCCAAGCCGAAGTCCCAAGGGCCGTTGGTACGGCGGGCGGCGTGCTCCTGACGTTGCAGGACGCGGTAAGTGGCGTAACGGTGGTGGCCGTCGGCGATCAGCGCCTGCCTGTCGCGCAGGTCGGCGTTGATGAGGTCGATCTCCTCGGGGGCGGTGACGGCCCACAGGCGGTGCCGTACGCCGTCGTCGGTGTTGGCCTCGACGAGCGCGGTGCGGGTGGAGGCGACGGTGTCGACGAGGTGGGTGGCCGGGCCGCCGCCGTCGTAGAGCAGGAAGATGGGCTCCAGGTTGGCCTGCGTGGTGCTCATGAGGGCGAGGCGGTCGGCGACCGGGCCTGGCATGACGTTCTCGTGGGGGAGGATGATGCGCCGCTCCGGAGCGGCGAGGCCGATGTCGCCGATGAGGCCGCGCTGCATGACGCCTGGGCCGGTCTGTTCGTAGACGTAGATCGCGGGCTCGGCGTCGCGGATGAGCACGCCGGTGTCGAGCCAGGCGCGCAGGGTTTCCCTGGCTTGGCCGTAACGGGCAGGCGGCGCGACTCCGTCGACCTTCTCGCTGGTGGGCTTCGGTTCAGCGACCGGCTGGAGAGAGATGCCGGAGCCGGTGAGGTCCGCGTTGGCGTTCGGCTGGCCGGAGGTGTTGGGGTCGGCGATTGCCGAAGGGGTGGCTTGGGCCGAGGGGGCCATCGGATGGCCGGAAGCGTCGAGAGTTGACGAGCGCGAAGGGTCGGCCGAGGCGCTGGAGGGGTCGAGCGGATGCCCCATGCCGGGCGTGAGGCCGGGCGGGTGCGCGGGGGCGCAGGGAAGGATGAGGCGGACCACGTTGTTGGGGTGAGCGTCCAGCAGGGACTGCACGTCGCCGTTGGAGATCAGGTCATACGGAGGAGAGGTCACCTTCGCGGGATCGTCGACGGCAAAACGGACGCCATGGAAGGGGCGTAGCACCAGCCCATCAGGCACCGGCAGTTCAGGACTCGCCATACCGGGCATGCTCCCATAAAGGCCTGAATCACCAAGGGACTGCTCCAAAGGCGCAGCGGTGCCCGGTTCGTCAGGGAATCGGTCGGATCTGTCGTCTGTCGATTGAGGAGGCCTCACACATGACCCAAGGGAAAAACGACCCCGAAGATTCCCCATCCCCTGGTCAGGGGGCTCCCGCAGGGGATGTGTATGACTGGTATCAGCGCGGCGTCGGTCTGTTGAAGGAAGGCAGTCCGGCAGCCGCGGCGGCCCTGCTCGAGAGGGCGGCCGAGGCGGAGCCCGAATCGCGCAGCATTCGAGAGGCGCTGGCGCGGGCGCAGTTCAATTCCAAGCAGTATGCGGAGGCGGCGGACACCTTCCGGTGGATCGTCGATGCCAATCCGGCCGAGGACTACGCGTATTTCGGGCTGGGGTTGGCGTTGTGGCGGACGGGAGACATGGAAGGGGCCCAGGAGCCGCTGGCCATCGCCGTGGCCATGCGGCCCGATGAGCGTCACTACGTGTCGGCGTTGAAGAGCGTGCGCGCCACCCTGCGCGCCCGGCGAGAGGCCTGACAAAGCAGTCACCGGCGCGAGGCCTGACAAAGCACCCAAGCGTCCAACCGGCCAACCCGACCCGGCCAGCCAAGCCAAACGCCCCCCGAAGCGAGCGAACCCCCTTATGAGCGGGCGGCGTTGGCGTGGATGGCGTCGCGGAGGTAGCGGGCCAGCCCCGGCGCCGCCTTGTCGATGGAGGCGGTGAACCGGGCGTCGGTGACGTACAGCTCGCCGAGCCCCTGGTGGATCTCGCTGGTGCAGTCGTAGAACCAGCGGGTGATGTGCCGGCGGTGCTCCTCGGCCAGGTCCATGGCCTCCGTGGCGGAGGCCGCCACCCCTGAGGCCATCAGCGCCGCCAGCCTGCCGGAGATCTCACCCGACTCCGCGAAGCACTCTCGCCATTCCTCCTTCCCGTACGCCGACGTCCTGCGCTGGGACTCGATCCAGGCGGGGGAGCCGCCCCAGCGGGAGGCGGCCTCGTCGGCGTGCCCGTCGAGGTCGAAATCGCCGAACAGTTCGGTCTTCTCCTCTGGCGTCAGCGCCATGTGAGCTCACATCCTTCACTCGCGGGTAGGTGCAGCGGAGACGCTAAAGTCTCACGCGGCGTGAGAGTCAACCGGGGAGAAGAGGCGCGGTGCTGATCGACGGATACGACACGTTGCTGCTGGATCTCGACGGTGTCGTCTACCTGGGCAGGCAGGCCGTCCCCAACGCCCCGCAGGCTTTGGCGCAGGCCGCGCGGCGGGTGAGGCTGGCGTACGTGACGAACAACGCGTCGAGGACTCCTGCCGCGATCGCCGACCATCTCACCCATCTCGGCGTCCCCGCGACGGCGCAGGACGTGGTCACCTCGGCGCAGGCGGCCGCCAGGCTGATCGCCGAGCGGGTGGAGCCCCGCGCGTCCGTGCTGGTCGTGGGCGGTATGGGGTTGCGGATGGCGGTCAGGGGCCAGGGGCTGCGCCCGGTGAGCGTGGCGGCGGGCGATCCCGTGGCGGTGGTGCAGGGCATCGCGCCCGATCTGTCCTACGCCCTGCTGTCGGAGGGCACGCTGGCCGTACGGCGGGGCGCGTGGTTCGTGGCCGCCAACGGCGACGCCACGATGCCCACGGCGCGTGGCGAGCTGCCCGGCAACGGTGCCATGGTGCGGGTGATCGCCGCCGCGACCGGCGTCGAGCCCGTCTACGCGGGCAAGCCCGCGCCGCCCCTGCACCGCGAGTCGATGATCCGCACCGGCGCCGAGCGTCCGCTGGTGGTGGGCGACCGGCTCGACACCGACATCGAGGGCGCGACGAACGCGGGCGTCGACAGCCTGCTCGTGCTGACCGGCGTCGCCACGCCCCGGGAGCTGCTGACCGCCCCGCCTGAGCACAGGCCGACGTATGTGGCGGAGGATCTGTCGGCGCTCCACCTGCCCTACCCGCCGGTACGGCAGGGCTGGCGGGCCTGGTGGTCGGACGGCAGGCTTCACCTCGAGGGCGACGGTGAGTGGATCGAGGGGCTCAGGACCGCCTGCGAGGCGGCGTGGGCGGCGGCGGGCGAAGGACGGCTCGACGAGGACGCCCTCAAGCCCGCTCTCGACACCCTGCGCGCCTGATCGTCGCAGCGAGCGGCGAAGTCCCGCTGGAGTACGCGTGATGGACGGGCGGCCACCGAGTGACCACGGTGGCCGGGACCCGGCCTGCCGTACCGAAAGAAGACGGGAGGTCAGAGCAGACGGCGCAGGCGCAGCAGGTCGCCGAAGCTGGCGTCGATCTTGACGCGGCCGCCCAGCAGGGCGCGCGCCAGGTCGAGCTCCCCGTCCACCAGCGCGATGAGGTCGTCGCTCCTGATGGTCAGCTTGACGTCGGCGGGCCTGCCGTCGGCGGGCGGTTCGTCATGGAACGGGTCGAGGCCGTCGTGGTGGATCCGGCCGTAGAACATGACGTCGAGGTCGGAGATGCGGCAGCTCAGCGTCCGCTCGACCACGTGCTTGGCCCGGGACTCCTCGTCGATCTCGTCGAACTGCTCGACGAGCTGGTCAAGCGCCGCCCTGCACTCCTCGAGGGTAGCCATGCTGGTGATCCTCCCCGTTCTCGCACGTTTCTACGGACGGTAGCGTTCCACATGAGGAGCGGACGACGTCCGGCGTGCCGGAAATCCCGCTCTCTCACTGCCTAACGCGTCGGGGGGTCCGCATAGTGTCGGCGCGGTCCGATACGGTCGGGAACATGAGTGAGCTGCCGGTGGAGACCGGTGACGAACGGGTCGACGCGGTCGTGGGCGGCCTGGCCGCGACGGGCGGGATGCCCGTGCGCGATCACGTGGCGGTGTTCGAGGAGGCGTTCTCGGCCCTTGAGGAGACGCTGGCCTCCGTGGACGACCGGTGAGCCGTCGCGTCCGGCTCGACAGCGAGCTCGTACGGCGCGGCCTGGCCCGATCGCGCGAGCAGGCGGCCCAGCTCATCACCGACGGCAGGGTCAGCGTCGGCGGCCAGCTGGCGGGCAAGCCCGCGACGCAGGTCGACACCGCCTCGGCGATCGTCGTGGCCGACTCGACCGGCGGCCCCGACTACGTCTCGCGCGGCGCCCACAAGCTGCTCGGCGCGCTCGAGGCCTTCCCCGAGCTGCGGGTGGCGGGTCGTCGCGCGCTCGACGCGGGCGCCTCGACGGGCGGGTTCACCGACGTCCTGCTGCGCCATGACGTGGGCCACGTGCTGGCCGTCGACGTGGGCTACGGCCAGCTGGCCTGGTCGCTGCGCACCGACGAGCGGGTCACGGTGATGGAGCGCGTCAACGTGCGCGATCTGACGCCCGAGATGGTGGGCGAGGCGCCCTCGCTCATCGTGGGCGACCTGTCGTTCATCTCGCTGCGTCTGGTGCTGCCCGCCCTGGCGTTGGTGGCCGCGCCGCAGGCCGACTTCGTGATGCTGGTCAAGCCGCAGTTCGAGGTGGGCAAGGAGCGCGTCGGCGCGGGCGGCGTGGTGCGTGATCCCGCGCTGCGCGCCGGGGCGGTGCGCGACGCCGCGGCCAAGGCGCAGGAGCTGGGGCTGACCGTGCGTGGCGTCACCGCGAGTCCGCTGCCGGGGCCCTCGGGCAACGTCGAGTACCTGCTGTGGCTGGGCAAGGGAGAGGGCGAGCCCGCGGTCGAGGATCTCGAGGCCGCGATCGAGCGGGCCGTGGCGGAGGGGCCGCAATGAAGCGCACTGTGCTGGTCACCGCCCACACGGGGCGCGAGGCCGCGATCGACAGCGCCCACCTGGTGATCGACCGGCTGCTCGAGGCGGGCCTGGCGGTCAGGGTGCTGGAGTCGGAGGCCGAGGACATCGGCTGCAGGGGCGTCGAGGTGATGCCGTCCGACCCCACGTCCGCCAAGGACGCCGAGATGATGATCGTGCTCGGCGGCGACGGTTCGCTGCTGCGCTCGGCGGAGATCGCCAGGCCCGCCGGCACGCCGCTGTTCGGCGTCAATCTCGGCCACGTCGGCTTCCTGGCCGAGGCCGAGGTCGACGACCTGGCCGCGGCCGTCGACTCGGTGGTGCAGGGCCGCTACGACGTCGAGGAGCGGATGACGCTCGAGGTCACGGCCCGGCAGAACGGGCAGATCATCGCCGACACCTGGGCGCTCAACGAGGCCACGGTCGAAAAGCGCGACCGCATGCTGGAGGTCGTCGCCGAGATCGACGGCCGTCCGCTGTCGCGATGGGGCTGTGACGGGGTGATCTGCGCGACTCCGACCGGTTCGACCGCCTACGCCTTCTCCGCGGGCGGCCCGGTGGTCTGGCCGGAGGTGGAGGCGCTGCTGATGGTGCCGATCAGCGCCCACGCCCTGTTCGCCAAGCCGCTGGTGGTCTCGCCGCGCTCCACGCTGGCGGTGGAGATCCTGCCCCGCACGCCGGGCGGCGTGCTGTGGTGCGACGGCCGCCGCCGCTTCGACCTCCCCTCGGGCACCAGGGTCGAGGTCCGCCGATCCACCCATCCGGTACGGCTGGCCCGCCTGCACGGCCTCGAAGAGACCGGAGCGCCGTTCACCGACAGGCTGGTCGCCAAGTTCGAACTGCCTGTACAGGGCTGGCGCGGAAGGGTGCGTCACTGAGTCAATAGGGGCGGGAGCGCGTAGGATCGCGTGCGCACAGGTGTTCGGCTATGTCGATGGAACGGGAGAGACCAGTGCGACCAAGGGTCGAGGAGGTCCGCATCCAGGGTCTCGGCGTCATCGACGAGGCCGTTCTGGAGCTCTCGCCGGGCTTCAACGTCGTGACGGGCGAGACGGGCGCCGGCAAGACGATGGTCGTGACGGGGCTCGGGCTGCTGTTCGGCGGCAGGGCCGACCCGTCGAGGGTGCGTCCGGGCGCCGACAAGGCCACCGTGGAGGGCACACTCGTCGTCGAGGCGGACGGCAGGGTCGCCCAGCAGGTGGCGGATGTCGGCGGCGAGGTCGAGGACGGCGAGCTGATCATCTCCCGCACGGTCTCGGCCGAGGGCCGCTCCAGGGCATGGCTCGGTGGCCGCACGGTCCCGGTTGGCACGCTCACCTACCTGGCCGACGACCTGGTGGCCGTCCACGGCCAGATGGACCAGCAGCGGCTGCTGCAGCCCGGCAGGCAGCGCGCGGCCCTCGACCGTTACGCGGGCGACGGGCTGGTCAAGCCGTTGCGGGCCTACTCCCAGTCCTACAAGCGCCACAAGCAGGTCGCCACGCTGCTGGAGGAGCTGACCACCAAGGCGAGAGAGCGGGCGCAGGAGGCCGACCTGCTGCGTTTCGGCCTGGAGGAGATCGAGAAGGTCGATCCGAAGCAGGGCGAGGACGTCGAGCTGCGCGCGGAGGAGGAGCGGCTGTCCCACGCCGACGCGCTGCGCGGCGCCGCCACCACCGCGCACACCGCGCTGCTCGGCGACCCGATGGACTCCTCGGGCGTCGCCCGTGACGTGATCTCGCTGCTGGGTGAGGCCCGCTCGGCCGTCGAGGCCGTGCGCGACTTCGACCCGCAGCTGGCCGGGGTGGCCGACCGGCTGGCGGAGGCGGGCTACCTGATCTCCGACGTGGCCACCGACCTGGCCGCCTATGCCGAGTCGATCGAGGCCGACCCCGCCAGGCTGGCCGTGGTGCAGGAGCGCCGCGCCGCCCTGGGCGCGTTGATCAGGAAGTACGCCGCAGACAGCGCGGGCGTGCTGGCCTGGGCGCAGTCCTCGGCCGCGCGCCTGACCGAGCTCGAAGGCGACGACGACCGCATCGAGGAGCTGCGCGGGGAGCACGAGGAGCTGACCAAGCGACTGACGGAGCTGGCCGCCGAGCTCACCAGGGTCAGGACCGCCGCCGCCGAGCGGTTCGGCGCGGCCGTCACCGAGGAGCTGACCGCGCTGGCCATGCCCCACGCCAGGGTCGTGGTGCAGCTCATCCAGGGCGAGGAGTTCGGTCCCGAGGGCGTCGACGAGGTCGAGTTGCGCATGTCCGCCCATCCCGCCGCGCCGCCGCTGCCGCTCAACAAGGGCGCTTCGGGCGGCGAGCTGAGCCGCGTCATGCTGGCCATCGAGGTGGTCTTCGCCGGGGCCGACCCCGTCCCGACGTTCGTGTTCGACGAGGTCGACGCGGGTGTCGGCGGCAAGGCCGCGGTCGAGATCGGCCGTCGCCT
Source organism: Nonomuraea sp. NPDC059194 (assembly GCF_042754765.1). Lineage (NCBI taxonomy): Bacteria > Bacillati > Actinomycetota > Actinomycetes > Streptosporangiales > Streptosporangiaceae > Nonomuraea > Nonomuraea sp. NPDC059194. The sequence continues at coordinate 16,427 of NZ_JBHZBH010000068.1, read as the reverse complement.
GGCCAGGCTGGCCCGCACCGCGCAGGTGATTGTCGTCACTCATCTGCCGCAGGTGGCGGCCTTCGCCGACCAGCATCTGGTGGTGGAGAAGGCCGGCGACGGCAGCGTGGTGCGCAGCGGCGTCGTCACCCTCGACCACGACGGCAGAGTGCGTGAGCTGTCGCGGATGCTGGCCGGATTGGAAGATTCCGAACTGGGCAGAGCTCACGCGGAAGAACTTCTGGGAATGGCCGCGGCTGATCGGTGATCCTCCGTGACAAATCTGACACGCCGTGCAGTCCACGACCTCCCCGCCCGTTCGCTCTGGCAGGATGGTCTTGATGAAGGTTCCGGCGAACAAGATTCCGGGCCTCCGCGGTAAGAAGGTCAATGACCTTCCCGGTGTCACGGCAGTGGCGAGAATCGACCGCAGGACGAAGAGACTGACAAAGCGTCTCAAGTCCGGTGAAATCGCGATTATCGATCACGTCGATGTTGACCGGGTGAGCGCGGAGGCGCTGGTGGCGTGTGGCGCGGCGGCGGTGGTCGACGTGGCCGCGGGCATCAGCGGCCGTTATCCCAACCTGGGTCCGCAGATCATCGTCGAGTCCGGCGTCCCCTTCGTGGACAACGCCACACCCGAGCTGTTCCAACGGGTGAGAGACGGCGACGTCGTCAGGATCCACGACGGGGTCGTCTATCTCGACGACGAGGTGGTCGGCAAGGGAGACGTGCAGCGGCCCGAGACGATCGAGGCTGCCATGGCCGAGGCGCGGGCGGGGCTCGCGGTCCAGATCGAGGCCTTCGCCGTCAACACCATGGAATACGTCAGGGGTGAGGGCAAGCTCCTCATCGACGGCGTGGGCGTGCCGGACATCCGCACCGTCATGGACGACAGGCACGTCCTCATCGTGGTGCGCGGCTACCACTACAAAGAGGACATCGCCACGCTCCGGCCGTACATCAGGGAATATCGCCCGGTGCTGGTCGGCGTCGACGGCGGCGCGGACGCGCTCCTGGAGGCGGGCTACCTGCCCGACCTGATCGTCGGAGACTTCGACTCGGTCTCCACCAAGGCGCTGACCTGCGGCGCCGAGCTCGTCGTCCATGCCTACCGCGACGGCCGCGCACCGGGTCTGGAGCGGGTCCACCAGCTGGGCCGCGACGCGGTGATCTTCCCGGCCACCGGCACGAGCGAGGACATCGCGATGCTGCTGGCCGACGACAAGGGCGCCGAGCTGATCGTCGCGGTCGGCACCCACGCGACGCTGGTCGAGTTCCTGGACAAGGGCCGCTCGGGCATGGCCAGCACCTTCCTGACCAGGCTCAGGGTCGGCGGCAAGCTGATCGACGCCAAGGGTGTCAGCCGCCTGTACCGCAGCCGCATCTCCACCCCGCAGCTGATCCTGCTCGTGGTCACCGCGATGATCACGATGAGTGTGGCGATCTTCATGTCGCCCATCGGCCAGACCTGGCTGGTCAGCCTGCAGGACGCCTGGAACTCCTTCATCTTCTGGTTGGTCGGACTTTTCTCGTGATCGATTTCCGTTATCACCTCGTCTCCATCGTCGCGATCTTCCTGGCGCTGGCGGTGGGCATCGTCATGGGCACCACTCTGCTGTCCAGCCCGGCGATCGAGTCGGCGTTGGAGACCGCGCAGCTCCTGCGCAAGTCCAACAACGACTACCGCGAGCAGCTGGCCGCGCTGCAGGCCAGGGAGCAGGGCAACGACTCCTTCGTCGGGGCGGAGATGGCGGCCATCGTCCGCGGCCAGCTCGCCGGCGAGAAGGTGCTGCTCGTGGCGGCGCCCGGCAGCTCGGGCACGTTGCGCGAGCAGACCGAGCAGGTGCTGGCCGAGGCGGGCGCCACGATCAGCGGCCAGATCACGCTGACGGAGAAGTTCGTCGAGCCGAACCAGGCCAACTTCATCGACCAGCTGACCAGCGGGCTCACCAGCCTCACCCTGCCCGGCACCGACCCGTACAAGAACGCGGCGGCGCTGCTGGCCGCCACTCTTGTCACGGCCGACGACGCCCAGGCAGGCACCGAGAACAGCGCCACCGTCGGCGTGCTCGACGGCTTCGAGAAGGCGGGCCTGCTGACGGTCGACGGCACGCCGGCCAAGCGGGCCACGCTCGCGCTCGTCTTCGCTCCCGAGGGCCTGCTCACCGACGAGAGCGCGCAGGAGCAGAACGGCGCGCTCGTCTCGCTGGCCGCGGGGCTCGACGCCGGAGCCCAGGGCAGCGCGCTCACCGGCACCATCACCTCGACCCAGCCCGGCGGCCTCATCGCCGCCCTGCGCGGCACCAGCGACGCCGCCGCCAAGGTCTCCTCGGTCGACACACTCGACATGCCCGCGGGCCGCGCCGTCGTCGTCTTCGCGCTGCGCGAGCAGCTCAGCGGCCGCTCGGGCCAGTACGGCATCGGCGCCGACGCCGCCGAGTTCCAGCCGGCCGCCTCCGCCGCCACTCCTTCCCCAACCACCTCAGGGAGCTGACCATGGCTCGTGCACTGCTCGGCGCCCTCGCGGGCGTGGCTCTCGGCGCCATCGTTGCCAGGGCCGCCTACGCCGCCCTCACCGCCAAGGCCACCTCCAAGGAGTGGGAGCGCAACAACCACCGGGGCGAGACGCTCACGCTCCTGGAGGGGCCCGCGTTCGTGGCGGGCGCGGGCGGCGCGCTCGCGCTCACCCCCGGCCTTCCACTGAAGGTACGGCTGGCCGCCGTACTGGCCGCGGCGGGCAGCGGGGCGCTCGGCGCCTACGACGACCTGTTCGGCGCGACCTCGTCCAAAGGCTTCAAGGGACACCTGTCGGCCCTGGCCAAGGGGCAGGTGACCAGCGGCGCCATCAAGATCCTCGGCATCGGAGGCACCGGGCTGGCCGCCGCCACGCTGGTCTCACGCGGCACCATCGACACGCTCGTCAACGGCGCGACGATCGCGGGCAGCGCCAACCTGGCCAACCTGTTCGACCTGCGGCCCGGCCGCGCCATCAAGGTGGGGCTCCTGGCGGGCGGTCCGCTGCTCGCGCTGTCGGTGCTCAGGCGCGACCCGGTGACCGCCGCGCTGGTGGCCGTGCCCCTCGGGGCCGGCGCCGCCCTGCTGCCTGAAGACCTCGGCGAGAAGGCGATGCTCGGCGACGCGGGCGCCAACGCGCTCGGCGCCCTGCTCGGCCTGGCCGCGGTGACCACGCTGGGCATGCGGGGGCGGCTGACGCTGCTCGGCACGGTCGCCGTGCTGACCGCCGCCTCGGAGAAGGTCAGCTTCACCAAGGTCATCGCGGGCAACCCGGTGCTCAACGCGATCGACATGCTGGGCCGCCGCCCGGCCTGAGGTTGTCGGTGCGCTCTGCCATGATGGGCCCCTTGAGACCGACGGGGAGGGGGCAGGCGGTGGCTCGGGGCGTGGCGGGCGCGGCCGTGCTCATCGGCGCGATCACGATCCTCGCCAGGATCACCGGCTTCGCCAAGCAGTACGTGTTCGCCCAGACGGTCGGCGACGCCAACCTCTGCCTGGGCACCGCCTACATGACCGCCAACCAGATCCCCAACATCGTCTTCGAGGTCGTGGTCGGCGGGGCGCTGGCCGGGATGGTCGTCCCCGTCGTCGCGAGCGCGACCGACCGTCTCGACGTCGGCAGGATCACCTCGGCGCTGCTCACCTGGGTGCTGGTCGTCCTCGTCCCGCTCGGCGTCCTGACCGCCCTGCTGGCCGGGCCGATCGTCGGCCTGTTCCCCGTCGAGAAGTGCGGGCCGGCGTTCGCCGCGATCGCCACCCGCATGCTGGTGGTCTTCGCCCCCCAGATCCCCCTGTACGGCCTGGCCGTCGTCCTGTACGGCGTCCTGCAGTCGCACCACCGCTTCGCCGGGCCCGCGGTCGCGCCGCTGGTGTCCAGCATCGTGGTCATCGTGGCCTACCTGCTGTTCGTCCCGCTCAGCGCAGGTGAGACCGCCCTCGACGAGATCCCCTCCGCAGCCGAGCTCGCCCTGTCGGTCGGCACCACCCTCGGCGTGCTGTCCCTCGTCCTCACCGTTATCGGGCCCGCGCTCGGTCTCGGGCTGCGGCTCAGGCCCACGCTGCGCTTCCCCGACGGCGTGGCCGCCCGGGTGCGGACGCTCGCGATGGCGGGCGTGGCGGCGCTCATCGCCCAGCAGGCCACGATGATCGTGGTGATGCTGCTGTCGAACAACTGGATCGGCGAGCCCGCGCTCCTGGTCTACAACTACGCGTGGGCGATCTACCTGGTGCCGTACGCGGTGCTGGCCGTACCTGTGGCCACGAGCGCCTTTCCCGGGCTGTCCGCGCACGCGGCCGACGGATCGTGGGAGGACTTCGCGCGCCTGGCCGCGCGCACGACGCGGGCGGTGGTGCTCATCTCGGGGTTGGCCGCGGGAGCGTTGGCCGCCGCGGCGGGGCCGGGGTCGATCGTCTTCCTCGGCTCGGAGACCAAGGTCTCGCCGATCGAGATGGCGCGCACGGTGGCGCTCTTCGCGCCGGGCCTGATCGGCTACGGGCTGATCGCGCAGCTGAGCCGGGTCCTCTACGCGGAGGGCCGGGGGAGGGCGGCGGCGACGGGCACGGTGGCGGGCTGGATGGTCGCGATGGCCGCGCAGACGGTGTTCGTCCTCGTCCTGCCTGACGGCTGGACGGTGGGCGGGCTCGCGCTCGGGATGACGGTGGGCATGACCGTGGGTGGCGCCTGGCTGCTGGTCGCGGTGAGGGGCGGACCCGCGCGGCGCGCCGCGGCTCCCGAGGCGGGCCTCGCGGACGACGGGGCACCCGAGGTGCCCCGTGAGGGCGGCCGGACTCCTGAGGCAGGCCTTGAGGGCGACCGGGTACCCGAGGTGGATGTTGCAGCCGGCCGGGCTTCTGAGGTCGGCGGGGCTCGTGAGGTGGTGACGGGGCTGGGGCGGGGTCGCTCGGGCGGGCCCGTGGACGGCGTCGCCCGAGCGATGCTCGCCGCCGTAGCGGGGGGCGGGCTCGGGTTCCTGGCGGGCTCGGGGGTGGTGGCGTTGCTGCCCGCCGGTGCGCTGCTCGCCCAGGCGGCGCTTGCCGTCCTGGCCGGGGTCGTTGCGCTGGGCGTCGGCGTCCTGGCGGTGGTGGTGCTCGACCGGCCCGACGCGGCGGCGTTGGCGGCCATGGTGACACGGCGCCGACGCGCCGGTTCGCGGACGGGTGGTGAGTGATGCGGGTGGCCTTCGTGCTCGGCACGACCTCTGGCGGCACGGGCAGGCACGTCGGGATGCTCGTCGAAGGGCTGCTGCGACGTGGCCATCAGGTCCTGGTCGTCGGCCCGGCCGGTGTGGAGGAGCAGTTCGGCTTCCGGGCGATGGGGGCGGCCTTCGCGCCCGTGCCCGTCTCCGACCGGCCGCATCCTGCCAGTGACGCCAAGGCGGTGCTGCGGATCAGGCGCCACCTGCGAGGGGCGGACGTCGCACACGCCCACGGGCTGCGGGCGGGGGCGCTGACGGCGCTGGCGGGGGTGCGGGCGCCGCTGGTGGTGACGCTCCACAACGCGCTCACCGCGGGCGGGCTGGTGGGCGCGATCTACGCGACTCTCGAACGGATCGTGGCCCGCAGGGCCGACCGGGTGCTGGTCGTCTCACCCGACCTTGGCGACCGGATGCGTGCGCTTGGCGCGCGGGAGGTGGCGCCCGCCGTGGTGCCCGCGCCGCCGTTGCGCGCTCCGGCCAGGCCCGAGGAGACGGTCCGGGAGGAGCTCGGGGCCGGGGACCGGCCGCTGGTGCTCACCATCGCCCGGCTGGCCCAGCAGAAGGGCCTCGAAACCCTGCTCGACGTCGCCGCCACCTTCACCCCGCCAGCGCCGACCACTCCGGCATCAGCGACCGCCCCGGCAGCGCCGCCGACCTCCGCCACTCCGGCATCGGCGAGCGCCCCAACAGCACGGAACACCCCGGCTCCGTCAGCAGGGCCGACCTCCGGGGGGACGCCGACCTCCCCGGCCACCCCCGCAGCGCCGCGTCCCGGGGCGGCGACACCTGCCCCGACCCCGACCGCTCCCACCACCCCGGCCACGCTGACCTCCCCGGCCACCCCCGCAGCGCCGACCGCCCCGGCGGCCCAGGCTGCGGCGAGCACCCCGACGGCGTCGGCTACCGCGGATACCGCGGCTGCGCAGGCGGGGCCGGACGCCTCGGCAGGGCCGAGCCATGCTGACCCCGGGATCTCGGGTGGCGGTGAGAGGCAGCCGTTGTTCGTCGTCGCGGGGGAGGGGCCGCTCAGGCACGACCTGCAGGCCAGGATCGAGGCCGAGAAGCTGCCCGTCCTGCTGCTCGGCAACAGGGACGACATCCCCGACCTGCTCGCCGCCGCCACCCTGGTGCTGTGGCCGAGCCGCTGGGAGGGGCAGCCGCTCAGCCTGAGCGAAGCCCTCATGGCGGGCAAGCCCGTCGTCGCCACCGAGGTGGGCGGGATTCCCGTCCTGCTGGGCGGGGCGGGGGTGCTGGTGCCGTACGGGAACCTGGAGGCGATGCGCACGGCGGTGCGCGGGCTGATCGACGACCCCGGCGAGCGGGAGCGGCTGGCACAGGCCGCGCGACGCAGAGGAGCGCGGCTTCCCGACGCCGACGACGCGGTCGAGGCGTCGCTGGCCGCCTACCGGCGACGGCCGGCGAAGTGATGATTAGGCGGCGCTAACTCGTTCTCCTATACTGCTTGGGTTAGGGAGGGGAGTATCCCTTCGCGACAGCCTCGTCATCACGGTTCGCCCCGCTCCATGGGGCTCCCGGGGCTGCCGGTCCGGCTCGGTGAGTGGGCGGGAGAGACCTCCGGTCGTCTGTCATGCGCACCGGAGGGTTCGGTATCACTGTGGGTGTACCTGTGTGGGCTTGGATCGCCGTCATCGGCGGTTTGCTTCTCGTCATCGCCGTAGACCTGTGGATCGTCGACAGAGGCGAGGCGCGGGAGTTCACCATGAAGCAGGCGGGCTTCTGGGTCTCCTTCTACGTCATCCTCGCAATGATCTTCGGGGTCGTGCTCTGGATCACCAGAGGCGGTGTTTCGGCGGGGCAGTTCTTCGCCGGCTACATCACCGAGTACAGCCTCAGTGTCGACAACCTGTTCATCTTCTTCATCATCATGGGCCGCTTCGCCGTCCCCAAGGTCTACCAGCACAGGGTGCTCCTCGTCGGCATCCTCATGGCGCTGGTGATGCGCGGCATCTTCATCGCGATCGGCGCCGCGGCGCTGCAGCGTTTCAGCTGGCTGTTCTACGTCTTTGGCGCCTTCCTCGTCTACACCGCCATCAACCTGATCCGCCAGCACGGTCACGACGACGACGAGTTCCCGGAGAACGCGCTGCTGCGCTGGGTGCGCAGGGCCTTCCCGACCACGCCCGACTTCGTCGGCCACAAGGTGACCGTCAAGATCGACGGCAAGCGCATGGTCACCCCGATGCTGATCGTCATGGTGGCGATCGGCACCACCGACCTGTTGTTCGCGCTCGACTCGATCCCGGCCATCTTCGGGCTCACGCAGGACCCGTTCATCGTCTTCACCGCCAACGCGTTCGCGCTGATGGGCCTGCGTCAGCTGTACTTCCTCCTCGGCGGCCTGCTGCAGCGCCTGGTCTACATCAGCTACGGCCTGGCGTTCATCCTGGGCTTCATCGGGGTTAAGCTGATTCTTGAGGCCCTGCACGCCAGCGGGGTCTCGTGGGCGCCAGAAGTGCCCATCTGGGTGTCCCTGACCGTGATCGGCGTCACGATGGTCGCCACCACCGTGGCAAGTCTGCTGAAGTCCCGCAGCGACGCTCGGAATGGGAAGGAAGTTCCTACCTCCGCGAGCGCGACCGAGGGCTAGCGCGACGGTGGTCCAGGCGCTTTGCTTCGTGTAATAGTTGCGAATTCTGTAACATCTCGACAAAGCGCCCGTCCGTAGTCACCATCAAAGGTTGTCAGTGTCAGACGATTCCGCAAGTCGCCAGCAGGGCCGCCGCGTACGGCTGGCCCGTGGCGTCTCTCCGTGGCTCTTCCCGACCGTGGCCGCCGCGGCGGCCACGACGCTCCTCAGCCGCCGTGACCGGCGCTGGGGGTTCGCGGCTGTGCCGCTGACCGCGCTCACCGGAGCCATGCTCTGGTTCTTCCGCGACCCCGACCGCGAGCCGGGCGAGGGGAGGATCCTGTCGCCGGCCGACGGCGTCGTGCAGAGCATCGACCCGTGGCCGGACGGCCGCACCCGGGTGGCGATCTTCATGAGTCCCCTGAACGTGCACGTCAACCGGGCGCCCCTTGCGGGAACTGTCACCTCCGTGCAGCATGTGGCGGGTGGGTTCCTGCCGGCTTTCAACAAGGACAGCGACCAGAACGAGCGCGTGGTGTGGCATTTCGAGACCGCGCTCGGCAACATCGAGATGGTGCAGATCGCGGGCGCGGTGGCGCGCAGGATCGTGCCGTACATGACCTCCGGCGTCAAAGTCTCGCAGACCGAGCGCATCGGGCTCATCAGGTTCGGTTCGCGGGTGGACATCTACCTTCCCGAGGGGATCTCGCCCGCCGTCAGCGTGGGCGAGAAGACGGTGGCGGGGGTGACTCGAATTGACCGCGGCTGAGGCTGGAGGCTGGCAGGCCGAAGAGGAGGAGCCGCGCGGACCTGTGGGCAAGGCCTTCAGGCTGTCGGCGGCCGACTCCCTGTCGCTGGGCAACGCGCTGTGCGGCTTCCTGGCCGTCTGCGTGCTCGCCTCGTCGGCGATCCAGGCGCTGAAGGCGGGCGCGGGCTTCGTGCCCGACCCGCGCTACTTCGCCACCGCCGTGGTGCTGCTGCTGATCGGCGCCACGTGCGACCTGTTCGACGGCCTGGTCGCGCGGCGCTTCCGCGCCTCCGCGATGGGCGCCGAGCTCGACAACCTGGCCGACGTGATCAGCTTCGGCTTCGCGCCCGCCTTCATGGTGGTCATCTGGGGTGGTTTCACCGGCAAACTGCCGCTCACGGCCGTGATCGTGGCCGCGGCGTCGGTGCTGATCGCCGGATGTGTACGGCTGGCCCGCTTCGCCTGCGTCAAGACCAAGAGCGGCGACTTCATGGGCCTGCCCATCCCGATGGGCGCGATGACGGTCGTCTCGATCGTGCTGCTGTTCCAGCCCAACTGGTTCTCGCTGGCCGCGGTGCTCGGCGTGGCCTGGCTGATGGTCAGCCGCATCGAGTACCCCAAGCCCAAGGGCCAGCTCGCGGCGGTCGTCCTCGCCTGGATCCTGATCAACGTGGCGTGCCTCACCGCGTGGGCGGCGTGGCCGCAGGGCGGCGACACCCTCATCCAGGTCGGCGCGACGATGCAGATCACGCTGGTCGCCGCGATCCCGCTCAGGGTGCTGTTCTTCAAGCGCGAGCAGCGCAAGGAGCGTAAGGAAGCCGCCCGCGTGGGCGACTGATCGGGGCTTTTCCTCCTGCGGGTGGGCTCGGCGGGTTTCAATGGAACCATGCGCGAGCACACCCGCACCTATTTTCTCGGCCAGTTGGCCAGGGAGCTGGAGCTTCGCGGCCTGGCGACGAGCCTGCGCGCCGAACCGCCCTCGCTGCGGGTCGGCGGCGAGCAGGGCTCGGGTCTGCTGACGGAGACCGTCGACTGCGTCGCGCTGGCGGACGGCTGGTTCTACCGGTGGTCGTGGGGCGAGGTGCTGGCCAGCACCGCCGACCCCGCCGCCGCGGCCGAGAGGGTGGTCCGCATCCTGTCGCCGTCACAGGATCCGTGACCTGACCTCGGTACGGCGGGGGCCCGCCCGCCGTACCGGATGGCTGTCACCAGCCGCGGGCCTTCCACTCCGGCAGCGAGGGACGCTCGACGCCGAGCGTGGTGTCCTTGCCGTGGCCGGGATAGACCCACGTCTCGTCGGGCAGCCGGTCGAAGACGCGCTCGACGACGTCGGAGTAGAGCTGCTCGAAGCGCTTGGCGTCCTGCCACGTGTTGCCCACGCCACCGGGGAACAGCGAGTCGCCGCTGAACAGGTGCTGTTCGCCGGCGCCGCCGTCGTACAGCAACGCGATCGAGCCGGATGTGTGGCCGCGCAGGTGGATCACTTCCAGCGTGACGGTGCCCACGGAGACGCGGTCGCCGTGCTCCACCAGCCGGTCGACGGTGACGGGCAGCGCGGCCGCGTCGAGCGGGTGGGCGATCGTCGTCGCTCCCATCACCTTGACGACCTGCTCCAGCGCCTGCCAGTGGTCGCCGTGCTGGTGGGTGGTGACGACGGTGGCGATCGGCTGGTCCGACATCAGCGCCAGGATCCTGTCGGCGTCGGCCGCCGCGTCGATGAGCAGCCCTTCGCCGGTTTCGGTGCAGCGCAGCAGGTAGGCGTTGTTGTCGAACGGGCCCACGGCGAGCTTGGTGATGGTCAGTTTGGGCAGCTCCCGGACGTCGGCGGGGCCGCCGACCTGGACATCGCCGGTGTAGGTCATGGGCACTCCTCTGGATAGGTGTCAGGAGGCGCCGAGGGGAGGTCCGCCGGAGCGGGCATGATCAGCCACGGCGGCGGTGGAGGTACCTCCTCTTCCTTTGGCACCACCCTAATCCCCTGCCCAGCCGACCGTCCGGTCAGCCAGGCAAGCACCTCACGGGCCTCGCCTCGCACCACCGGTCCCTTCCCCAGCCCTCTCCACTCATCCGCGCGGTCGGTGAAAACGATGCCGCCGACGGTGCTCTCGCCGTACGGCCAGCAGGCCAGGCAGTCGTGCAACTCCCTGCGCACGAACGAGTCGGGCCAGTCGGCGGGCGTGTACCCCGCGCCCAGGTCGACATGGTGGAGCTCCAGCTCACGCAGCCGCCGTACCAGGACATACCAGGCGGGATGGGGCGGCGGCCGCAGCGCGGAGACGGGCGCCGACCAGGCCCGCTCGGGCAGCTCCTCGACGGCGGCGGCCAGCCGTGCGGCGCTTTCGGCCAGGTCCGCGCGCTGCTCGGCGGCCGGGCGCGCGGCTCCCGCCTCGATGTCGGACTCCCGCCTGCCGGGGCCGGAGTACTGGGGAGTCTCGATGCCGGTCCTGGCCCAGCTCAGCAGGTTGCCGAGGCCGTCGGCGTTGCGGGTGACATGGGTGATGACATGGCCCCTGCTCCAGCCGGGCAGCAGGGACGGCGCAGCGATGTCCACGTCGTCGAGCCCGGCCACCGTGGCGATGAAGCGGTCGGTGGCCGCGGCGATCTCGGCGCGCAGCGTGGTGACAACGGTCATGCGGGCATAATGCCGCAGTTCACGTGGTTGAACCTCCAAGGACCGGTACCGGCTCGGGAGAAAGCCGTACTCTGGTGAGGGAAGTTTCCGGCGGGGCGCCAACGGACCCCCGAAATTGTCGGACCCTCCCTCTACCATCCCCCGTGGACCTATCAACACCTTCGACGTCGGGATCACCGTGGCAGACCGTTTGATCGTGCGTGGCGCACGAGAACACAACCTCAAGGACGTCTCGCTCGACCTCCCGCGAGACTCCCTGATCGTCTTCACCGGGCTGTCCGGCTCGGGCAAGTCGAGCCTCGCCTTCGACACGATCTTCGCCGAGGGCCAGCGCCGCTACGTCGAGTCTCTGTCCTCCTATGCCCGGCAGTTCCTCGGGCAGATGGACAAGCCCGACGTCGACTTCATCGAGGGCCTTTCCCCCGCGGTCTCCATCGACCAGAAGTCCACCAGCCGCAACCCCCGCTCGACGGTCGGCACGATCACCGAGGTCTACGACTACCTGCGACTGCTGTGGGCGCGCATCGGCAAGCCCCACTGTCCGGCCTGCCGTCGCCCCATCGCCAGGCAGACGCCGCAGCAGATCGTCGACCGGGTCATGGAGCTGGAGGAGGGCACCCGCTTCCAGGTGCTCGCCCCGGTCATCAGGGGCCGCAAGGGCGAATACGCCGAGCTGTTCCGCGAGCTGCAGACCAAGGGCTACGCCAGGGCCAGGGTCGACGGCACGGTGATCCGGCTCGAAGAGCCCCCGACGCTGAAGAAGTACGAAAAGCACGACATCGAGGTCATCGTCGACCGGCTGTCGGTGAAGGAGTCCTCGCGCAGGCGGCTGACCGACTCGGTGGAGACGGCGCTGCAGCTGTCCGGCGGCACGATCACGCTGGAGTTCGTCGACCTGCCCGAGACCGATCCCGGCCGCGAGCGCTTCTACTCCGAGCACCTCTACTGCCCCTACGACGACCTGTCGTTCGAGGAGCTCGAGCCGCGCTCGTTCTCCTTCAACTCGCCCTTCGGCGCCTGCCCCGAGTGCACGGGCCTGGGCACCAAGATGGAGGTCGACCCCGACCTCGTCGTGCCCGACCCGGAGAAGACGCTCGGCGACGGCGCGCTCAATCCGTGGGCGGGCGGCCACACCAGCGAATACTTCATCCGCCTCATCGAGGCGCTCGGCCTGGCCATGGGCTTCAACCTCGACACCCCGTGGGAGCGGCTGCCGAAGAAGGCGCAGAAGTCGCTGCTCTACGGTCACGACGAGCAGGTCCACGTCCGCTACAGCAACAGGTACGGCAGGCAGCGCGCCTACTACACCACCTACGAGGGTGTGATCCCCTGGGTGCAGCGCAGGCACGCCGAGGCCGAGAGCGACTCCACGCGTGAGCGCTTCGAGGGCTACATGCGCGAGATCCCGTGCCCGGCCTGCCGGGGCGCCAGGCTCAAGCCGGTCTCGCTGGCCGTCACGGTCGCCGACATGTCCATCGCCGAGGTGTCGGGCATGTCGATCGGCGAGTGCGCCAAGTTCCTGGCCGGGCTGAAGCTGTCCGAGCGTGACATGCAGATCGCCGAGCGGGTGGTCAAGGAGATCAACGCCCGCATGGGCTTCCTGCTCGACGTCGGCCTCGACTACCTCACCATGGACCGCGCGGCCGGCACGCTCGCCGGCGGCGAGGCGCAGCGCATCCGCTTGGCCACGCAGATCGGCTCGGGCCTGGTCGGCGTGCTCTACGTCCTCGACGAGCCGTCCATCGGCCTGCACCAGCGCGACAACATGAGGCTGCTCGACACCCTCATCAGGCTGCGCGACATGGGCAACACGCTGATCGTCGTCGAGCACGACGAGGACACCATCGCCGCGGCCGACTGGGTGGTCGACATCGGCCCCGGCGCGGGCGAGCACGGCGGCCAGGTCGTCGTCTCGGGCACCGTGCAGGACCTCCTCGCCAGCGAGGAGTCGATGACGGGCGCCTACCTGTCGGGCCGCAAGGCGATCGCCGTCCCGGCCAAGCGTCGCAAGCGCGACAAGAAGCGGCAGATCACGGTGAAGGGCGCGCGCGAGCACAACCTGAAGGGCGTCGACATCGACTTCCCCCTCAGCGTGTTCACCGCCGTCACCGGGGTCTCGGGCTCCGGTAAGTCGACGCTGGTCAACGACATCCTCTACAACGCCCTGGCCAAGGAGCTCAACGGCGCCCGCACGGTGCCGGGCCGCCACTCCAGGGTCAACGGCATGGACCAGGTCGACAAGGTCGTCCACGTCGACCAGTCGCCGATCGGCCGCACTCCCCGCTCCAACCCCGCGACCTACACCGGCGTCTTCGACCACGTCCGCAAGCTGTTCGCGGCGACCACCGAGGCGAAGGTGCGCGGCTACCAGCCCGGCCGCTTCAGCTTCAACGTCAAGGGCGGCCGCTGCGAGGCGTGCGCGGGCGACGGCACCATCAAGATCGAGATGAACTTCCTGCCGGACGTCTACGTCCCCTGCGAGGTCTGCCACGGCGCCCGCTACAACAGGGAGACGCTGGAGGTCCACTACAAGGGCAAGACCATCTCCGAGGTACTCGACATGCCGATCGAGGAGGCGCTGTCGTTCTTCGAGGCGATCCCGGCGATCAGGCGGCACCTGCAGACGCTCAACGACGTCGGCCTCGGCTACGTACGGCTCGGGCAGCCGGCCACCACGCTGTCGGGCGGCGAGGCGCAGCGCGTCAAGCTCGCCTCCGAGCTGCAGCGCCGCCAGACGGGCCGCACGATCTACGTGCTCGACGAGCCGACCACGGGTCTGCACTTCGAGGACATCAGGCGGCTGCTCGGCGTGCTCGGGCGGCTGGTCGACGGCGGCAACACGGTCATTGTGATCGAGCACAACCTCGACGTGATCAAGACCGCAGACTGGGTCATCGACATGGGGCCCGAGGGCGGCTCCCGCGGCGGCACGCTGGTCGCGGCGGGCACTCCCGAGGAGGTGGCCCTGGTGGACGAGAGCCACACGGGCCGGTTCCTGCGAAAGATCCTGTCCGTCTGACGGGTCGGCGGTGGTGGGGCGGCGCGGTGCGCGCCGTCCCGACCGAGTCCAGCCCGGCCACGTGCTCAGGCCCGCGCCCGTCTGCGTGAGTTGCTGCGCCCCGCCCGCCGGGGGCGACGGGGGCCCGCGGCAGCGCGAACGCGATGAACGCCATGGCCACGGCGGCGAGTCGAGCCACCCAAGGCCGTCGCCACCAGCGCGGGCGGATGGCGATCCTGCGGGCAGGGAGTGGTTGTGGTCGTCATGGTCCGGCCATCCGCGCTCGCGCTGACCATCGGCCCACCGTCCGCTGACCTGATCGCTGTCGGCCTTCGCACGGGTCGCATGCGGATCGCGGTCGGCGCGGGCGGGGGACGGGACACGGGCGCCGTCTGATCTCGTGTGGGGTCGGGGCTGGGTCGTGATCGGCTCTCGTGTGGGGTCGGATGGGGGACCGGCGGGTGGTCTCAATAAGCTGAAAAGCAGGTAAAGGCCCGGCCTGACATGGGCGTCGGGGGACGGTGGAGGGGCGACATGGCAGGCGTGGAGCGGGGTAGTGGCATGCCCGCGATCGGGCGGCGCGAGATGCTGGGCGCGACGGGCGTGGCCGTGTGCGGCGTCGCGCTGGCGGGGTGCGGCGCGTCCGACGGGTCCGCCAAGGCGGTGGTGCCGCCGGGCATCAAGGGCAAGGTCATCGCGCAGAAGGCCGACGTGCCCGTGGGTGGGGGCAAGGTGATCCAGGAATGGAAAATCGTGATCACCCAGCCCACGTCAGGAGTGTTCAAGGCGTTCACGGCGAAGTGCCCGCATCGCGGTTGCGCGGTGGGTCGCCCGGAGGACGGGGTCATGACGTGCCCGTGCCACGGCAGCGAGTTCGCCGCCGACACGGGAAAGTGCCTGAAGGGCCCGGCGGAGGGTTCGCTGGCGGAGTTCCCGCTCAAGGTCGAGGGCGACGGCATCATTATTTTGTAGCGTGAAACGGTAAATGTGCATGGATCCGAGGGCTGTCGCGGGGGAGGCTGAACCGGTGCGGTTGCGCCGGCCGTAACTGAGAGAGACAGCGATTCCTGGGAGGGTGACCATGGCAGAGACGACCCGTCGCGCGGTGATGCTGGGAGCCGGGGGTGCGGGCCTCGGGATGCTGCTCACCGCCTGCGCCGGCTACGGCCAGCCCTCAGGTGACATCGTGGCCGAGCCCGCGAACACAGGCCCCGGCGAGGCCGAGCCCGCCGAGTCCGGATCGGCGAAGGCGAAGCCCCAGAAGGAGAAGCCCCAGAAGGAGAAGAAGGCCGCCGGCGAAGAACTGGGCAGCACGGCCGACATCCCGGAGGGCGGCGGCAAGGTCTTCGCGAACAAGAAGGTCGTGGTGACGCAGCCCACCGCCGGTGAGTTCAAGTGCTTCACGGCCGTGTGCACCCACCAGGGATGCACGGTCGCCAGTGTCTCGAACGGCACGATCAACTGCCCGTGCCACGGCAGCAAGTTCAACATCGCCGACGGTTCCGTAGCCAACGGGCCCGCGGCCAAGCCCCTGGCCGAGAAGAAGATCAACGTCGAGGGTGACTCGATTTCCTTGGCATAGGGCTTGTTCTTTCACAATTTTCTCAGCAGTCTGCGGTTGGTTTGACCGCATGGCAGAAGACCTTCAGAGTCGCAGGACCGTCATCGCCGGCGTGGGAGCGGGCGGCCTCGCCATGGTGCTCGCCGCATGCGGTGGCGAGGGCGGCTCGACCAGTGCGGCGCCCCAGGCGCAGGAAAGCTCGGCGGCACCGTCCGCCTCGGCCTCGGCTTCGGCATCCGGCCCGACCGGCTCGGGCGGCGGCGCCCTCGCGACCGCGGCCGATGTCCCGGTCGGCGGCGGGACGATCTTCAAAGAGCAGAAGGTCGTCGTGACCCAGCCGGCGGCCGGGCAGTTCAAGTGTTTCAGCGCGATCTGCACCCACAAGGGCTGCCCTGTGACGTCGGTCGGCAGCGGGACGATCGACTGCGCCTGTCACGGGAGCAAGTTCAGCATCGAGGACGGGTCGGTCAAGGGCGGGCCCGCGACCACACCGCTGGCCGAGGTGCCGATCAAGGTCGACGGAGACTCGATCGCGCTGGCGTGAGCCGCCGCCCGCAGGACCCGAAGCCCTGTTGCACGCAAGATCCCCCCGAAGGTTCGCTGTAGCCGAAACCTGTCTGAACTCACTTGATGCTTGACGCTTTGGCCTCGGATGATGCTTGACACTCCTAGCCGATCTTTCGCTTCTTAGTATGCGCCTGGGACTTGA
>NZ_JBHZBH010000067.1:0-25941 GCF_042754765.1 Nonomuraea sp. NPDC059194 | reverse complement strand
TCTGACGGACTGGATGAGACGAGCGGAGTGACGGGAGACTGTCACGCTCCGTTCTGTGGGAGCCCGGAGGTGAGACTCCTCCGGGCCACCCGGCGAGCTGGGCTCCCCCCGGAGGGCCAGCCCGAGCCGCTCCGCGCGGAGCGCGGCCCGGCGACGGCCCATGCCCTACTCGGCGCTCTCCAGGCGGGGGAAGAGGATCTCGCCCTTCACGACCCGGGCTCCGGCGGGCAGCCTGCCCCACTGCCCGGCCTCGTCGATCCGCTGCGTGCTCAGCGCGCCCAGGTGCTGCTCGGCGCCCAGCGA
The DNA here is from genome assembly GCF_042754765.1 of Nonomuraea sp. NPDC059194. Classification (NCBI taxonomy): domain Bacteria; kingdom Bacillati; phylum Actinomycetota; class Actinomycetes; order Streptosporangiales; family Streptosporangiaceae; genus Nonomuraea; species Nonomuraea sp. NPDC059194. The sequence goes on along the minus strand of NZ_JBHZBH010000067.1, from coordinate 25,638 downwards.
GGCCCACAGCTTCTCGGCCGTGACCGGCATCACCGGGTTGAGCAGGACGGCGACCGCCCGCAGCGACTCGGCGGCCGTGTAGAGGATCGTCGCCAGCTTGGCGCGCCCCTCCTCGGAGGTGTCCTTGGCCACCTTCCACGGCTCCTGCTCGCTGAGGTACCCGTTGACCAGCTTCACGAACTCGAAGATCGCCCCGAGGCCGCCGGCGAAGTCGAGCTCGTCACCGATCGCCCGGTCGGCCTTGGCCACGGTCTCGGCCAGCGCGGTCGCGATGGCCTCCTCCCGGACGGCGGCGGCGGGCAGGTCGCCGTCGAAGTACTTGCCGACCATGGCCGCGACCCTGGAGGCCAGGTTGCCGAAGTCGTTGGCCAGTTCGGAGGTGTAGCGGGCGGTGAAGTCCTCCCAGGAGAACGAGCCGTCCTGGCCGAAGGGGATCGCCCGCAGGAAGTAGTAGCGGTAGGCGTCGACGCCGAAGTGGGCGGTGAGCTGTTGCGGCGAGATGCCGGTCAGGTTGGACTTGCTCATCTTCTCGCCGCCGACCATCAGCCAGCCGTTGGCGAAGACCTTGCCCGGCAGCGGCAGCCCGTTGGCCATGAGCATCGCGGGCCAGATGACGGCGTGGAAGCGCAGGATGTCCTTGCCCACCAGGTGGACGTTGGCCGGCCAGATCTGCTCGAAGCGGGCGGAGTCGGAGCCGTAGCCGACCGCGGTGGCGTAGTTGAGCAGGGCGTCGACCCACACGTAGATGACGTGCTTGTCGTCCCACGGGATCGGGATGCCCCAGTCGAAGGTGGAGCGGGAGATCGACAGGTCCTGCAGGCCCTGCTTGACGAACTGCAGGACCTCGTTACGCGCGGAGGCGGGCTGGACGAAGTCGGGGTTGGCCTCGTAGAACTCCAGCAGGCGCTCGCCGTACTCGGAGAGCTTGAAGAAGTAGTTGTCCTCGCGCAGCCACTCGACGGGGCGCTTGTGTATCGGGCAGAGGTCGCCTTCCAGCAGCTCGCCGGGGGTCTTGAACTCCTCGCAGCCGACGCAGTAGGGGCCCTCGTAGCCGCCCTTGTAGATCTCGCCCTTGTCGTAGAGGTCCTGGACGAACTCCTGGACCCGCTCGGTGTGGCGCTTCTCCGTGGTGCGGATGAAGTCGTCGTTGGCGATGTCGAGGTGCTGCCAGAGCGGCTTCCACGCCTCCTCGACGAGCTTGTCGGCCCACTCCTGCGGGGTGACGCCGTTGGCCTCGGCGGTGCGCATGATCTTCTGGCCGTGCTCGTCGGTGCCCGTGAGGTACCACACCTGCTCGCCACGCTGGCGGTGCCAGCGCGTCAGCACATCGCCCGCGACGGTCGTGTAGGCGTGGCCCAGGTGGGGAGCGTCGTTGACGTAGTAGATCGGCGTGGAGACGTAGAACATGACACCAAGACTAAGGCTCGGGCCAAGCGTCTTGCGCGGCATCGCGAAGAGGCCGCGCCGGGCTTCAGCTCTGGGGGGTCGAGGACTGCTCGCGGCTGACCGCCTCCGCCGCCTCCTCGGCCGCCTTGGCGGCGACGTCGATGGCCGTCTCCCTGGTGCGCCTGATGCCCAGGATGCTGACGAACAGGGCGGCGAAGATGGTCTGGAAGCTCATGATGAGCGCGGTCGCGGACGGCACGACGATGCGCAGCGACTCGCGCGGGTCGAGCGCGCCGAAGCTGCGGACCTGCCAGTGGACCAGCGACATCACCAGACCGACCAGGCCGGCGACGGCGAGCAGGCCGCCGACGATCAGGCCCTTCTCCAGCGTGACGATGCTGATCAGTTTGCGGATGCGCGGTGATTCCGGCAGGAATCCCTCTTCGGCCGCATAGACCTTCGTGAACAGGGCGAACAGCGCCGCCTGGAAGCCGATCACCACCGCGGCGGACGCGCCGACCAGCGTGTCGACGTCGAAGGCGAGCTCGCCGATCTCGACCGGACCAAACGTCAGCGCGGCCCCGGCGACCAGGCCGATCGCCATCAGGACGAGGCCGGGGATGAAGAACAGCCACTTCGGGCTGTAGAGGAGCAGGAAGCGCAGGTGGCGCCAGCCGTCGCGCCACGAGCGCAGGTGCGGCGGGCGGGAGCGGCCGTCGGGTGAGAGCGTGGTGGGCACCTCGCGCACGTCGAGCCCCTGCAGCGTGGACTTGACCACCATCTCGCTGGCGAACTCCATGCCGCCGGTCTGCAGGCCGAGCCGCAGGATCGACTCGCGGCGGAAACCGCGAAGACCGCAGTGGAAGTCGCCGATCGCGCTGGGGAAGAACAGCCTGCCGACGAACGACAGGACGGGGTTGCCCAGGTAGCGGTGCAGCGGGGGCATGGCGCCCGGCGCGATGCCGCCCTTGAAGCGGTTGCCCATCACCAGGTCGGCCCCGTCGCGCAGCTGCTCGACGAACGGCAGCAGCGCGGTGAAGTCGTAGGAGTCGTCGGCGTCGCCCATGATGACGTACTTGCCGCGGGCGGCGCGGATGCCGCCCATGAGGGCGTTTCCGTAGCCCTTCGCCTCCACGTGGACCACGCGAGCGCCGGCGTCACGGGCGAGCTGCTGCGAGCCGTCCGTGCTCCCGTTGTCGGCGATCAGGACCTCGCCCTCGATGCCGTGCTCCTGCATGCAGGCAACAGCCTTGCGCACGCAGACTTCCACGGTCTCCGCCTCGTTGAGGCAGGGCATGACCACCGTCAGTTCCACGTCTAGACCCTTCAGTCACGGCACTTCCAGCCAACCATCATGCCCTGTGCCCCGAGGTGGTCGGGTCAAGTCCTCAAAACGGCTGGCATTCTTTAGGGAATCTTCGGCGAAGACCCCAATGGTAGGATCGAACCGCTCGGCGCTGTCGCTGCTGGGTCTACCGCGGGAAGGACTATCCGGTCCTCTGCATCAGGAGCGGTGGAGGTCAAAGCATGGTGAGCGTTGCCGAGAGAACGCGTGTCGAGCCTTCCGTCCCAGGGCGAAAGGCTCGTTTGCTGTCCTTTGTGGGCAGACATCGCTTGTTCTTCACCGCCTTCGCGCTCGGCGCGTTGCTGCGGCTCGTCGCGATGCTCGGCTACGGCCCGGCGATGTGGTTCAACGACTCCTACGAGTACGTCTCGGTGGCGCTGCACCCGAGGCCGAGCGCGGTCAGGCCGGACGGCTACAGCTTCTGGCTGATGCTGCTGCGCCCCTTCCACAGCTTCTCCCTGGTGGTCTTCACCCAGCACCTGATGGGCCTGGCCACCGGCGTGCTCATATACGCGCTGCTGCGCAGGAAGTTCGCGCTGCCCAAGTGGGGCGCGACGCTGGCCGCCGTCCCCGTGCTGTTCGACGCCTACCAGATCCAGCTCGAGCAGATGGTGATGTCCGACACGATGTTCACCCTGCTGGTCGTGGGCGTCATCACAATGGTCCTGTGGCACCGGCGCATGTCGTGGAAGGTCGGCGCGGTCGTCGGGTTCCTGCTCGCGCTCACCGCGCTGACCCGCTCCATCGGGCTGCCGATCCTCGGCCTGGTCGTCGTCTACATGCTGATCAAGCGCACCGGCTGGAAGCCGATCGTGGCGATGGTCACGGCCTGCGCCATCCCCGTCGTCGCCTACATGACGTGGTTCTACACGGCCTTCGGCAAGTTCGCGATGACCAACAGCGACGGCCTCATCCTCTACATGCGAGTGTCGATCTTCGCCGACTGCAAGAAGATGGACCTGGAGCTGCCGCGCGAGCTGCCGCTGGCCTTCATGTGCATCGAGGAGCCCGTCAGCAAGCGGATCGGTTACGCGCAGTGGTACCTGTGGGGCACCGGTAGCGGCAACGGCAACGGCGGCGGCGAGGTGCTGCACCGGCTGCCGGGCAAGGTGAAGTTCGACGACTTCAAGAACGAGGTGGCCAGCGAGTTCGCCAAGCGCGCGATCCTGGCCCAGCCCGGCGACTATCTCGGGGTCGTCGCGCGCGACTTCATGCGGGCCTTCACCTGGGGCAGGCCGCGCTTCCCCGACCCGAAGACCTACAACATGTACCAGTTCCAGCCGTATTACGATCTCGACGCCAACGGCAAGCCCAAGCGGCTGCCGCAGTGGGCGACCGTGGGCGGCAGGGCCGACACCGACGCGTTCATGTACGAGCAGGGCCCAGCGGAGACCAGGATCGTGCACCCGTGGGCCGACATCATGAGCGCCTACCAGAAGGTGTTCTACCTTCAGGGCGTGATGCTCGGCGGCATCCTGCTGATCGGCCTGGCGGGCGTGGTCGTCAGGTGGCGCAACCTGGGCGGTCCTGTGCTGCTGCCGTGGCTGGGGGCGTTCGGGCTGATCCTGGCGCCCGCCGCCACGGCCGAGTTCGACTACCGCTACCTGCTGCCCGCCGTACCGCTGGCGTGCATCGCGGCGGCGATCACGCTCAGGCACGGGATCAGGCTGCGCCGCTCCGCGATCACACCCACGAGCGCATCAGCATCCGAGCCCACCACTGTGCGAACGTGATCGTCTCCGCCGACAGGATCGGGTAGAGCCACCAGAAGTTGATCAGCACGACGAGCGCGCACGCGCCGACGGCGGCCGCGCCCGCGGCCCGCCTGACCGGCGGCCCGCTCGCGGGGCCGAGCGCGAGACCGGCGACGAGCACGAGCGCCAGCACCATGAACGGCACGACGGGGATCATGTAGAACAGGTACATCGTGCGGTTGTCGGCGATCGCGTAGTAGAACCACGGCAGCCAGCCCGCGCCGTAGCCGAGCAGCACCGCGCCCGCCCGCCAGTCGCGCCTGGCCACGTACCACGCGACGAGCGCCAGCAGCGCGAGCAGCGCCAGATACCAGAGGGCGGGCGTGCCGACGCCCAGCACCGCCGAGGAGCACTTGTCGGCGCCGCAGCCGGTGGGCGGCGGCTTGCTCGGGTAGTAGAACGACACGGGGCGCTGCAGCAGCGGCCACTGCCACGGCTCCGACATGTACGGATGATCGTCGGCCATCCCGGTGTGGAAGCCCAGCACCTGCAACTGGTAGCCGAGCCACGAGCGCAGCGAGTCGATGACGAAGAACGCGGGCCCGGCCTGCGTGGCCTGCTCCCAGTTGCGCCCCCAGCCCTCCGCCCGCACGAACCAGCCGGTCCAGCTGAGGGTGTAGACGACCGCGGGGGCCAGGGCCAGCGCCCCGAGCGCGCCGGTCAGATCCCGCAGCACCACCCCCCTGTACGGCTGCCGCAGCCCGAGCGCCCGCCGCGCCCCCGCGTCCCACATCAGGGACAGGACGGCGAAGGCCAGCAGGAAGAAGATCCCCGACCACTTGACCGCGCACGCCGCCCCGAGGCACACGCCGGCGGCCAGCCGCCACGGCCTGACGCCCAGCCACGGCCCCGTCGCGCTGGGCAGGGAGGTTTCGTACCAGTCGGACAGGCGTTGCCTGGCCAGGTCCCTGTCGACCACGAGGCAGGCGAACCCGGCCAGCACCCAGAACATCAGGAAGATGTCGAGCAGCGCGTTGCGCGACAGCACGAAGTGGAGGCCGTCGAGCGCGAGCAGCAGCCCGGCCAGGCAGCCCAGCAGCGTGGAGCGGGTCATCCGGCGCGCGACCCTGGCGATGATCAGGATCGAGAGCATGCCCACCAGCGCGCCGGCGAAGCGCCAGCCGAAGGGGTTCAGGCCGAACATCCACTCGCCGACCGCGATCATCCACTTGCCGAGCGGCGGGTGCGCGACGTACTCGGCGCACTCCGCGACGGTCGGGCACTTCTTCCAGAAGTCGAGGTCGCCCGCGAGGATCATCCGGTCGGCGATCGGGTTCTTGGTGTCGCCGAGCGCCACCCGTTCGACGCCGAACGTCAGCAGCGCGTAGGCGTCCTTGATGTAGAACGTCTCGTCGAAGACGACCGCGTGCGGCTCACCGAGCCGAAAGAACCTCAGGAATCCCCCGAAGGCGGTGACCAGGAGCGGCCCCACCCATCCCCATAACGTGTCAACCGGCATGGGGGGAACTAGTCGCCTATTTCCCACCTTGGCACACTAAGGCGTCGGCGATCTCCTGTGAACCGCGTCGTAGAGCTCGCGCTTGGGCACCCCCGCCTCCTTGGCCACCTCGATGACGGCCTGCTTGCGCTGGACCCCCTCGGCCGCCCGCCGATCGACCTCGGCCACGAGCGCGTCGAGGTCGGGCGGGCCCGCGTCGGGGACATGGCCGACGACGACCACGGTGATCTCACCCTTCACCCCGCCGGCCGCCCAGTCGGCGAGCTCGGCCAGGCCGCCCCGCCGTACCTCCTCGTAGGTCTTGGTCAGCTCGCGGCACACGGCGGCCCTGCGCTCGGGGCCGAACGCCTCGGCCATCGCCCGCAGCGCCGCCTCCAGGCGGTGCGGGGCCTCGAAGAACACCATCGTGCGCTCCTCCCCGGCCAGCGCGGCGAGCCTGCGGGCGCGCTCGCCCGGCTTGCGGGGCGGGAAGCCCTCGAAGCAGAACCTGTCGCTGGGCAGGCCGGAGACGGCCAGCGCGGTGGTGACGGCCGACGGCCCCGGTAGCGCGGTGACGGTGATGCCCGCCTCGACGGCCATGCTGGTCAGGCGGTAGCCGGGGTCCGACACGCCCGGCATGCCCGCATCGGTGATCACCAGGACCGTGCGGCCGTCGAGGAGCGACTCCATCAACTCGGCGGCGCGGGCGGCCTCGTTCTGGTCGTAGTAGGAGACGATCCGGCCGCCGATCTCGGCGCCGAGGTCGTGGGCCAGCCTGCGCAGCCGCCTGGTGTCCTCGGCCGCGACGACATCGGCGCTCTCCAGCGCGTCACGTAGTCTTGGTGACGCGTCGCCGACCTGTCCGATCGGCGCGCCCGCCAGCACCAGCCTGCCCTGTTGTCTCACCTGGCCATTGTGTCAGGCAGCCCCAAATGGGCGGTGTTTCTTACGTAACCACCGCGTTGGGGCCCCTACGATGTCCGAATGGCCGTGACCGATTTCCCGCACAAGGCCTTCTCCGAGTCAGAGGGCGAGTCTGGGCGTTCCCTACGCGACAGACTGGTCCCCTCCATGCCGGGAAGCGCGCTGTGGGGCTGGATCGGGCCGCTGGTCGTGGCCGTGTTCGGGGCGGTGCTCCGCTTCATCGACCTCGGCAAGCCGAAGGCCGTGGTCTTCGACGAGACCTACTACATGAAGGACGGCTTCTCCCTGCTCACCTGGGGGGTCGAGCGCGTCACCGTCAAGGACGCCGACAAGCTCGTCCTCGCCGGCCGTACCGGTGAGATCTGGAAGCAGTGCGCGGCCGACAAGATCAGCGAGTGCGCGTCCTACGTCGTCCACCCGCCGCTGGGCAAGTGGATGATCGCCTCGGGCGAGTGGCTGTTCGGGCTCAACTCCTTCGGATGGCGGGCGGCCGCCGCCCTCGTCGGATCCCTGTCGATCCTGATCATCGCCAGGGTCGCCCGCCGGATGACCCGCTCCACGCTGCTCGGCTGCTTCGCGGGGCTGATGCTGGCGCTCGACGGCCTGGCGTTCGTGCTGTCGCGTACCGCGCTGCTCGACGTCTTCCTGATGTTCTGGGTGCTGGCCGGGTTCGCCTGCCTCGTGGCCGACAGGGACAAGTCCCGATCCCGGCTCGTCGACTGGTACGAGACCTCGCCGCTGTCGGACCGTGGCCCCTACCTGGGGGTACGGCCATGGCGGCTGGCGGCGGGCCTGTGCCTGGGCGCGGCCTGCGCGGTCAAGTGGTCGGGCATCTTCTTCCTCATCGCCTTCGCGATCATGTCGATGGTGTGGGACGCGGGCGCCCGCAAGGCGGTCGGGCTGCGCAAGCCGTACGCGGGGACGCTGGAGAAGGACGTGCCGACCGGGCTGATGGCGATGGCGCTGGTGCCCGCGATCACCTACGTCGTCTCGTGGACCGGCTGGTTCGTCAACGCCACCGGCTACGGCCGCAACTGGAGCGAGGCGACCTCGCAGGGCCCCGTCCACTTCGTGATCAGCACGATCAAGTCGTGGCTCGGCTACCACTTCCAGGTGCTCGGCTTCCACAACCAGCTCGACTCCACCCACCCCTACCAGTCCGAGCCGTGGTCGTGGCCGCTGCTGCTGCGCCCAGTCGCCTTCTTCTACGAGGGCAGGCAGAACGCCTGCGGGGCCAAGGACTGCTCGGAGGCGGTGCTCGGCGTCGGCACCCCCGTCATCTGGTACGGCGCGCTCGCCGCGCTCATCGCCATGGTGGCCTGGTACGTCTCCACCCGCGACTGGCGGGCCGGAGCGGTCCTGCTGGCCTACCTGATGGGCTGGCTGCCCTGGTTCTACTGGGCGATCGCCGACAACCGCACCATGTTCCTGTTCTACGCGGCCCCGATGGTGCCGTTCATGGTGCTCGCCCTCACGCTGGCCGCGGGGCTGATCATCGGCCCCTCGACCGCCTCCCCCTCCCGCCGGATGATCGGCGCCGCCGCGATCGGTGCCTTCGCGCTGCTCGCGCTGATCAACTTCGGCTGGCTGTACCCCGTCCTGGCCGGCGAGGTGATCCCCTATGCCGAATGGAACGCTCGCATGCTGTTCAGGTCGCGTTGGATCTGAGACCGCGAACTGTCCGCTGACAACTGGTTTCCTAGGGTAGGCGCCGTGCACGACCCGATACGCACCGGTTTCGGTCATCGTCAGGGCTGGGGTCCATACGGCAAACTTCGAGGCATGCCTGCACCTGACGTGGCCGCGCTTCTCGTGGAGTTGGAGCGATCCGAGCCCGACGTGGCTGACGAAGCCAGGACCGCGGTGGAGTGGCTGACCGGCGGCGAACCGCTGGAGACGGTCACTCAGCTCGACGTGTGCGAGTTCCTCTGGTTCACCCTGCCGATCAAGGTCGACGGCAACCGCGAGAGCACGGCCGTGTCTCTCGGACGGCTGTTGCGGCTCGGCGGCCTCGACCGATATGCCGCGCTCTGCGACTCCCCGACCACGACCGAGATCCTCCGCACCTACGAGCGCGAAGGGGAGGAAGCCGGCACCGCCGCCTACCACCAGGCGCTCAAGGCCACCGGCGTGCTCCCGCCCGACGTGCCCGAGCTGCAGTGGAGCACGATCATGGGGCCCGAGGAGCTGGGCGCGCACGTGGCGTGCTCGGCCGCGCTCGAACTGGCCATGCTGACCGCAGCCGACTTCGACGGCCAGGTCGGCCTCACCCGGCGCTGGCTCACCGAGGCCAGGGCCGAGCTCGGCGGCGACAGCTGGCTGCACAGGGTGCAGGGCGAACGGCTCAACCGCTGGGTGCTCGGCCGCGGCCCCGCCCGCCGCGAACTGGCCCAGCCCTTCGAGGTACGGCTGCACGCGCCCGTTCCCGCCTGCCCGCTGCCCGCGCTCCAGGGCCTGCTGGCGCTGGCCGCCTCGGAGGAGGGCGTGCCGCTGCGGCTGCCGCCCTCGCCCGAGGCCATCGCCCTGCGCGAGCTGGCCGAGCACTCCCTCGGCGCGATCAGGCACTTCGGGACCAGGCTGATCATCACCGCCGAGGGCAGGCGCCTGCTCGGCTCGCCCGACGACCTCTGGGAGGCGGCCACGGCCCTGCTCCTGGCGCAGGGCGACAGCGACCTCACGGTGTCGGCGGGCGAGGCGGCGCTGCTGCTGCTCGCCTCGGGCGACCCGATGCCGTGGCCGTCGCTCTGCGGGAAGGTGTCCGAGGTGATCGGCGGCGAGGGCTGGCGTCCCGATGACGTCGCCAGCACGCTGGCGACGCTCCTGCGCCACATCACGGCGCTGGGGCTCGGCGTCACCCTCGACGGTTCGGTACGGCTGACGCCCGTCGGGCAGTCGGCGGCGCTGGCCGCGCTGCGGGCGCACGCCTTGCGGCCGAGGAAGTACGTCAGCGTCTAATCGCCGCGTTTGCGGGAAGTGGGAGTCCGTGTCGGACCCCACCTCCCGCGCCCCTTCGACTCCCCCCGCAGCCCCGCCCACCGCGCCCGCCGGGTCTGCCGCGCCGGATGGGCCCTCCGCTGTGCGCCCGGCCAGAGGGGTGAGGAGGCCCGGCAGCAACCCGTTCGTCTTCGGGTTCGTCGGCGCGCTCGGCGTCCTCACCGCGTGGCTGCTCGTCCAGGCGATCGGGACCGCCGGATCGATGCTCCTGCTCATCGTGGTGTCGCTGTTCCTGGCGATCGGGCTCAACCCGGCCGTGGAGTTCCTCAGAAGCCACAACGTGTCCAAGCCGCTGGCGATCACGGCGGTGTTCCTGGCAGTCATCCTGGTCTTCGTCGGCTCCGTGGTGGCGCTGGTGCCGCCGCTGACCGAGCAGAGCAGTGAGTTCGTCCAGCGCATCCCCGGCTACGTGCGCCAGCTCCAGTCCAACCCGGTCATCCGCGACCTCGACGAACGCTTCCACCTGCTGGAGCGGCTGGTCGACTACGTCGGCAGCGGCGCGTTCGGAACCCAACTGTTCGGCGGGCTGCTCGGCTTCGGACAGGTCGTCATCGGCGCGATCTTCAACGCGTTGACCGTGCTGGTGCTCACCCTGTACTTCCTCGGATCGATGGCGACGATGAAGGAGACGGGCTACCTGCTGGTGCCCCGCTCCCGGCGGGCGCGCACCCGGCTCATCGGGGACGCGATCATCGACAAGATCGGCGGGTACGTCGCGGGCAACCTGGTCATCTCGCTCATCGCCGGTCTGGCGACGTTCTTCTTCCTGATGATGCTGCGCGTGCCGTACGCGTTGGCGCTGGCGTTGATCGTGGCGCTCACGGACCTGATCCCGCTGGTCGGCGCGTTCATCGGGGCGTTGATCGCCTCCGCGGTCGGGTTCTTCGTCTCCGTGCCCGTGGGCATCGGGTGCGTGGTGTTCTTCATCCTCTACCAGCAGGTGGAGAACTACGTGATCGCGCCGCGGGTCATGCAGAGCTCGGTCGACGTGCCGCCGGTCGCCACCATCGTGGGCGCGCTCATCGGCGGGGCGCTGCTCGGGGTGATCGGGGCGCTGCTGGCCATCCCGCTGGTGGCCGCTCTGTTGATCATCATCCGCGAGGTGGTGCTTCCCCGCCAGGAACGAACGTAACGGAACCGGCGCGGCCCGCCGGCCGGTCGGGTCCGGGGTCGGGGCTGCGAGGGGTCGTGCGAGGGAGGGGATCCCTCTCAGGAGGGAGGCGAGGGATCGCCCGCGGCGGCGATCACACGGGGAGCCCGTTTCGCGAGGATTTCCGGCATGAAGAAGTTCGCGTTCATCGCCGCTCCCCTGCTGGTCCTCGCCTACGGCGTCCTGCGCCTCATCGACGGTCTCGACGGCGAGCGGGGCCCGGGTTTCGCCTGGACCGCCGGCCACCTGGCCTTCCTCGCCGCCCTCGCCCTGTTCGTCCCGATCTTCCTGGAGTTGCGGCGGATGGCGGGCAAGGGCGCCTTCGCCACCGGCAGCGTCGTCGTCGCCTTCGTGGGCATCGCGGCCGTGTCGGTCCAGTTCGCCATCGACATCGTCGTCGGCCTCCTCTCCCCCGACCACGCGTCGATGGGTGTGCGCTTCGACGCGATCCAGGCGATCCCCGGCGTCGAGTTCGCGATCTACGGCGGCCTGCCGCTCCTGTTCTACGTCGCCCAGGCCGCCCTGATCATCCAGCTCGCCGTCCAGCGCAAGGTCAAGGTGTGGACGCCGATCCTGGTCGTGCTCGACTTCACGCTGCCGTTCATCGACCTGGACCTCATTCCGCTCGGCGCGATCTGCCTGCTGATCTCCTTCGTCCAGCTGTCGCGCCAGGTGGGCCCCAGGGGCGCTCACGCTCTGGCCGCCTGACCGCTCCGGCTTGCTCAGCTCACGCTCTGGCTGGTCGACCGCTTCGGTTTGCTGCGTGACACGCCCACACCCGCCAGGCAGAGCAGGCCGCCGAGCAGCGTCAGCCACCCCGGCACCTCGCCGAGCGCCACCCACGACATCAGCACCACGATCGCGGGCACGAGGTAGGTGGTGGCGCCCATCTTGCCCGCCGTCGTCCTGGCCAGCGCGTAGGCCCAGGTCGTGAACGCCAGGGCGGTGGGAAAGACGCCCAGGTAGATGACGTTGGCGGTGGCGCCCACCGACGCCGTGGACACCTCCTCGACCAGCTGTCCGGCGAACGGCAGGCAGGCGGCCGTACCGACGAAGCAGCCGAACGTCGTCACCTGCAGGGCGCTCGCATGGCCGAGGGCGGGCTTCTGGAAAACGACGCCGATGCCGTACGAGATGGCCGCCAGCAGGCACAGCAGGACCCCGGCCAGCGAGGCGCCCCCGCCTTCGGACGCGCCTGCGCCGTCGGACATGGAGACGCCGACCACGGCCGCCCCCGCGAACGAGACCGCGAGCCCGGCGAGCAGGGCGCGCGGAAAGCCCTCCTTGAGCAGCCAGCCGCCGAGGAGGGCGACGACGATCGGGCCGATGTTGACCACCATCGCGGCCGTGCCGGCGTCGACGAGCTGCTCGCCCCAGTTGAGGGCCACCATGTAGAGCCCGAACCACAGCAGCCCCGAGCCGAGGATGCCCGGCCAGGCCGCTCGGGGCGGGACGCCGCCACCGCGCGCCAGCCAGATGACCGCCAGCACCAGGGATCCCGCGAGCAACCTGCCGAGCGCCAGCGCGCCAGGACTGTACTCGGCACCGGCGCTGCGGATCGAGACGAACGCCGAGGCCCACAGCAGGACGGTGACCGCGGCGGCCGCGAGGGCCTTCTTTTCCATGGGTCGAAGACTAGGCCATGGCTCCGACATTTCAGACGCTTGTATTAGACAATCGTGTGAGACGGATGTATGGTTCATGACGTAGGCCGAATCCTCCCCGAAGGAGCCCCCATGAACGTCCTGATCTCGGGCGCGAGCATCGCCGGAACGACCCTCGCCTACTGGCTGCGCCGCCACGGCTTCACCCCGACCGTCGTGGAACGGGCGCCCGACATCCGCGAGGGCGGCTACAAGATCGACATCAGGGGCGCAGCGCTCGAGGTCGTCTCCCGGATGGGCCTCCTCGACGAGATCCGCCGCGAGCGGACCGACGTCCAGGGCGGCTCGATCGTCAACGCGGCCGGCAGGCGGGTGGCCTCCATGGACGGCGACACGTTCGGCGGCCGGGTCGACGAGGACGCGGAGATCCTGCGCGGCGACCTCGCTCAGCTGCTGTACGGCCTGACCCGCGACGAGGTCGACTACCTGTTCGACGACTCCATCGCCACGCTGTCGGAGGGTCCCGACGGCGTCGACGTCGTCTTCGACAGCGGCAGGCGGGGCAGGTTCGACCTGGTGGTCGGGGCCGACGGGCTCCACTCCGCCACGCGCGGGCTAGCCTTTGGGCCCGAGCAGCGGTTCGTGCGGGACCTGGGCTACCACGTCGCGATCTTCAGCGTGCCCAACCACTTGAACCTCGACCGGTGGGAGCTGACCTACGTGGGCGCCGGCCGTACCGCGCTGACCTACAGCACCGCCAAGGACACGGGTGCGAAGGCCATGTTCCTGTTCTCCTCAGGTCCGATCGCCTACGACCACCGCGACCGGGCCCAGCAGCAGCGGATCCTGGCCGACGCCTACGCCGCCGAAGGTTGGGAGGTCCCGCGCCTGCTGGAGGGCATGGCCGCCGCCCCCGACTTCTACTTCGACTCGCTCAGCCAGGTGCACATGGACCACTGGTCCACCGGCAGGGTCGCCCTGGTCGGCGACTCCGCCTACTGCGCCTCGCCCGCGTCGGGGCAGGGCACCAGTCTGGCGCTGGTGGGCGCGTACGTCCTGGCGGGCGAGCTGGCCGCGGCGGGCGGCGACCACCGGGCGGGTTTCGCGGCGTACGAGCGGGAAATGCGGCCCTTCGTCGAGGCCAACCAGCAGCTCGGCCCCGCCAACGTCAAGCGGATGGTGATGCGGAGCAAGGGGCAGATCAGGTTCGTGATGACGATGCTGTCGCTGATGCGCTACCTGCCGGGCAAGGACCGGATGGCGGCCAAGGCGGTCGAGCACATCCACCGGGCGGCCACGGCCATCGCGCTGAAGAGCTACTGATCGGAACCTCGGGCGCTCAGCGCGGTGTCGAGCATCTCGTCGAGCACCTGCTGTGACGCCTGCAGCTGGGTGATCGTCTCGGTGATGCGGGTTCGCTCGTGACGCAGATTGTCGATCATGACGGGGCAGGCCGACGGTACCAGCCGCTCCCCGTCCTCGTGGACGCAGTGCAGGAGCCTGGCGATCACCGCCGTCGGGAGGCCCGCGGCGAGCAGCGTCCGGATATGGCGTACGGCGGCGACGTCCTGGTCGGCGTACTCCCGGTAGCCGTTGGCCAGCCGTACCGGCCTGAGCAGGCCCTGCTCCTCGTAGTAGCGCAGCAGCCGCCGGTTCACCCCCGTCGCGTGGGCGAGGTCCCCGATCCGCATGTCGCCCCCTTGCCAGGGTTGACCCTCACATCGATGTGATGCCTTACGGTCCCCATTGTCGCGCACCGCGCCCGCTGAGGGCGGTCAACCCTGATGGAGGAGAGAACGATGGCTGGAGCTGTGATCATCGGGGCCGGTCCCGGGATCGGGCTGGCGGTCGCCCGCCGGTTCGCGAAGGAAGGCATGCCGCTCGCGCTCATCGCGCGCGGCGAGGTCGCCGCAGACAGCGTCGCCGCGTTGGGAGCGCCGGTCGTCACGATGCGGGCCGACAGCACCGACGAGGAAGGACTGCGCGCCGCCCTCGACGCGGCGGCCGACCGTCACGGGCTGCCCGACGTCGTCGTCTACAACGCCGCGATCATCCAGGCGGACGGCCCTGGCGAGCTGTCGGCACAGGGCCACCTGGACGCGTGGGCGGTCAACGTGGTCGGCGCGCTCACCGCCGCCGCGCACGTCGCGCCCGCAATGGCGCGGCGTGGGAGCGGATCGTTCCTCATCACGGGGGGCATGCCCGAGCCGAAGCGGGAGTACGTGAGCCTGTCGCTGGGCAAGGCGGGGGTCCGCACGCTGGTGACGCTCCTCGACCAGGAGTACGGCGCGGCCGGCGTGCACGTGGCCAGCGTCACCGTGGCGGGGGCCGTCGCGCCGGGCACGGACTTCGACCCCGACGACATCGCCGAACACTACTGGCGCCTGCACGTCCAGCCGCGCGGCCAGTGGGCGCACGAGGTGGTCCACGCGGGACGCGCCCAGGCTTGACCACCAAGCTGCCTGGCCCGCCCTCCTCGCCCCTCGCCCGCCAGGATCAGCGGTTCCCGGCGGCACTTCCTTGACAACTTTATTTGTCGGTAATAGCCTGCGGTCATGCGGGACATCGCCGTGATCGACAACCGGGCCGCCGGCCGTACCGGCTCGGCTGGGTGTCCATGCACCAAGTCCATCGAGCAGGGCCGCGACCACCTGGTCGCCGTCCACCAGAGCACGAGGAAAGCCCCATGACACACCCGTTCGAGCTGAGCCAGGAGATCGAGCTGGGCGCCACGCCCGAGCAGGTCTGGGACGCGATCGCGACCGGGCCGGGCGTCGACTCCTGGTTCATGGGACGCACCGAGCTCGGCACGTCCGCCGACGGTCCCGCCAACCTCACGATGATGGGCCACACCGAGCAGGCCACGATCACCGCCTACGAGCCGGGCGCCCGCCTCGCGACCCGCAGCGCGGAGGCCCCTGACGGCCAGTTCATGGCGCTCGAGTACCTCATCGAGGGACGCGGCGGCGGCACGACCGTGCTGCGGATCGTGCAGAGCGGCATGCTCGGCGACGACTGGGAGACCGAGTTCGAGGCGATGAAGGCCGGCTGGCCCATCTACCTGGAGACGCTCAAGCAGTACCTCACCTACTTCACCGGCCGCACCCCGTCGGTCATGACGGCCCTCCGGCCAGGGGCGGGCGGCCCTGACACCGTCTGGAAGATCGTCACGGAGTCGCTGGGCGTCACGCCGGACGTCGCCGAAGGCGACGCCGTCCGGCTCCCGAACGGCTCCGCCGGTGTCGTCTACTACGCGAACCTGCCGGTCAACCTGGGCATCCGGTCCGACGAGGGCCTTTACAGGTTCATCCACTCCGGTACGGCCCGCGGCGACGTCCTCGTGCTCGGCCACCAGAACTTCGCCGGCCGCGACGAACAGGTCGATTGGGAAGCCTGGACGGCCGAGCGGTTCGGCTGACCGCTGGAATCAAAGGAGAGACCCGTGCGCATCGTGATCATTCAGTTCATGAGCTTGGACGGCGTCGTACAGGCGCCGGGCGGACCCAAGGAGGACACCGACAACGGCTTCGCCCACGGCGGCTGGTCGCACCGGTTCTTCGACCCGGAGGTCGTGGGCGGCGCCTTCGACGACGCGCTGGCCAAGGCCGACGCGCTGCTGTTCGGGCGGCGCACGTGGCAGGTGATGGCCGCGGCGTGGCCCGAGCGAGCCGGTGACCCGTTCGCCGACCGGATGAACGCCATCCCGAAGTACGTCGTGTCCACGACGCTCGGCGACGACGAGCTGGCCT
Source organism: Nonomuraea sp. NPDC059194 (assembly GCF_042754765.1). Taxonomy (NCBI): domain Bacteria; kingdom Bacillati; phylum Actinomycetota; class Actinomycetes; order Streptosporangiales; family Streptosporangiaceae; genus Nonomuraea; species Nonomuraea sp. NPDC059194. The sequence goes on along the minus strand of NZ_JBHZBH010000067.1, from coordinate 9,294 downwards.
GGAACAACACCACGCGCATTCCGGGCGACAAGGCCGTCGCCGCCATCCGCGAGCTGCGCGAGAGCGATGGCGGCGACCTGCTGGTCATGGGGAGCTCCGCCCTCGCGCGCACCCTCCTGAGCGAGGGTCTGGTCGACGAGCTCCGGCTCATGATCGAGCCGGTGATCCTCGGTGGCGGTAAGCGGATCTTCCCCGAGGACGGTGGGCTGCGCACGCTCGATCTGGTCTCCACGGTCACCAGCGACGCGGGCGTGCACGTGTGCACCTACCGACCGGTCGCCGAAGGGTAGATCTCGGCGCGGCCTCGTGGCCTCCGGGAATGCCGGTGCCGGGTGGCAGAATGCCCGTCATGCTCGAACCAGATCCGAAAGCCGACCTCCACCGATACCTGCAGCTCGCCCGCGAGGCCCTGCTGTGGAAACTCGATGGCCTTTCGGAATACGACATCCGCCGACCGTTGACGCCGACCGGCACCAACCTGCTGGGCCTGGTCAAACATGTGGCCAGCGTCGAGCTGGGCTACTTCGGTGACGTCTTCGACCGGCCGTCCGGCGTGCCGCTGCCCTGGTTCGAGGACGACGCGGAACCGAACGCGCACATGTGGGCGACCGCCGACGAGTCGCGCGAGCAGATCATCGGGCTCTACCACCGATCATGGGCGCACTCCGACGCGACGATCGACGCGCTGACGCTCGACACGATCGGCCACGTGTCGTGGTGGCCGAGCGACAAGAGCCGGGTGACGCTGCACCGGATCCTCGTGCACATGATCGCCGAGACTCACCGGCACGCCGGACATGCCGACATCGTGAGGGAGCTGATCGACGGGACCGCAGGGCTGCGCGACGGCAGCGTCGGCATGACGCAGGCTGACCCGGCATGGTGGGAGACCTACCGGAGCCGGTTGGAGAGCGTGGCGAGGGAAGCCGGCCGCGCATAGCTCTCTCAGCGGAGTTCGGCCTTGGGCTTCCAGTAGCCGACGGAACCGCCGCGCTCCATGGCGTCGGCGGTGGCCTTCAGGAGGGCGTAGTACGACCGGATCCGCACCCCTCCGGGCGTGAAGCTCATGCTGCCCTCGTGATCGGTACGGCCGACGTCGCGCCGCACCGAGTCGATCACCAGGTGGTCGCCCGACCCGTTGGCGCCGATGGGGATCATGCGCCCGTCCCACCATTCGGTTCGTGGGGTGAGCCCCTCGGCAACGTAGTCCTCACCCTCGATCTCGCACAGCGCGCGCCACGTGCCACGGATCTCCTGGACACTCGAGTTCGAGTTGCCGAGGAAGCCGAACCCCCAGACGTCCTTCACAAAGACGGCCCCGTCGTGGCGCAGGAGCGAGGCCCGCAGGTCGTCGGGGAACAGCAAGCCCATCTGCGCCTCCGCCTCCGCGATGGCCTTCGCGTTCCCGGGCTTGCCGAGCGTGCGATAGCTTCGCGGGGCGTTGGACTTCAGCCACGCCTCGATCCGCCGCCACTGCCGGTCCACCGCCCTGGTCACCTTCGCGTTGATCTTCCGTACCTGCGGGGTGGCGGTCCTGGGCAGGCAATCCGAGTCGGGATGCGGCCGCTCCTGCGGCTCCTCACCGTAGTCGGACTGCGGGAAGCGATCACCGTTCGGAGCGCTCTGCCGTTCGATCGCGACAGACAAGCACGCGTCATGGCCATCCGAGGAAGTCTCGGCGCACGGCACGTCTTGGAGCTCATGCTGGTACAGGTAGACGGTCGCCTCACCTGCCGGTTCCTTGGAGAAGACCGCCGACTCCAGGGCTTGAGCGCCGACAGCCAGCAGGAGAAGCGCGAGCCCCGCCATACCCCAGCGGGTCAGGCGGCGCCGGGTGGCCTTGTCCAGCGGCTCCCTTGGCACGTCTTCTTCCACGACACCGTCGAAGACGGACGGCTTGGCGATGTAGCGCTCGAGATCCGCTGCGGTGGGCGCGCCCAGGACCGGCACCGGCGGCCACTGCGATCCGGGTCCGCTCTCCGCCTGGACGGGCGGTTGGACTGGACGCCGCTCCGCAGGACGTCGGCGAGAACGCGCGATCACCACGATCGCCGCCGCCACGACGGCAGCCGAAACCGCGAGCCATAACCCGCGAGAAGTGATCAATCGCCGCACGTCCGGCAGAGTACCCGCAATTCATCGCCACGGAGATCAAGAACCCTCAATCAGCCTGCGGGCCACTCTGCTCCGCTACCAGATCCCAAAAGGCATGGAGAGGCGCCAGTCCAACCGCATCAGGCGCAAGCCGTACACACGTCGGGTTTCGGCGCCGGGTGTCGGGCGGTGAGGACCACGACGGCGGCGGCCACCACAAGACCCAGCAGCGCGGCTTCGACGACGAAAACGGTGACGGTCGGGCCCGGCAGGGTCGCCGACAGCACACCGGCCAGCAGCCCAGACGTACAGCGCAGGGGATGGCTCACCCTGTCAGTGCCCGGTGCAGCGGCTCGTCCTCCCGCGTCGTGCGGCCGGTGTCGAGGGCTTGAACGTCAGGCCCGGTCGAGCCTCCGTACGTGTCGATCTTGTATTCGACCGCCGTGAGCGACAGAGTCAGCTCACGGATCCGGCGACGGATGGTGTCGCGATGTTCGACGAGCATGTCGAGCCGCTCGGGCACCGTGTGCTCCCCGGCCTCGACGAGCGAGATGTAGTGCTGCAGGTCCCGCATCGCCATACCGGACAGCCGCATCCGAGTGAGGAACACCAGGCGCCGCACCGCCCCGGCGTCGTAGACCCGATGACCGTTGCCGTCGCGGGCCACCTCGACCAGCCCCACCCGCTCGTAGTAACGCAGCGTGTGGGGCGAGATGCCGAGCAGGTCGGCGACCTCGGCGATCACCATCGACTCGGGCACGTCGGCCAGGTCGGTCAGGCGGTGGATCGCCTCGACCGACAGCGGTCCGTCGTCCCCCAGCGTTTCGAGCGCCCTGGTCATCAGATCGTCGGTCGCCATGACAGCCAGCCTAAATCGGCCGGGCCGATGCCGGGACACCCTCGTAGTCGGCGCTGCGGGCGGTCTCGGCCCACCGCTCGACCTCCTCCAGACCACGCCGGTACGCACCAGAGATGCGCTCGACCGCCTCGCGCCCAAGCGGCAGCCGCAGCGGTACCTCTTCGCTGTGCGCCAAGGACACGATGATCTCCGCCGCCCGCACCGGGTCACCCTCCTGGAGACCGTCTGTCCCGGCCATGTCCGCGCGGACGTTGGCGAGCAGGTCACGGTAGGTGTCCGAGGCCTCGGTGAACTCGAGCACGTCGGCGGCGTTGAAGTCGGTCCTGAACCGGCTGGGCTCGACGATCATCACGCGGATCCCGAACGGCGCCACTTCCCCAGCCAGGGCCTCGGACCAGCCTTCGAGGGCGAACTTCGACGCGGAGTACGTTGACACGCCGGGGAACGACATCCGCCCACCCTGGCTGCTCATCTGCACGATCGTCCCCGTGCCCCTGCCTCGCATCGCCGGCAGCGCCGCTCGGACCAGCGCTGCGGGGCCGAACAGGTGCAGATCCATCAGCTCACGCAACTGCGCGTCACTGACCTCCTCGACCGCTCCGACCACGGCCCGGCCCGCGTTGTTGACCAGCACGTCCACCTGCCCGAAGCGGTCGAGGGTGTCCTGCACGAGGCCCGCCGCCGCAGCGGTGTCCCGGGCATCGAACGTCGCGATCAGGACGTTGTCCGGGTGGGTAGCCTTCAGATCCGCCACGCTCTCGGGCCGCCGCACCGCCGCCACCACGTGGTCGCCCGCCGCGAGCGCCGACTCCGCAAGAGCGCGCCCGAAACCGCGGGACGCGCCGGTGATGATCCAGGTCTTTGTCGTCATGGCGGGAACGCTAGGGCTTCGAGCACACTCGAACGCAAACCGCCGCGGCCGCACTGCGCAGGCGGCGGATCCCACCGCCTCCTACCGTCCGGCCCGGCTCCGCGGAGCGCTCGGTGCTGATCGTCACGCTCGCCGTGAGCATCGGCACCGCCGCGCGTGCTGCGGGCACACCCCCATAGATCAACCCGCCTCAGCGGAGGTGGCCGTGCAGGAAAGTGTGGACGCCTGCGGCCACGGTCTCGGTGAGCTCTTCGGCGGACGGAGAGGCCTGATGCGCCGGCAACTCGGCTGAGATCAGCAGCAGCAGGTGCAGGGCCGCGCGGTCGGCGTCGTCGATGCGCAGCAGTCCCCGGTCGGCCATCTGTCGCATGTGGCCGGCCAGTTCGCGGCGGACCCGCCGCGGCCCGGTCTCCTGCCAGGCGTCGATCGCTTCCTGAGGAATGTGGCCCGCTTCGGCGTTGATCTGCCTGACCAGGGCGAAGTGGGCGGCGCTGTCGGGCCTCGGTGTCGCCCAATCCCGCCCGAACTCGATGAGGTCGGCCTCCACGTCGGTGACCTTGCGCAGGTGACGCTCGATGATGGCGACCTGGATGTCGGCCGCCCGGGTGGCGCTCTCGTGAATCACGGCCAGGAACAGCTGCGCCTTGTCGGTGAAGTGGTTGTAGATGGTCCGGGTGGACACTCCGGCCCCGGCCGAGATCGCGTCGATGCTGGCTCGCGTGTAGCCGTCACGGGCGAACACCGTCAGCGCGCCGTCCAAAATCGCCTGCCGCTTGCCGGCCAGCCCTCCGCGAGGACGACTCGTGGGGGTGTCTTCCCTGGTCATCTCAGATCCTCCAGCACTATTGCAATCAACGTTTTACTTTTTGCCATGCACGTTGTACTTTACCTCGGGCCGCAGCCCTGCGGCAGACCGAGAGGAAAAGCACTCATGATCAGGATCGCCATCGTCATCGGCAGCACCCGCCCCCGCCGCCGGAGCGCGGTCGCGGCCCGCTGGGTCGCCGACGTCGCCGCCCACCACGCGGCCGTCACCGCCGCAGAAGCGACCTTCGAGATCGTCGACCTGGCCGAATACGGCCTGTCGGTACTGGATGAGCCCCTGCCCGCCCTGTTCGGCGACTACCACCACCCCCACACCCACCAATGGGCCCAGACCATCGCCTTCTTCGACGGCTTCGTCTTCGTCACCCCCGAGTACAACCACTCGGCCCCGGCCGCGCTGAAGAACGCCATCGACTTCCTGTACGCCGAGTGGAACAACAAGGCCGCCGGCTTCGTCAGCCACGGCGTCCACGGCGGCGTGCGCGCCGTGGAGCACCTGCGGCAGGTCATGACCGAACTCCAGGTGGCCAACGTGCGCACCCAGGTCGCGCTGTCGGCCTTCACCGACTTCGAGATCACCGATCCGGCCGAGCCCGGCGCCATCGCTCCAGGCCCGCACCAGGAGCCGACCCTGAACGAACTGCTCGACGAGGTCATCGCCTGGTCAGGCGCCCTGAAGAAGCTCCGCGAGGCAGCCACTCCGGCGGTAGCCGCATGAGCATGCGCTACCTGCTGCTGGGCCTGGAGATCGCGGGCGCGCTCGGGCTCCTGGTTGGCATCTCCTTCCAACCCCTCGGCATCGCCGCAGCGACAGGCGTCGGCGCTCTGGGCGCACACCTGCGGGCCGGTGACGTCAAGGGAGCGCCACCTGTCCCTGGGCGGCGGGCAATCCGGTGGCTCGAGCCCTCTGCCGTCAGGCCGCCGGCTCCAGGGTTGTGAAGGCGACCTCAGTGTCCCTCGGTGGGGTGTTCACGCGTGGGTTGTGCCTCCCTGATCGTTTCTCGCACTGAGCGTGATCGTTTCCCGCGTCCGCCAGGTGGACTGTCGGGGTCGTGACCAAGCCTGCTGTATCGCGCGGTAGTCGATCACAGTGATGTTGTGCCGGCGGAGGAGGTCTCGGGCGGCGGCTGAGGTGAGGAATTCGTAGTCGGTTCGCCGTACGAGCCAGCCGCTGTCGATCGTGCGGGTCTGGGGGGTGCCCAGGCTTGGGTGTACCGCCCATTCGCTGAGCCCGGCCGGTAGATCGCGCAACAGGCGGGAGTACTGGGCTGATTTGTCGTCGATGGCGAGGGAGAAGCTGTCCAGGAAGGGGTTGTCGATCACGGGCAGGCCTTGTCCGCGGATCCTCTGCCGCGCGGGTTGCAACCAGACCCGTACGGCCAGGCCGTACTCCTCGGCCAGCGCCACGGTCAGGTCAAGGATGTCGTCTCGGCCGCCATCGGCCAGACTGTGGAAGTCCAGATGTGTCGGCGCGAGCCCGGCGTCGAGGGCTGCGTGGATCTGTGCTCGGAACTCGAGTTCCACCTCGTCGAGGCGCGCACGGGCGAGCAGCGCGGCACGTCCGGCGGGTGTAGCAGTGAGCAGCAGCCCATGTTCGTCGAGCAGCGAGGGAACCTTCTCCTTCGCGGTCAGCGGCCCCCACCGGTAGTGGGGCGTGTCGCCGACCAGGGTGAGGTGGATGCCGAAGGGGATCTCCGGTCGCCGACGAAGTAGCCGCATGGCGTGGTGCGCGGCCGGGCAGGGCGTCATCAGGCTGCAGGAAGTGGCGATCCCCGACTCGATGGAGTCGATCACCGCGATGTTGATGTCGTGGTGCATGCCCAGGTCGTCGCAGTTGACGATGAGTACCCGAGCATCCGGAGGAAAGCCCAGCAGCTCGGTCGAGGGACGCGAGGGCGGGATCGGCTCTGCGGCATGATCATGCATACGGACAGAGTGGCTGCCGGAGATCACCTCGTGCACGTGCATTTCGAGCCCCACACTCCAGCAGCGCCACCGACCGTTGGTGGACCTGGCCAACACCCGCCAGCGCGCAGCCCCGCCGGCAACCGGACGGCATCACACCGACCGCCGGGTCCCGCACGCCCAGCGGCCAGCCCCTCACCCCTCGACAAGCACCGCTGGCAAGGTGTCACAGAGCGGCGAGGGTCGTGCGGGCCTCCTCGGCGACGACGCGTCGGTAGCCCCGGTCGCCCAGCGTGAGGACATGCTGCAGGGCGAGCTTGTAGGCGTGGTCGAAGGCCTGTTCGGCGGGTAGGGCGATGTCGGGGACGACGCCGACGCCCTCCCAGTTGGTGCCCGTCACCGGGTTGATCGCCATGCCCGAGGGCACCGAGGACTTCAGGTGGGGGCCGACGCGGTAGCGAGTGCCTGGGTTGGCGCCGCCGCCGGTGCGTTCGCCCACGAGGACGGCGCGGCCGCGGGTCTGCAGGTCGTAGGAGAGCGCCTCGGCGCCGGAGAAGGTCTCGGAGCTGGTCAGCACGTAGATCGGCTTGTCGGGGCCGAAGCGCGGGCCGGGTGCGTACGGCAGCGTCCATGACTGCTTGGTGACGCCAGAGGCCCGGTTGTAGATCGAGTTCAGCTGGGTGGCGGGCACGCCGTAGTGGAACAGGTAGGTGCAGAGCAGAGCCACCATTCCGGGCGAGCCGCCGCCGTTGCGGCGCACGTCGAAAAGCAGCACGTCGGTGTCGGCCAGCAGTGTCATGACGGCCACGGCCCGCTCTCCCGCCAGTTGGGGCGCGTGGAACATGGTCGTGTCCAGGTAGCCGATGTTTCCAGCCAGGCGCTCCACGCGGGCGAAGCCGTAGCCGGACAGCATCACCTCCTGCGTGTAAAGGTCCATGTCGAAGGGGTCGTGTTCGGGCACCTCCTCGACGCTGTATTCCAGGCGCAGGTGCTTGTCACCGTTGATCGACTGCAGGTCTGCCGTCACCGCCGCGGCGAAGGCCTCGTCCTGGGAGATGTCGGTGTAGGCGCCCTCGGCCAGTCGCTTCTGGAGCACGCTGGTGATCTCCGAAGCCACCTCTGGGAAGACATAGTGTTCGTCGAGCTGCCGGCAAAGGGCCTCAATCTGCTCTGACCAGTTCATTCGGGCGCTCTAGTCTCACTCTTGTTCGCTTCGTCGAGCCACATGATCGCCGAAGGTACCAGCGTTCCGTCCGGCGCCTCCACCAGGAAGTGCAGGTCGCCGCGGTAAGCTGCCATCTGCTTGACGCCCGGTACCTCTCGGCCGTGTACGCCGGGGGCCAGGCATCCAGATAGGCCTAGACCGCGGCCTCCGGCCCGGCCTTCTTCGGCGGTGCGCTACAAGGCCCTGGCGGCGATCCAGACGAGGCGCTATACCAATATGGATCGAGGCCGTGGAGCGGCGGGCTGAATCGAGGCGGCGGTCGACACCGGCCGGGTCAGTCTGGATGTCCGATTGGCGGCGCTGCTGAAGGGCGAGTGAGCGGTGATGGCCTCCGCCAAGAGCGGGCAGGGCCGCTCCAGCCTCTCGGCAAACTTCGCAAGGCTGCAGCCGAAGGCCAACCGAATACCTGCCCGTACATGCTCTGGTTTCCGCCTCACACGACACAGGCGGGCGGCCTTTGTGGCGGCGGGGCGGCCGGGCGGGACCGGCCCGGAGAGGCCGCACGCCCGCCCGACCGCCCGCCTCCCGACAGGCGGCGGCTTGATCACGTAGGGAAGGGAGGAGGGCGGGCGAGAGCTGGCAGGACAACGACCTCGTGTTCGCGTCCAAGGTCGGCACCGAGCTCGACTCTCACGACGTCCGCCGCTCGTTCCGGGCCAGCCTCAAGAAGGCGGGGCTCACACCGAAGGAGTGGACGCCAAGGGAGGTGCGGCACAGCTTCGTCTCGCTGCTCTCCGACTCGGGCATGCCCATCGAGGCCATCTCACGCCTGGTCGGTCACCGCAACACCAGCGTCACCGAGACCGTCTACCGCAAGCAGCTCCGTCCGGTGCTTCTGGAGGAGGCTGCGGCTATGGACCGGATCTTCCCGAGGGACTCATCCTCGCGAAAGGATCTGACCTAGTGAGACGATCTAGCCCTCATCCACGTTTGCCCCAAAGGACTGTCCATGCAGCGTCACCGCAGTCTGTACCTGCTGCCCTTGATCGTTGGATGGCTGGTCCTGATTCTGGGAGGCTGCGCGGTCATCGCTGAAGCGCCAGGCCCAAACAACGCAGTGACCTTCGTTGTGCTGCTATCAACGTTGGTGTTGGCATGCTTGATCACCGCCGTGGTGATGGTTGTGGGCGAGCGCTGGCCACGGTGAGCGATAGTCACCGGGTGGGGCGTTCACGAGTGTGGAGCTGGGATGAAGGAGAGGCGACGAAGATCGCTTCCCGGATCTAGGTTGATCGTTTCCCGAGGTCGGGGCTGTTTCGGACGGCTTAGCTGTGGGCTCCTGTCGGCTGCGGAGATGCATGGCATCGGCTCAGCGGGGTTTGGTGAGTGACCATAGGGATACCGGAACCTGTCAATTTGATCAAGGCAGTTGAGCTGGGCTAATTCTGTGTTGACTTCTCTGTGGTGTCCTCTTCGGTCGTTGTTGATCCAGGCGGGGCCGGGCAGAGCGGGCGGGGTGGGGATGCCGCCGCTGGCGAAGCGTTCGGGGTGCGTGGCTTGAGCGACGGCCAGAAC
>NZ_JBHZBH010000066.1:0-27962 GCF_042754765.1 Nonomuraea sp. NPDC059194 | reverse complement strand
CTTTGCCTACGCGTCGTTCCAGCGATGTGACAGGGAACGCAGGAGGCTAAGGCCCAGGCCGGGGTGGCCAGCCCGTCTACTGAGCCGGCTCGGCCGACCCGCCGCAGAACACCTGCTTGACGAGCCTGTCCAACGGCTTCGGGAACTTCTGTGCCAGGGACCTTGCCGCGTCGTCCACATAGTTCACCGAGGCGGTCAGGGTCGTCTTGCCGTCGGGCGAGCTGTACATCAGCGCTCCGTAGCCGTGCGGGGGAGCGCCGTTGTGCTGGTAGACCGTGCCGCAGTTCGGGCCCAGGTCCTGCGCGAACAGCCCGAGGCCGTAGCCGAGCTTGCCGTACGGCTTGCGCATCTCGGCCAGCAGCTCGGCCGGCAGGAGCTTGCCGCCGTTCAGCGCCGAGATGAACGTGTGCAGGTCCTGGGTGGTCGAGATCAGGTCACCGGCGCCGGCCAGCAGGGAGAGGTTCTGGCGGGAGACGTCGACCACCTTCCACTGGCCGGCGTCCTGGTAGCGGTAGTAGCCGTGGGCGTGCGGCCCGGGCAGCTGCGTCCGGCTGCCCGCCACCACGGTGTCCCGCATCCCGAGGGGGCGCAGGATCCGCCGCTGCAGTTCCTCGGCGTAGGAGCGGCCGGTGACCTTCTCGATCAGCAGCAGGGCCAGCGTGTAGTTGGTGTTGGCGTAGTTCTGGTCCGTGCCCGGCTCGAACCGCGCCGGCTTGGACAGCGCCAGCCGTACCAGCTCCTGCGGCCGGTAGGGCTTGAACCGGTTGTCCAGCCACGCGTCACCGGTGGCGGGGATGCCCGGCACGACCGTCCCGTCCTCGTAGTATTCGCCGGTGTAGTTGAACACCCCGCTGGTGTGCTGCAGCAGCATCCGCACGGTGATCCGCTCGTCCAGGCCGAGCCGGGGCAGGTAGCCGGCCACCGGGGCGTCCAGCCCGATCTTGCCCTCGGCCACCAGCTGCAACACCAGGGTCGCGGTGAAGGGCTTGATGACGCTGCCCGTCCAGAACCGCCCGTTCGTCGGCGGCTTCGCGCTCTGGCCGAGCTTGCGCACCCCGGCGCTGCCGACCCACTCGCCCCGCTGATCGTGCACGCGCACCTGCACCCCGGCGAAACCGGCATCGACGAACGCCTGGATGGCCTTCTGCAGCTCCGGGCGGTCCTTCTCGGCAGCGGCCGTCGGCACGGGCCTGCCGTCCGCGGTGGCCGCCGCGGGTGTGGCCGCCCCGGCCAGCAGCGCTGCCGCCAGCGCCGTGACCGTCACTCGCCGGAAGACCTTGGTCGCCGTGAACGCCAGTGGGGGTTGGGTTTTCATTGTTCCTCGTCTCTGGTGCCGCGCTCAGGCGAAAAGCTCGCCGAGCAACTCGGGATCCATGGGGATGGGGGGGCGGCTGCCGCCCGAGATGTCATGCCTACGGTCGCGACCACGTCGGCCGTGACCGTAAGCGACGATCGATCGAGCTATCTGCCGCTGTGCGTACCGGTGACCAGCGGCAGCGAGACCGAAGTGCCGGCCAGGTCGACGGTGACCTTGGTCTCGGTGCCGGTTTCGGCGTCGGTGAGGTCGTCGTTGGTTCCGGTCAGTACCAGGCCCAGCCGGTGCCCGGCCTTGAACTCGTAGTCCTGCGGCAGCATCGACCAGGTGATCTGGTACGGCTTGCCCGGCGTCAGCGGAGTCGGATTGGTCAGCGACTTGTGGTTCTGCGCGTCCATGATTCCTCGGGTGACCACCTGGAAGCCGGAGGTCACCGAGTTGTCGGCGGCCCTGCGGTAGCAGCCGTCGTCGTCGGCCGTGCTCTGGCCGACGCAGTCCTTGCCGTCGATGAGCTTGAGACCTTGCCCCAGATCGGGGTCGACGCCGTGGATACGGGTGTCCTGGCCGTAGTCGACGACGCCCAGATTGGCGGTCGGCTTGTCCAGCGTGAGGCGCAGGCTCACCGACGGCGTTGCCCCCCTTCTGGGCTCTTCGTACCAAGACGTCGCATCAAGCGGCGTCGAGGGCTGCGGTGATCTTGCGGGCCATCTCGGCCATGGTGGGGCTGGGCTCGCCCTGGTGGGTGCGGGCGGCTGCTTCGATGGCGACGATGACGGTGCTGCGGAAGTTGTCGGCCTCTGCCGGATCCTGCTGCTTGAGCAGGCTCATGGCTGCCGTCAGGGCCGGCAGCACCTGGTCGGCCAGTTCGGCCACCGACTTGCCGTACAGGTTGATGTCCTTGCTCTTTGCGGCGAGCACGTGCCCGACCAGGCCGGTCGCGGAGGCCAGGGCGATGGAGCCGTGGGTGGCGACCTTGTGGGCCGAGCCGGCGGCACCGGCGGCGGACATCAGCGAGACGGCGCCGTACGCGGCGGTGCGCAGGGTGGACTTGTCCTGGTCGGTGAGGGTGATGGACATGGTGGTGTGCTCCTTCAAGGCTGTGACGACATTCGGTTGAACGGGCGGATCGTGGTCGCGATCGCTGAACCGTTCATGGGTCCACCATCGCCAACCGCTCTGATATCGGGTCGTTGCGGACCTGACACGGCTGCTGACACGAGACCGCATGGTCGACGGCGAGCGCGATGGCTGGTCAGCTGGGTCGAGGGCTCCGGTGATCTCGCGGGCCGTCTCAGAGGGCGGGGTGCCACCGTCAGCACCCCACTGTCGATCACAAGGCCCAGGCGTTGACGAGGGTCTGGGGCTCGCCGGCAGCATGCGAGCCTGCCCTGCGGCGGCGCAGCAGGAGCAGAGCCAGTACGGCGGCGCCGAGGAAGGCCGAGGACATGGCCGCGTCGTAGGCCTGGCGTGCGGCTTCGGCCAGGGAGGGGTCGGTCACGGCGGCGCCGACCGACCGGTGGGCCTCCTCCGCGGCGATCGCCGAGGGCCCGCCAGGCCGCTACCGGTGCCCAGCACGACCTGCGCGATCGCCAGCACGACGAAGCTGTCGGAGGAGGTGAAGGTAAGCAGGGCGAACCCGGCGGCCATCACGATCATGCCGAGGACCGGTTGCCGAGCTTGGTGCCCAGACCCGCGCCGCAGCTACGAAGCGGTCCTTCTGACAACATCAACTACGCTTGCAGCAGCCGTCTCAGGGGAAGCCCGACTCGCATCGCTGATGTTCAAGGCCGGGATTTCTGGTCACTCCGGGATGAGGCCGGCTTTGGTGAATCGCTTGATCAGGCTGGGCTTGCTCTGGTGCCGTTCCCGAAGGCGGGTGAAGCGTTGGGTGAAGGTGCCGGCGTGGTCGTCGCGGATGGCCAAGGCCTGCAGGTCGCGGAGGAGATCGACGGCCTGGTCGTACTCGCGTGGCTTCTTGGTGTCGATGAATGCCTCCACCCGTGCCCACGCCGCTTCGAGATCCTGGGCGAGCAGGTTCAGATGGAGCTCCCGGGTCCGCCTTCGCTCCTCTTCCCGGCGTGCCAGCTCTTCGGCGCGCCGAGCTGCCTCCTGCTGCTCACGGGCGTGGCGGCGAGCGGCGGCGGCATCCAGCAGCTCGGCGACCGTCCGCCCCGTCTCCACCTGAGAGGCGGTGTTGCCGCCGAACTCGCGCAGCAGTTCCCAGCGGACCCGCGCGGAGTTGTCCTCGACCACCCGCAGCAGCAGCGCGTCCTTACGCTCGGCGGGTAGGCCGCTGATCCAGGCGGCCAGAGCAGCCCGATCATGTTGTACGGCTTGCGCCGGCGGGCTGGCCTCGGCGGCGGCCGCGAGCAGGTCGTCGTCCAGGCGCAGGAAGTCGGCCAGGGCACGCTGGGAGGCACTGAGCGAGCCCAGTCCCGGCGGGATAGGTGGTTCCGGCTCGTCCTCTTCGGCGTAGTCGAAGGCGTCCTCGTCACGCTCCCACGTTCCGTAGGCCGACAGCCAGGCCAGATAGAGGGGCCGCAGGTCGCCGGCGGCCAGTTCGGCGCGGATGCCGACGATCGCCGACAGGGAGCGTTCGACGTCGTCTTCCCAGGACTCCTCTTCCGCCTCGCTGGTGAAGGTGAGGATGATGTGTTCGCCGCTGGGCCGGGCGATGACCTGGTCGCCTGCGCAGTAGCGCTCGGCCAGTGCGTGATCCAGCACGGCCTGGGGAAGCCTGAGCATGACCTGGTGAGTTCCCCAGTTGGCCAGGTACAGGTGGGCGTCGTAGTAGTGCTCCATCATGTGGTGCGGGTCGCCGCGGAAGTCGCCCCAGTGGTACTCGTTGGCGAAGCTGGTGGCGGTGATCGTGGCCCGGGTGGACAGGGCGCGGACCTCGGCCTGCTGCCGGTCGGTGAGCGGCCGGTCGATGGCCAGGAACTCGTAGTACTGGTACTCGCTCACGATCTCACCCGGCCCAGCGGCGGTACGCGTCGATCCACTCGGCGCCGGCCGGGCGTGGGTCGGGCAGCGGCAGATCCAGGATGCCGATCGCCTGCCGGTGCCGGTCGTGGCGGCAGATCGCCACAATGCCGCTTTCTGCATGGAAGTCGATGGCAGTGACGGTGACCCGAAGTCCGAGCACGGTCGTCTCGAACGGCACCCCGAGGTTTTCGTCGATCATCACATGGAAGCCGGAAAGCTGCTCATCGTCGGTGTAGGCGTCCACGATCGCCTGCTCGATCAGCTCGTCCAGGTGATCGTCAGGGGGGCGGCGAGTCACAACAGCACACGATACTCCTGCCGAGGACCCCTGTGATCATCTTCGGACAAGGGGGATTCGTTGACCGTCAGGGCTGTGCAGGGGTGATGTCGACGGTCGCGGTGGCCAGCGTCTTGGGCTTGATCTCGTCGAAGCCGGAGGGGTGCAGGTTGGAGCCAACCGTCATCGCTCGGCGCTCGTAAGCAGCATCGACCAGGCGGACGAAGCCCTCAGCGGCGTCCTGGGAGACCGTCAGCAGCCCGATGTCGTCGACCATGATGAGGTCGCTGCGGATGAGCCCGGTCATCGCGCGGGCCAGGGAGCCGTCGACGCGATGCCGACGAACCAGGGCGCCCAGGTCCTCGATGGCGAACAGGCGACGGTCAGCCCAGTCTCGACGGCGGCTTGGCCGAGGGCCTCGGTGAAGTGGCTCTTGCCAGTGCCTGATGGGCCGCAGACACAGAGGCTTTCGCCACGCCGTACCCGGCGACCGAGCGCTCCCGGCGCGTCAGGGGTGCTCTGCGCAGAAGCACCCAACACCCTTTTCGATCCACTCCTGGCCGGCCCATTCCGGATGCCGCTCGATCATCAGCGCCTTGACCTCCGCGACGATCGTCTCCTCAGACATGGCCGAGTCGCGCCGTACCCAGGTCTCATCGCGCAGCAGCTCGAGATAGTCACGGACATCGATCAGCAACTGCGGGCCGGAGACGTCGCCGTGGCCGGGCACCACCACGTTCGGGTCGCCCGCGACCAGACTGCGCATCACCTCGATCCAGCGCAACCCCGAGACGTCGGTGTCGTACGGCGGGAACCACGGGAAGATCGAGAATTGCCCAGCGTCAACCAGGTCACCGGTGAACAGCACGCCCGCGTCGGGTACGGTCACCACCTGGTCGCCCTTGCTATGGGCGCGTCCCGTGGCACGCAGCTGCACGACCCGGCCGCCCAGGTCGAGCTCGTACGCGCCGTCGTAGACCACGTCCGGCGCGACCAGCTCGACGTCTTCCAACTGCCGCGCGATCGGCGCGCCGAGACCGCGGAACATCTCGAGATAGCCCGGCCCCTTGCCGGCCAGGTCCGCTGCCTGCGCGCCGTTGACGAGGTAGGTCGCCTCGCCCGCGAAGGCCTGCGCGCCGAACGCGTGCTCGGGGTGGAAGTGCGTCGTGGTCAGGTAGAGCTTGCGGCCCTTGGCGTACTCGGTTGCGAAGGCGAGCACCGTCTCGCCGTTGCGCGGGCCCATGCCTGTCTCGACGACCAGCACGGAGTGGTCGCCACCGATGACGCCGACGTTGGGCACGAGCCCTACCCCGCGGTTCGGGATCACCACCAGGTCGCGGGCAAGTTCGCGAACCTGGGTGATCTCGACGATCGGCTCGTGGATGAGGGGTTCGAAAGACATGCTCCGACCCTGCCGCTGCCGCTGTCCCGACGTCCAACACCGATCTCGCAATCCCGATACCGTATGGGTATCTTTGCTGATGATGGAGCTTCGCCTGCTGCGCTACTTCGTGGCCATTGCCGAGGAACGGCACTTCGGGCGGGCCGCCGCCCGGCTGCACATGACGCAGCCACCGCTGAGCCGGGCCATCAAGCAGTTGGAGACCGACCTGGGCCTCGTGCTGCTGCATCGTTCGGCCACCGGCGTCGAGCTCACCCCCGCAGGGAACGCGCTGTACATGGAGGCGCGGACGTTGCTGGAACAGGCCGAGCAGGCGCGCGGGCGGGTGACGGCAGCCATCGGCGCCGTGACGCTCACCATCGGCACGCTCGCCGACAGCGCCGAAGAGTTCGGCACCCGCCTGGCCGCGGCCTTCCGCCGCCGCCATCCCAAGGTCTCGATCCGGATCCGTGAGGCAGACTTCACCGACCCCACCACGGGACTGCGTAACGGCCTGGTCGACGTGGCGCTCACCCGACTGCCCTTTGCCGACAGCGGCATCAGCACGCGCGTGCTGCGTTCCGACCCCATCGGGGTCGTCCTGCGGGCGGACGACCCGCTGGCCGGCCGCGACACCCTGTGCCTGGCCGACCTCGTCGACCGTCCCTGGTTCCAGCTGCCAGAAGGCACCGACCCGGTCTGGCGCGCCTACTGGAACGGGGCGACGCCGGTCGGCGAGCGGCCTGCCGGCCCGGTGGTGCGCACCGTTAACGAATGCATGCAGGCCGTCCTCTGGAACGGTACGGTCGGCATCGCGCCGCTCACCCACGCCCTGCCAGATGGGCTGACCTGGGCGCCCCTGACCGACATGCCCCCGAGCTCCCTCGTTGTCGCCTGGGCGACCGAGCATGAGAGCCCTCTGATCCGTTCATTCGCCCACATCGCCGTTACTACTGGTCGGCGCACACATAGTCGGACTGTGCGACCGACGCCGCTGCAAGCCACTGCCGACCCGGCGGAGTACGTGCCCACGTGAACGGCTTCGCCCGACCTCTGGCACATCCGGCCGTCATCGCGAGCCTGGTACTCCACCAGCACCACACACCGCTGGGGCCAACGGCGGCCGTGAGGGAACATCGGGCTTGTGCGTGATGCGATCCATCACTCGCAGCCCGGTGACGGCAGGTCCGGATGGTGACGCAGTGCCTCCAGCACGGCGCGCACTGCCGCGCGAGGTGGTGAGCCGCGGCGGATCGCCGCCGTGATCGTGCGCGTCACAGGGGCCGCGAGCTCGCTGGTGACGACGCGATAGCGGCTGTGGTCTACTGCCAGGCCGGGCAGTAGCGCGATCGACAGCCCGGCCTCGACGTGCTGCAGGGTCATCATGTAGTTGCTGAACCGGCACACCACCCGCGGCTCGAACCTTGCTTGTCGACACAGTCGTAGAGCGAGATTCGCCATGTACGACTGCGGCATGTCGAACGCCCATGACTCGTCCGCCAAGGCCGCGAAGTCAACGGCGCCGCGCCCGGCCGCAGGATGCTCGGGCGGGACCACCAGCAAGATCGAGTCCCTGGCCAGCGGCACGAGGTCGAGGTCCGGCCCCAGCGGCAGCTCGTCGAAGTCGGTGGTCGTGATGATGATGTCCGCGTCGCCACCCCGCAGCGCGGGCATGCTCTCGTGCGGCTCCAGTTGCAGCACCTCGACGTCGAGGCCTGGATGCTCGCGCGCCAGGCGGGTCACCGCCGGCACGGCCATGGTGTGGATCGCGCTCTGGAACGCCCCCAACCGCACAAGGCCGGCCGGTTCTTCGCCGAACCCGCGCAGCTCCGCCTCGACGCTGTTCATGTGATCGAGGATCGCCCGCGCCCGCCGCGCGAGGATCAGCCCGGCCGGGGTCAGCCGCACCCGGCGTCCTGTCCGTTCAAGGAGCTGAGTGTGCGTCTCGGCCTCGAGTACGGCGAGCTGCTGCGACACGTTCGACGGGCTCAGGTTGGCGGATTGGGCGACCGCCCGGACGGTGCCCAGAGTGTCCAGCTGGCTCAGCAGCCGCAGCCTCCAGGGATTCATCACAACGGCATTATTGTGCGGTTTCACCGAACAGGAAAGTCGGAATTGTGAGATGGACGTGTCGCTGGGTTGCGTCTTAGCGTCGGGGCCATGGCCACGTCGACCACCGCCCTGCCGTCCACCGAAACCTTCTGGGCCGATGCCGAGAGGTACCTCGTCCGCTACGGTGGCGAGTTCACTCGCGAGATCATCGACCGCGCCGCCGGGAGTTTCGTGTACACCGCGGACGGCCGGAAGATCCTCGATTTCACCTCCGGACAGATGAGCTCGATCCTGGGCCACTCGCACCCGGAAATCGTCGCGACAGTCCAACGGGGGGTCGCGACCCTCGACCACCTCTTCAGCGGCATGCTCAGCCGCCCGGTGGTCGACCTCGCCCGCCGCCTTGCCGACACGTTGCCCGCGCCGCTGGAGAAGACGCTGCTGCTGACGACTGGCGCCGAGTCGAACGAAGCCGCGATCCGGATGGCCAAGCTCGTCACCGGCAGGCATGAGATCGTCTCGTTCGCGCGGTCCTGGCACGGCATGACGCAGGCCGCCGCGTCCGCCACCTACAGCACGGGGCGCAAGGGCTACGGCCCGTCCGCACCCGGCAACTTCGCCATCCCCGTGCCGAACGCGTACCGGCCCGACTTCACCACGGCCGACGGATCGCTGGACTGGCGCCGTCAGCTGGACTTCGCGTTCGAGTTGATCGACGCGCAGTCCACCGGCAGCCTGGCCGCGTGCCTCGTCGAACCGATTCTCAGCTCGGGCGGAATCATCGAGCCGCCGGTCGGCTATTTCACGGCCCTGCACGAGAAATGCCGGGAACGCGGCATGCTGTTGATCCTCGACGAGGCCCAGACCGGCCTGTGCCGAACCGGGACCTGGTACGCGTTCGAGCGCGACGGTGTCGTCCCCGACATCCTCACGCTGTCCAAGACGCTCGGGGCCGGGCTCCCTCTCGCGGCCGTGGTCACCAGCGCCGAGATCGAGCAGGAGGCGCACGAGCGCGGGTTCCTGTTCTTCACCACGCACGTCGCCGACCCCCTTGTGGCCGCGGTTGGCAACACCGTCCTCGACATCCTGATAGGCGACAAGCTCGACGAGCGCGCGCGGTCGCTCGGCGCGTTCCTCCGCCAAGGCCTGGTGGACATCGCCGAGCGTCACGCGGTCGTCGGCGACATCCGTGGCCGGGGCATGCTGGCCGGACTCGAACTCGTCGTCGACCGCGAGACCAAGCGGAGCTCGAACGAGCTGGGCCCCCGGGTCACCCGGCGCTGCCTCGAACTCGGCCTGCACACGAACATCGTCCAACTTCCCGGCATGGGCGGAGTCCTGCGGATGGCCCCGCCGCTGACCGCCACCGAGGACGAACTGTCGCTCGGCTTGACGATTTTGGACCAAGCGATCGGCGACGCCTGCGCCACACTCTGAGCACGTCATGCCCGACCGGGGGTTCCCCGACGATCCCGGCGTGCACGACGAACAGGCTGCCACTCGGAACACCATGTGTCCCGGATATCGAGTCGACGCTCAACCTCGGTATCCAGGCGGGAAATGGTTCCACTCGTCGGTCAGGTGAGGCGCCACTCCGGCGTGCGCGAAAGGCGATGTCGGTATCCAACGTTTGGCCTCCGCATGGTCCTTGATGAAGAACAGCACGCAGCCAGGGGCGTGGCAGGCGCGCAGGTTGGCCAGGTCGGGCCCGGTGAACAGGTGGTGGCAGCGGAGGTCCGCTCCTGGGCGAGCCGGTAGGCGGCGTGGCCGTCCGGTGCGGTCTCCCTGCGGTCGTAGCGCTATGTGACCGCATGCCCGAGAAGCTCTTGCACGTGCTCGACCGGGACGCCCGCACCCAGCAGCAGGGTGGCGGCGGTGGCGGAACATTGCGGTGTCAGCCGCGCGAGGTCCAGGTCGGCCCTGCTCAGTGCGCCAGCAGGTCGTCCAGTTCGGCTGTGAAGAGCAAGGCGGGGTCGAATCCCATTCCGGTGAAGTGGCCAGCGAGTTCCAGGGACAGGACACCGTGCAGCCGGGTCCAGAAGCTCAGAGCCTGGTGCAGAACCGCAGGCGGGGCGGGGTGGCTGCCCGCCCAATCCCGGTGGTGTTCCAGATGGGTGTCGAACGGCGTGGCGGGGAGTTCCTGGGCTGACGCCGAGCCGGCGTCGAGCAGGGTTGCCATGATCTCGGATGAGATGAGCGTGATGTCGTCGGGCGCGTGGTAGCCGGGGACGGGGGTGCCGTAGATGAGGAGGTATCGCTGGGGGTCCTCCAAGGCCCAGCCGCGTACGGCGTGTGCCAGCACGGCCAGGTCGGCGCCTGCGGCGGAGGCCGATCGGAGGGTGTCGGCGAGGCTTTGGTAGGCGTCCCTGATGAGGTCGGTGATCAGTTCGTCGCGGCTGGCGTAGTAGCGGTAGAGCGCGGGCCCGCTCATGCCCATCTGCTTGGCGATCGCGTTGAGGGAGAGCGCGGAGGCCCCTGTCGTGGTGATCTGCTCCCACGCGTGTTCCTTGATCTCCGCGCGTACCTGAGTGCGGTAGCGCTCGCGGGGGGTCTTCGTGTCCGTCTGCGCCATGATCTGCCAACTTCCGGTGAAGCTACATCTTGAAGATTCAGTTAGAAGGTATCACGAATCTTATTGACACTTCCTTCCTTGCTTCGTTATAACTTCTAACGTAAGCATGAGGATCTAGCAGATTGCGGGTGTGCGGCACGGGCTCGCCGCCGCGTACCTGGCAGACGAAGGGAAACGCCATGACGACCGCGTCCACCTCACTCGCCCGCACCAGCCGGCGCACTCCGCTGGCGGTGACTGTCTCCTCTTGGGCGGTCCCTGTCATGGTGCTCGGCCAGTTCGCCCTGCTGGCGATCGTCCCGGTCGCGGTCGCGCTGGTCGGCGCTCTCCACCATGCCCGCGACCGGACGGTTCGCTGGGCGGCCGCGCTTCTCGCCGTCACGTACGCGATCCCGCTCGTCGTGTGGCTGACGCGGCCCGACGGCGCACCGAGCCTGTCCAAAGACATTCACCCGGCGTTCGTCGGGTTGATCGTCGCCGCGTCCGCCGCACTCATCGTGGCCATCCTTCAGGCCCGCCGGCACTGAAGGAGCGTGCCGGCTGGCCGAATCCGGGCACCGTCGCCGGAAGGGTCGTGCTGACCTCGTACCGCACAGCCTCACCTGTCCCAGCACCCCCTCCCGGGCACCGAGCGTTCGCTCCCGGTTTCCCACAACGAAAGGAACACCATGTCCAGCAACGCCCCATCGGACACACGAACCGTCCACCCCAGGACCCGCCCGCGCATCGCCGCGCTCACGATCTCACTCGCCGTCGCCGGCGTCCTCGCAGGCAACATCCCGGCCGCCCAGGCCGCCACCGCACAACCCCGCCCCACCCACCATGCTGGTGGACTCCAGTGTCGCGGCAAAGGCGTCGACCCCACCGCGAAGATCCGGTACCGGACCGAGACCTTGATCAAGGCGCCGCTGAGCACCATCTGGAAACTGCAGACCGACGTGGAAGGCTGGCCCGCCTGGCAGAAGCCCGTGACCGGCATGAAGCGCCTGGACCGGGGTCCGCTCCGCAAGAACTCGCAGTTCCGGTGGACCACCCCGGTTCCCGCCACTCCCGTCAGCCCGCCCACCACGCTGGTCATCACCTCCACCGTTCGTCAACTTGAGCACCACAAGTGCGTCCGCTGGACCGGGCCGGCGATCGGCGAAGGACTGCGCATCGACCGGGGCGTCCACGTCTGGACCTTCACCCCTGTCAGGGGCGGCGTCCTTGTACGCACCGAGGAGACCCATGCCGGCGACCAGATCGAAACCAACGTGCCCCTCGCCACCGACTTCCTCGGAAAAGGTCTCGAGGCCTGGCTACACGACCTGAAGACCACCGCCGAAGCCCACACCGGCGACCACCGGCGCGACCACCGCTGACACAGGGACAACCCATCGCGTCGAACCCCGCTACGCACCGTCCCGGACCCGATCACGGATCCAGAGCGAATCGTCGCCTTGAACATACGCCGGAGAGACAGGCTCGGCGGAGTTCTCCACCACCCGCTACACCGCGGCCGTGGCCACCTACCTGCGCTCCGAAGTAGCCCCGCTGCCGGCCGCCGCATCCTTTACGACGACGAAGGCGGCGACCCCCAGGCCCGCACCGGCGAGGCCTGCAACCCGCCCGGCGACCCTGTCGGCCCTGCTGTCCGAAGCCAGCGAGCACGCCAGCCGCTACCACGCCGAGATGGGACACATCGGCGTGCACGCCAACCCCGACGCCCGCACCTGAGAGCACCCACAGAGATGACCAAGAAGACGACGGCGGCCGACGCCGAATGGGCCGACGTCACCACCGACGCCATCGCCCGCGCCCTGCAAGACAGCGCCCGGCCACCTGGCGCGCCGTCATGAACGAGCTGACCGACAAGGAGCGCCGCCAGGTCGACAGCGTCCGCGTGCGCGCAGCCGCCCGCCGCGACAAGCAACCCCCCCGCAATGCCGATCAAGCACACCATTGTTGAGCTCGGGGTAGATGTCAGTGGATGCGCGGACCCTCCAGGTCAGCGTGACCATGCCAGTGCCGCTGCCGTTGTCGGCGTGAGGCTGCCGAGGGTGGTCACCGCCTGTTCCTGTGATGGGCTGTTGATCTCGACGAGTACGCCGTGCCGAACGCCGAACAAGACGACACCGCCCAGCTCGTGCACGCGGATCCACTGTTCCGCGGTCAGCTGCCGGCAAGCGTAGGGCTGTTCGCCCGGGTACGGCTTTTCGCATGCCGCCTGCGGGCTGTCCAGCGAAACTGGGCGGAGGGTGACTGCACTGGAGTTGAAATCGAGAAAGACAAAGGTGTCATTGGGGTCGTGCTCGATCTCGACCCACACGGGTGCCTGACCCAGGAGGCCGAGCAGCGGGATGTCGACTGCTGCGAGAGCGCGCTCCTCATGCCAGTTGACGATCCACGTGCGGCTCTGCAGCACCATCGTGACGAACACGCCCACGCCGAGGGCTGCGCACAGCACGGGCCGCCACCACCTGACGCGAGTGACCACATAGCCGGCGATCGCATAGGCGACGACCCCTGCGACCAGGATCGGCAGACCGAAGAGCGCCCGCGGCAAGCTGGTGATCGAGGGGCCAGGGGCAAGGGCGATCATCGCGGGGGTGAGAGCAGCGAAGGCGCAGGTCCCCAGGAGAGCTGCCCAACTCGCCCGTGGAACCCGGAACAAACTGGTCAAGATGAGACCGAGTGGGAGCGGGAGGAGCAAGGCGGCGAAGACGTGGAAGACGGCGATGCCTTCGGCGGTGACATAGAGCACGCTTTCAACCGCCCCAACGATCGCCCCGGCCGCCCCAGCCCTTCCCAGATTCCCCGATGTTCGCATAGAGCGCCATCATGCATGAAAGGTTCAATTCGGCATAATCAGGACGCGGCTCCTCGGATGCTGCCGCCACCGGCTACCCACTGTGGGGCGCGAGCCAGGCCCGCCGTCATCGGCAGGCAGCGCAACAACCTGTCCAGCTTGTATGCCCCTGAACACGCTGACATTTGCTCTGCGCAGGACACTGACACTTTCAGTAGCCGTGAGTGATCGCTACGTGCGAGCCCGTGCACGGTTCGAGTCGGGGCAGGATTCGAGCCGGTGGACCGTGTATCGGCGTACAGGTGAATGTCAGATCATCCGCACCGTCGACCGACACGGGCCCTGGCCCGTCCAACGCTGCGCATAGGCGGGCGCGGGCGACGAATCGGCTGAGCTGCCCCTGCGGCCTACATATGGTGGGCGGTTGCAGTTTGCTCCGGGCGCGACTGTGACCAGTGTGCCGTTGTGGCCCTTGGTGCCCACTCGGCGTTGTGGTTGAGCACGAGATTCCTGATCTCGGTACGGATGTCGTCAGAGGTCATGACATGGCTCCGGTGAGCTGGGCGTGAAGGCGCTTGCACTCGTGAACGAAGCGGATCGTCCGGCGGCTGCGCGCGAACTCGGCGACGACCGGGATCTCCCCGCGCGCGCCGGTCCAGCGTGCCACGTCGGCGGCGAAGGCGACGAGTTCGGCGTGGGTCACGGTGATGCGCTGCCCCTCGCCCGGCAACATCCCGGGCAGCAGAGCGCGCAGGATGCGCCACACCTCGTGGTGGCCGCCGGCGTCGGCCAGCTCGGTCAGGGCCGCGATGGCGGGGCGGGTCTCCTGCCAGGTGCGGCGCAGCACCAGCGCGAGCTGGCGGCCGATCGCCTCGGCGGGCAGTTCGCCCCTGGCGGCCATGCTCAGGACCAGCGGGATCATGCCGGGCACGCTGTCGGTCAGGAGAAAGGCGAGGATCACCGCAGTGGACTCGCCCGTCGGGCCCTGGGCGATCTCCAGGCCGGTGATCTCCGTGGGCACCCCCCACGCGCCCCAGCGGCCGCGCAGCAGGAAGGGCAGGAAGTTGACGGCCACGACCTCGCGGTGCGAGGGGAGCATGGCGGGCCACGCCCGGAGCGTGCTGCCGAACTCGTCGACCGTCCAATCGAACGGCTCACGCAGCAGCACCTCGTCGATCAGCCGATGGCCGGTCGGGGCCGTCACCCGCAACACCGGCTGCAGCCTGACCTCGGTGAAGTGCTCCGGTTCGCCGTCGCCGAACTCGACCATGGACGCGTTCACCATATGGCGCCACACGTGGCCGCACTCAGGGTCGGCCATGCCGTCACCGGCGAGCCAGCGGGCGGCCGAGCGCGCCCCCTCCGAGTCGATCTTGGCGGCCCGGTCGGCCGCGGCCTGGTGGCTGCCCCGGGGCAACCGCAGCAGCGCCTGCGCCAGGTCGGCCAGGGGCGGCTCCACTCCGGCGGCGGCGCAGGTCTCCAGCCGGTCGACCAGCACGTCCGGCTCGAGGTGGCCGCTCATCCAGGTCGGCGTGGCCAGCAGTACGGGCGGCAGGGTGCCGTTTCGGAGGGCCTCGGCGAGTTCCGCGTAGCGGTGCAGCAGGAAATCGTGGGGCGGGGAGACACTATTGGGGTGGGGCAGGTGGTTGCGCCGCCGCCACTCGTCGTGCTCGGGCAACTCGTTGGGCATATAGGAACGCAGCCGGGGTGGGACGAAGACGGCGGTCACCTCCACGAGCGGCTCGCCTGGGCCTGGCGGGGGTACCTGCTCCTCTGCCCGCATCGCCGCGATCCGGGCGGGGTCCACGCCGAGCTCGACCATGCGCTCGTAGGCGTGGTCGAGGATGTAGTACGGCATGGCCTCCACGGAGTCGTCGTACAAGACGCCAGGCCTCGTCCGCGCCGGACGGAGGCGATCCGGCAGTCCGTCGTCGTAGATCTCCTCGTCCTCGTCGGCGCCGAAATGCGGCGGTTGCTCGACGTCGGTGGGGGAGCCGTACAGGTGGATCCGGCCCTTGGCGAAGGGGATCTGCCGGTCGCCCTCGCGGGCCACCGCTCCGTCCGGGCCGTCGTCGCTGGTCCAGGTGATGAAGAAGGCGCGCAGCGGGGCGTCGTCGTCGAGGTAGCGGCCAGGCCGGTAGGCGCCGCCGATCGTGATCCGTCTGGGCCTCGACTCCGGGTCGGGCTCCTCGCCACGGGTGAGGGCGCGTACTCTCACGGAGTGGTTCGCGCCGTCCCAGAACTTCTCCGGTTCGATCGGCGGCAGCTCCGGCACGCTCCCGGGAGTGACGAGCTCGGCGGACAGCGCCGACTGCCAGTCGTCGGGGTCGAGGCGCACCTCCCTGGACCGCCAGTAACCCTGGTCCTGCTCGACGTGGGGCTTGAGCTTGCGGCGCAGTTCCGCTCGGTCGTCGGCGGTCCCGGCGACGAAGGCCGCCAGCCAGCGCTCCTGGCCGATCCAACGCTCGTGGTGGTCGGGGAAGATCGACGGCTCGGGGAACCGCCGCGCCTCCGGCAGCTCGGGCAGCGGCGGGAACTCCTTCTGCTCCAGCAGTTCCTCGACCGGGGTCTCCCCGCCGAACTGCTCGGCCAGCTTCGCGCCCAGGTCGGCGGGGAGGTGGCGGACGCCGTCGAGGATCGCCCCGGTGTGGTCGGCGAACAGGTCGGCGTATTTCAGGGTCAGCTCGGCCGCGCGGTTGCGCACGTCGAAGGACTTGTGCGCGTACGCCGTGGTCAGCGCGGTCACGAAATCGGCGGCCGCCTCGGGCGTGGCCCGGATCGCCTGGTCGAGCCAGCGTAGGCCCGTGATGGCGAGCTTGGCCTCGTCCCGGAAGGTGAGCGCGTCGACCGCCTCGACCAGGTCGGCGTGGTCGAGCGGCATCGCCCCGCGCACCTGCCCGGCGGCCAGCTCGGCGACCGTGCCAGGAGCCGACGGCAACAACCGCAGGTAGTCGCGCAGGCGCGATGCGGACTCGGCGGGCGTGGGGGCGAGGAGCATGTGCAGCCGGACGAAGAACCGCAGGTCCTGCGCCTCGCCGCCGCGCAGGAAACGGCTCACGCAACCGTCGAGCACCTGCTCCCTGGGCAGCTCGCGGGCGGCGGCGGCCAGCCAGCGGGTTGGCCGGGGCTCCAGCCGCTCGTCACGGAGGGCGCGGCCCGCGCCGTCGGTGTCGAAGACACGAGGCAGCAGCACGGGGGTCAGCGGGTCATCGGCCACGCTCGGCGCGGTCAGCCAGGCGGCCACCAGCGGGTCATGGTCGGGCGGCATGGCGCCGGACTCACGCAGCAGCGCCACGGCCAGCGGCGCGATGCGGTCGGCGGGACGGCGCACCCGCTGGACCAGCCGACCCGCGACATCACGACGCCACTCCGGGGGGCGGGTGGCCGCCACCCGGCACACCTGGGCGACGTTGGGGTCCTCGGCCCAGCGGCGGTTGACGTCGCGGCCGGTCATCCACGTCACCGCGGCCGCCGGGCCGGTGATGACGCCGACACCGACCAGCAGCAGCGCGCCGGCCAGTCTGTCGAGCAGGTCGCCGACCTCCCAGGAGGCCATCTCCTCGAAGTCGTCGGGATGCTGGGCGCGCACCTGCTCGGTGCGGACACGGCGCAGCTCCTTGACGAGGCCGGGCAACCGCCCGCCCAGCTCGGCGCGCTCCTCCTCGGTGAGCGTGACCAGCCGGTCGGCCAGGCGGGTGACCTGGTTGCGGGTGACCAGATCACAGATCTCCGTCCAGAGGGTCATCGGGAGACCTCCACGGCGGCGCGAGCGACGATCCGAGCGGCCAGCACGTGTTTGCACGGCCCACGGGAGCCGCGATGGTCCCACCACCACTCGCAGGTGCAGGATCCGTCGGCCAGCGAGACCCGGCGCGCGCCGCCCGAGGTGTGGACGGTGGCCAGCTCGCCTTCGAGGTGTACGGCGCCCGCGTCGACGAGCTTGCGCGCCTTGGCCAGCCGCGGGTTGAGCAGGATCACGTTGTCCTTGTCATAGGGCAGCTCACGGTGGAAGTGGGCGGCCTCCGACAGGTCGTAGCCGACCCGGCCGGCGACGCCGAGCTGCGTCAGCGCGGCCCGCACCCGGTCGGCGGGCATGCCCGCGCGGTCGGCCAGCAGGCCGATCTCGACCTCGGGCTCGAAGTTGAGCAGCATGCCCACCACGTCGGCGTCGTTCTCGGCCTCGTCGGTAGCCAGGTCGTCGAGCACCGCGCCCTCGCCGGAGAAGCCGCGCCAGCGCTCGGGCGAGAGGGTGAGCGTGTAGCGCATGCCGGGGAGCTCCAGCTCCCAGGCGCTGGAGGCGGCGTCGGCCGGGCCGTACACCCGGAGGGACTTCGCGAAGCGCAGCAGCGGCAGGAGGGTGCCGAGCCGGTTGGGGCCGGCGAGCTGGACCGAGCCAGGAACCTGACGGTCGGAGACCTTCAGCTCCCGCCCCGCCTGCGCCACCCACACCGTGCCCTTCTTGGGCAGCCCGCGCAGGAACCGCACCGCCGCCATGCCGGTCAGCTCACCGCGCTGGTCCATGCCCGAGGCGATGACCTGCACCTCGGCGAAGCCGCGTAACCAGCGCTCGGGCAGCGGCACCTTCTTCTCCACCACCGCGCCATCCATCGTGGTCACGACCAGCTCGTCGAGCCCGACCCCCAGGTGCAACGGGTCACGCGCGCCGATGCGCGCCAGCGCCTCCCGGAGCGGCGCGTTCACGTCGACGTTGGTGGTGCCCCGGTCGAACACCTCGCCGTCGAGCGCGCCGTTCAGCAGATCAAGCCGGGCGTACACGCCGCCACAGGCCGAGAACGACTCGAACCGCAACCGGTCTCCATTGCACGTCACCACCGGGTCGCGCACCCAGCCGGGCCGCGCCTGCGGCTGGTGGTAGCGGGCCAGCGCCACGTCGGCGACGCCGAGCAGGGCCGCCGCGGCGGGGGCCGCCTGGGTCACCACGCCGCTGAAGAACCGGGGGGCCACGGCCGGGCCGGACAGGGCCCGCCCGCCGGAGGTCGCCAATCCGAGACGACCGTCGACAAGGGCGGAGGGCGCGGCGTACGTGTACGCCTGCGTCGCTGAAGTCATGGCCGGGACATTAGATCACCCCACCGACAAACCGGCGTGTGCCAGGGGAAGGGGACGATGTGAAGCACATTCCGACGCCGAACGTGGACTACGACGGTGAGGTCATGGCTGCGGGAAGGCGGCGGTCATGCGAACTCATGGGCGATCTCGCGCAGCCGTATCACCTTCTTGGCCAAAGTCGCAGGGCTGACCAGGGAGGGCACCCAGCCGTCACCGTAAAGGACGGCGCGGCGCATCGCCGCCTCGGAGTTCCCGCCGATGAGAATCGGCGGGACCGAAGCCGCGGGGCCGAGGGTGATCTCCTGGTCCCCCACCTTGGTGGGCTCGCCACGGATGAGGCCCGGCAACGCTTGTAGCGCCACGTCAGTCCAGCGCCCCCGCCCGTGGAGCGGCGCCCCGACCGCACGCCAGAATGGCGAGCCCGGGAAACCGCCGATCCCGACGCCGAGGACAACACGGTTGCCTGACAGATGCTGGAGTGTCTGCATCTGCGTGGCGACCCATGCCGTGGGGCGCAGCGGAAGGCTGAGCACGCCGAACTCGAGTCCGATCTTTTCAGTCACCGTTGCGGCCCCGGCCAGAATGAGCGTGGCATCAAAGCTCGGTGTCCCGTCGCCGACGATGAAATCGGCCATGCCGACCGCATCGTAGCCAAGGTCCTCAAGATGGCGCGCCATCGAAATGTCGGGCACGCCGGTCTGCGTCAAGGGCAATGTCGTGCTGATCCGCATCAAGATTCTCCTGAGCGTCGGGATCGGGAATGCAGGACACGCTAGAACCTCGAGCGGCGTTGAGGTCAACTGTCTCGGCTGCCGCGACCCACCTCCATGGTGCGGGTCATGCTGGTCGGACGCGGATCGACAGGTTGTTGGCGGTGGTGTAGTACGGCCGGATGCGCAGTCCGTGCAGTTCCGCAGTTCGATATACATCGATCTCGGAGCGGTTGACGATGTCGTCGAGGAGGCGGCCGACGCGGATGGGGTCGCCGTTTGCCGGGCGTAGCCACAGGTCCCAGGTGTCCTCGCCGGCCGCGGTCAGGCAGGCGTGGTCGACGACGAGACGAAACAGGTCGCCCCGCTGCGCCAGCCGTACTTCCACACTCTGCTGCCCTGCGCGAGACTCGGCGACAGCGGTGCCGGTGAAGGCGGTGCCCAGAATGCGGCCGTTGACGACGGTGCAGGTCGTGTCGACCTCGATGCGGTCGACCTCGGCGTGAGTGGGTCGTTGCCAGACGCGGATGGACAGGTTGCCCTTGTCGGTGGTGTAGGGGATCCGGACCGTGATGCCGCCTCGACCGGCGATCAGGGCGCGGGTGTCGCAGAGTCCGGCGGCCAGGCGGGTGAGGGTTCCGTCGGGGCTTTCGAGGTAGAGGTCCCAGCGGCCGTCGGACAGTGCGTGCCGTCTGCGGCTGATCGCTGGTGAGGGGTACGGCAGGCGGAGCGTCTTGGCGGGGTCGGTGCGTAGCCTGCACACCACGGCGGTGGCGAGTGTGTCGGTGGGCAGGTGGATGTGGAGGTCGCCGTCGGTGTCCACCACGCAGTCGGCGGCTGGGCGTTGTGGGGGAGGCGTCGGGGGGACCGGTTTTCTGCGGAGGAATCGCCTTCTGGTCACACCACCGAGGTCGGCGAAGAGGCGCTCGTACCGGGCGGCGGCGTGCTGTGGTTCGAAGGTGCGGGCGGTGTGGACCGCGGCGCGGCCCATGGCCAGGCGCAGGGCGTCGTCGTTGATGAGGTGCAGTAGCGCGTCGGAGATGGCGTGGGCGTCGCCGTTGGGGACGAGGAAGCCGTCGCGACCGTGGGTGATGATCTCGCGGGGGCCGTGCGGGCAGTCGGTGGACACGACGGGGATCCCGGCGCGCATGGCCTCGACGATGGTGAGGCCGAAGGATTCGACGCTGGAGGTGACGGCGGCGATGGCGCCCTTGGCCCATTCGGTCTCGATGGGGGAGACCGGGCCCATGAGGCGGACGTGCTCATGCAGGCCGAGTTCGTCGATCTGGTCGCGCAACGCCTGGCGCCGAGGTCCACGGCCGTACAGGCGCAGCCGCCAGTCCGGGCGTTCGGTGACGACCTTGGCGAAGGCGTCGACGAGCAGCTCGTAGCGCTTGACAGGGATGAGCCTTCCTGCGGCGACCACGAGTTTGGAGTGGCCGTCGGCAGGACTCAGCCGGGTGGGTGGCACGCCGTTCGGGATGGCCCGGATACGGTCGGCGAGTGCGGGCAGGGCGGTGCGGTAGGTGGCGGCGTCGGCCTCGGAGACGGTGACGAAGGCGTCGAGCTGGGCGATCGCCTGGTTCTGGGCGGTGCGCAGGTCGGGGCTGTGCAGGTCGTAGGTGACGTGTTCCTGGCCGATGCGCAGGTAGCGGCGGCTGCCCAGGTCCGCCAGGCACACATTGAGTCCGGGGCGGGTGCCGATGACGACGTCGGCTGAGGTGGAGCGCAGGTACTTGGTGATGCGGTGGTCGGTGAGACGCGAGTACAGGTCGTAGCGCGCCTCGGCAGTCGGATAGATGCGCGAGGGTCCGGTGTTGTCCGGCTCGTGGCGCGTGTCGACGAGCGAGGTCATCTGAACCCGCGGGTCCACGCTGAGCGTCGGGGTGTCCGCGCTGCGGAAGACCGAGACGATCTCGACGTGGTGGCGTTCGGCGAGCGCTTGGCTCAGGTTCGCGACAGCGCGGATGGTGCCGCCGATGCCGAAGGCGTTGTGAAGAAGGAAGGCGATGTGCATGCGACTCCCGGTGTCGGGTGCGTGGGCAGGCGATCGGCCTGCCCACGCGTCGTGATGGTCAGGGCACCTGGCCGGGGCCGTCGACGACGCCACTGGCCAGGACCGTGTCGGTCAACGTCCTGCCGTCCCGCTCGACGAGCATGCCGAGGTAGCGGTAGTCCGCCGGGTCGAGGACGTAGGTGCCCTTGCCGGCCTGGCCCAGGTCGAGGACGACACCGACGCCGGTACGGCCGGCACCGTCCTTGACGTTCTCCTGGACGGTGACGCCCGGGATCTTGGCCAGGGCCCGGTACATCGCGGCAGCCTTGTCCGCGGGCACCATGGGGCCGTACTTGAGGTACCAGCCGATGGCCCCGAAGGCGTTGACGTCCTTCTGGCTGTCGGCGGGGCAGTCGAGCAGGCAGATCGCCATCGGGAACAGCTTCTTGTCGCTGTCGCCGAAGTGCCGCAGCAGTTCCTCAGGGTCCGCGGGCAGGGCTTCGAGCATCCGCTGGGTCTTGGCCGGGTACATCGATCCCTTCTCGCCGTCGCCCTGGTTGAGCTTGCCGTTCTGGCGGACGGCTTCCTTACGCCCGTCTCCCCGGATCCACACCTCGAAGGGCATCCCGGGACGGCCCTGCTCTTCCTTGCGGTAGGTCCACTGGTCGGGCCGCAGATCCTGGCGCTTGGCGGCGACCAGGGCCGCCCGCTCCAGCAGCAGGAGCGTGTCGGGCTTCTGGACGGTCACCGGCGGGGCCGGGTGGTCGCCGCCCGAGTTGACCACGGCCACCGCGGCGACCGCCGCCGCGCACGCCGCCGCCAGGGCCAGGCCGATGCGGTACCGGGGCGCCCTGGGCGCCCGCCGTGCCCGCTGCGTGCGGATCGCGGTCAGCAGGCGCCGCTCCTCCGCGCGGACGTCGGGGTCGTTCGGGATCTCGGATCGCAGCTGGTTGAGCAGGTCGATCTCGTTCATCGGTGCGTCTCCTCGGTGATGGCGGTTGGGTCGACGTCCCCGAGCGCCCGGCGGAGCTTGCCGCGAGCCCGGTTCACCCGTGAGCGCACCGTGCCCACCGGCACGTCCAGCGCCTCGGCTGCCTGCTCGTAGGTCAGCTCCGCCCACGTGACCAGCAGCAGCGTGTCGCGGTGTGCACGGGGCAGCGCGGCGAGCGCGGCAGCCAGGCGGCGGCGGAGCGCGGTCGCCGCCACCCGCTGATCCACCTGGTCGGTGAACGGCTCGGTGACTGAATCCGCCCCCGTGCGGCTCAGTGCCCGGTACAGGGTGACCTCGCGGCGCCGGTGCCGGCCGATGAGGTTGGTGGCGATGCCGTACAGCCAGGGCAGGGCATCGCCCCGCGCCATGTCGTACGACTCGCGACGCTCGAAGGCCGTGATGAAGGTCTCGGCGACGATGTCCTCGGCGGGATCCTCGCCGAGCCTTCTGATGACGTACCGCTTGATCGCCGGCGCGTGGCGCGTGAACAGCACCGCGAACCGCTCCGGATCTTGCCGCGACTGCGCGATCACCATGGTGTCATCGGCCGTCCGGCTGTCGTTTCCCATCTGATGCCTCTCGGGTGCGTGCAGGGACGTTAGTTATTGCCGCGAGGGTGATCGGCGGTTCCCGACGAGGGCGAGGAGACGTGTCAGGCGATGCGGTAGGCGCGGATGATCGTCTGGTCGGCCGTGGCTCCCGAGGTGGTGGTCGCGCGGGCGCGCAGCGAGACGAAGCCGGCCGCCGCCGGGTGGCGCAGGAAGACGACGCCGCCCGCGACCGGGGCCTTCTGCCAGGTGGCGCCGTCGTCGTAGGAGACGTCCACGGCCAGGGCGCGCACCGTCCCGGCCGCCGAGCCCGGCTGGGCCCGGACGGTCACGGGCACGGCGTACGCCTTCCCGGCCGGCGCGATGTTCCGCTCGTCCAGCGGCGGCGCGAAGCCGATCACGGACAGCGGTAGCGGCCCGTCGGTCCCGGCGGCGGATCGGAACGTCCAGGCGATCGAGGTGCGGGTGGACGACGCGGGCTCGGGGCCGCGCTCGCTCTCGGCCACCAGCCGGTATCCGGCGTCGGTGGATGGCACGGTGAAGCGCGCGTTCAGGTACGGCTCGTCGGCCACGAGCTGTCCATCCCGGTAGAGGGCGATACGTGCCTTGGTGACCGACGACTGCCCGGGGCGTCCGGCGCCGTCGGCGTAGAGCACCGGCGCGGCGGTGACGACGTCTCCTGAGCGGGTGACGACGGGCTCGTCCATGCTGTTGACGAGGCCCGGCCCGAAGACGCCCCGGTTCCACCGCTCCGTGTACACGCGCCCCGCCTCGTACCGGGTGGCGGCCGAGGTGGTGTCGCCGACCGAGGCCTCGGCGATCTCCATCATCTCGTGCTTCCAGCGGATGCCGCCGTCGGTGTTGACGTACTCCGTGTGCGTGAACGGCCCGGCGAACTCGGTGACGAACAGGGTGTTGAAGAACGTGCCGTCGGCGGGCCAGGCGCCGCTGGCGATGCTCGCGGTGGCGCCCTCCCGCTGGACGGCGTAGCCGCGGCGGACCGCGGCCAGGTCCTTCCGCTCGACCTGCTTGCTGAAGCCGGTGGGCACCTGCCCGCGCAGGAACCAGGCCAGCCGGTAGGAGGTCGCGCTGCCGTTGGTGCCGCCGCCTGGACCGAGCACGGCCCACTGGCCGGAGACCATGGTCCGCAGATCGCCGGGACGCTCGGCGCCGATCTGCGCGGTGCGGATCCGCCGCTGCGGGTCGAGCATGGTGACCATGGCGCCCAGGTAGTACGGCCGGCCGTCGAGCGCCACGCCGGAGTAGGTCACCTCGGTGAGCAGATGGGCGGCGGCCGGGTCCGGCGGGTCGATGGAGACCGGGCGGGCGGCGCTCTGGTCGAGCGTCACCGTCCGGTCCGCCTCCAGCCGCAGGCCGGGACCGACGAGCATGGTCAGACCCTGGTCGCCGAGGGACTTGCTGTCGACGGTGTAGGTGCCCTTGGGCAGCCGGACGGTGGCGGTGCCGTCGGCCTCCGGCAGTACGGTCACCAGGTTCAGCTCCCGCGTGTCGACGTCGGTGCGCAGGATCGTGGTGAGGCCGTTCGGGTCGGCGCCGCGCAGCGTCAGATCGTAGCTTTCGACCTCCTTGTCGACGGCGACCGGGGTGCCGGCGACGATCACGCCGTCGGCGCTCGCCTCCAGGTAGGCGCCGGTGAGACCGTCCGGGCTGCCGCCGCGCGTGTCGGCGGTGACCGACACCTCCGCCTGGCCGCCGGCCGGGACGGTGACGGTCTCCGGGGTGACGGCGAACACCGCCGCGTCGCCGCGCATCGCCAGCCGCAACGTCATCGGGGCGGAGCCGGTGTTGCGGTAGAAGAGCTTCTTCGTGATCGGCTGGTCGTCGCCGTGCGGCCACGCCTGCCGGCCGAAGCCCAGCGAGCTGGGCGTGGTGGTCACCGTCTGCGCGATCGCGCGGGCCACGTCGAGGCGGCCGGCGCCCTGGGCATAGACGCCGGTGCCCGGCTGCGAGCGGGCGGCGGCCATCAGCGCGGCCTTGAGCTGCTCGGGCCTCCAGTCGGGGTGCTGCCCCGCAGCGATGGCAGCCGCGCCGGCGACGTGCGGGGCGGCCATCGAGGTGCCGGTCATCTCGGTGTAAGGGCCCTCGCCGGCGAGATCCTTGCTCCGCGCCGCCATGATGGCGACACCCGGCGCGGTGATGTCGGGCTTCAGCCCCCCGTCGCTTGCCCGCGGACCCTGGCTGGAGAAGCGGGCGAGCTGATCGGCCCTGTCCACCGCGCCGACGGCGAGCGCCGCGTCGGCGGTGGCAGGGGAGGTGACGGTGCCCTGCTTGCCGTAGTTGCCCGCCGCCACCACGAAGAGCATGCCGTACTGCTCGGTCAGCGTCTGGACGGCCTCCTCCAGCGGGTCGAGGCCGGGCATCTCCGGCCGGCCGATGCTGAGGTTCGCCACCCTGGCGCCCTGCTCGGCGGCCCACTGCATGCCTGCCAGGATCGCCGACTCCTCGCACATGCGGGTCGGGCACACCTTGGCGTCCAGCAGCGTGGCGCCGGGCGCGACGCCGCGGTAGCGCCCGCCGCCGGCGACCGTCGAGGCGACGTGGGTGCCGTGCCCGGTGAGGTCGGCGTCGGTGCCGTCGCCGGTGAAGTTCTTCCTGGCGGCCACCTTTCCGGACAGGTCGGGGTGGGTGTCGTCGATACCGCTGTCCAGGACCGCGACCTTCACGCCGGTCCCGGTGAAGCCCTTCTCCCAGGCGGCGGGGGCGCCGACCTGCTTGACGCTCTCGTCCAGGGAGAGGGTGGCCTTGCCGTCCAGCCAGATCCTGGTCGTCTTCGCGGCCAGCGCGCCGCGCAGGTCCTTCCAGGCGCGGGCGCCCTCGCGCTTGCTCTGCCGTACGGCCATGCCGTTCACGGCGGGTAACCGGCGGGTGACGGTCGCGCCGGACGGGGCCGTCAGCGAGCGCACGCCGGAGCCGCCGATGATGAGCGGCAGGTCGGCGCGGCGGTCGTCGTAGCCGTACTCCAGCAGGGTGGAGACGTCGAACAGGCGGGGGTCGAGCCGGCCGCTGCCCAGCGCGGCGAAGGCGTCGGCGGGCACGACCTGGAGCCGGTCGCCGATCTTCCGTGTGCTGAAGGCGATGGAAGAGCGGCCCTCGCCGGGGGTCACCTGGACGCTGTGCCCGGTGACGCGCACGCGGTCGCCGGTGATCAGTGTCACCGTGCGGGGGGATTCCGCCGCCGCGGGCGCGCCGGGCGCGCCGGGCGGGCCCGCGCTCAGGAAGGCTGCGGTCAGCGAG
Organism: Nonomuraea sp. NPDC059194; assembly: GCF_042754765.1. NCBI lineage: Bacteria > Bacillati > Actinomycetota > Actinomycetes > Streptosporangiales > Streptosporangiaceae > Nonomuraea > Nonomuraea sp. NPDC059194. The sequence continues at coordinate 2,022 of NZ_JBHZBH010000066.1, read as the reverse complement.
ACCGCGGTCAGTTTCGTGATCACACCCCTACTTGGTGGAAGAGGCGCGAACTCTTCACGGTTCTTCGCCGTGAAGAGGTTCTTGGCCGTGAAGAAGGGAGGGAGGTTTCGCCAAGTAGGGGTTGTGACACCACACAGATGCACGGAGATCGCATGAGTGCGCTACGGACGGTGAGCGATCCGCCGCGGGAGGCCGAGGACGCTCACGTGATAGAGGAGTCCCTGCGCGTCCCCGAGCGCTTCGGGGTGCTGTACGACCGCTACGTCACCGACATCCATCGGTTCGTCGCCGGTCGGCTGGGGACGCAGGCGGCCGACGACCTGACGGCGGAGATCTTCCTGGCCGCCTTCCACGGCCGGGCCGACTTCGACGCCCGCCGCGGCGTCGTGCGCGGCTGGCTGTACGGCATCGCCGCCAACGTCGTCGCCCAGCATCGCAAGCGCGAGACCCGTCAGCTGCAGATCATGCGGCGGGCTGCGGCCGCCGAGCCGGCCGACACCGGGCACGAGGACCTGGTGACCGGGCGGGTGATGGCGGCGAGCGTCAAGGGGCGGCTCGCCTCCGCGCTGGACGCGATGCCGGACGCCGACCGCGACGTGCTGCTGCTGCTCGCGCTGGCGGATCTCAGCTACCAGGAGATCGGCCAGGCCCTCGACATCCCGGCCGGCACCGTCGGCTCCCGGCTCAACCGGATCAGAAGGAAGCTGCGCGCCGCCCTGGGCGGAGCCAACCCCATGCTTGGAGAAGCCCATGGATGACCTGACCCTGCTCCGCGACCTGTACGACGCGCCGCCGCCCTCGCGCGAGGTGATCTCCGACGGGGCGGCCAAACTCGCCGCCGCCTACGCCAAGGAGGGCGAGCCGGTGCGCCCGGTGGGCAGGTACCGCCCGGCCCGGCGGTCCACCCGCGCCCGCGTCTCGCGCTGGGGCGCTCTCGGCATGGGCCTGCTGGGCGCCGCCGCCGCGATGGCGGTCGTGATCGGCGGCTCGGGCGTGCCCGAGCACAAGCCGGTCCTGTCGGCCTCGCAGATCCTGCTGGCCGCCGCCGACTCGGTCGCCACCACCCCGCAGGACGGGAAGTACTGGGTGCGCAGCGGCGTCAACGGCCGCGAGCAGCGCGACCCGACCGGCGCCTACACCCTCCGATCGGACCAGTCGATCGAGATCTGGCTGCCACGCGCCGCCGGCCAGAAGACCTGGGTGATCAGGCAGAACCTGGGCGCCAAGCCCGCCACGCCGAAGGACGACGCCGCCTGGCGGGCCGCCGGCTCCCCGGCGAGCTGGACGTTCCCCGGCACCACCCCGGCGCTGACGCTGACGACCGGGCCGGGCGAGCGCGACGCCCTCAGCGATGCCAGTGGCAAGACGCTGACCCTGCTGAACACGCCCATGACGCCGGAGACGCTGAGCCGGCTGCCGACCACCCCCGAAGGGCTGCGCGGCTACCTGGAGAAGCTGGTCACCAAGGCGTACGGCGCCGAGCGCGTGGACATGAACGCCCAGCTCTTCGAGACCGGGTCGCGGCTCATCATGAACCTGCCCACCTCCCCGGAGGTGCGCGCCGCCACGTACCGGATGCTCGCCGCGCTGCCCGGCGCCACCGCGCACGGCGCGGCCACCGACCCGCTCGGCCGCGCCGGCCAGGCGGTCAGCCGGCCGGGCGGCCCGGGGGAGGAGTATCGGCTGGTGGTGGACACCGCCACCGGGCAGCCGCTCGCGCTCGAGTCGTCGATCGGGCAGGACCGCTCGTTCGAGGCGGTCAAGCGGGCAGGCTGGACGGACGAGGAGCCCGACCTGCCCGCCCGCCGCGGCGACATGAACCGCCCGACCGGCTGACACCGCCCGTGGAGCCCGCCCCGGGGGCGGCGGGCTCCACCTCGCCGTCCTGAGTGTGCTACGCGCCAATCCTTACCGAAACGGGGCTCCCCAGGGCTGATGCGTTCTCACGTGGTGAGACCAAGTAGCTGAAGTCCGTCGGCGGGATGGTTGCGGTAATGATCGGTGGCGGCGGCGATGTTGGTC
>NZ_JBHZBH010000065.1:27350-30643 GCF_042754765.1 Nonomuraea sp. NPDC059194 | reverse complement strand
CGACCAGGTACGACAAGCTCGCCGTACGCTACGAGGCCACCGTCCAGATCGCCATCATCAACGACTGGCTGACCTGCTTATGAAACACGCCCTAGCTCGGTATTGAGGAGCTGCGGTCAGGTGCGCTCTTGATCGCGCATCATGCCGAGGATCTCCGAGAGTGTCGGTTCATCTTGGGTGGCGGCGGCTGGACGCAACTCACCAAGGTCTTCGAAGCGACGAGGCAACACGTCCCCGTTGGCGATCAGTTCGGCGCGGATACGTTCAGCCAGAGAGGGCGGCACGAGCAAGCCGGGGCGTGCATCAGCTTTGTCGTCAGTGGAGTTCAGCTCTTCAGGCACACCGAAAGCATGCCCAGTGGACGAAGGGCTTGACTGGCGAATCCAAGCAACGTGCCTGCTGGTCTTTGGGCTCACTGCCTCGCAGACGAACGGCCCGGCTCGTCGTGAGCCGGGCCGGGCTCGTGTCAGCTCAGCATCTCGCCCTTGGGGCCGATGATGCTCTTGGTCTCCGCGTACTGCGCCTTGTTGTAGACGTCACCCGTCTCGCCGTCGAAGTACGCCGAGCTGATCAGGTCGACCCTGTCGTTGCCGTCCTGGTCGTGGAACAGGCTGGTCACTCCGTTGACGTAGCCGAGCCGCTTGCTGTTGTTGTACTTCAGCAGCCACGGCCCGCCGTCCGCGCCGCCGGTCATCGAGCACTTCAGGACCTGGTGCGTCTCGACCCTGAAGGTGTTCACCTGGTAGGTCTTCGTGCCCGTCTTGCCGTAGCAGTACTTGGGCGTGACACCGGTGTACGGCTTGCTGCCGTCGGGGTGCTCGTCGCCGGGGTAGCCGAAGGCGAAGACGGGCTGGCCCTGCGGCTGGTTCCACGCGATGCCCTGGCCGCCGACGGCGTCGCCGAGCTTGCCGGAGTCCTTGGCGACGCCGATGAAGTAGTGGTCGCGGAAGTAGCGAACGGTCTTGCCTGCCTTCACCCACTGCTTGGTGTAGTAGCGGGTCTCGTACCAGGCGATCTCGGCGCCGCTCTGGACTTCCGCGTCGACCTTGCCGGGGAACTTGCCGTCGGCCTTGAGCTTGCTCAGCTCCTGGTACTTCTCCTTGCTGATGGGCGTCGGGCCGACCTTCTCGTACTGCTCGCCGTTCACGTTGGCCGCGGTGCTGGGGGCGGCGTCGCCGTACCCGTTCTCCGTCACTTCGACCTTGGTCAGCGTCTTGTCACCCTTGTAGTCGTGGCCGACCTTCTCGGGGGTGACGTCGAAGTCCTTGGACCAGTACGGCCCGGCCGGGCCGTACTTCTCGAAACCGGCCTTGTAGTCGTCTTCCTTGATCTCCTCGTGCTTGACCCACTTGTCGCCGGCCCAGTCGGAGAACTCGCCCTTGGTGACCTCGCGGCTGCCCGTGAGCTCGAACCCGTTGTGGACGGCGACGAAGGCGAAGTCGCCGTCGTAGTCGTCGTAGGTGTCGAGGTCGTAGGTGGTGAAGGCGTAGGCGCCCGCGAAGACGCCGTACGGCGCCTTGCCCTGGTAGTAGCCGGGCACGAAGACCCACTTGGCGAAGACGTCACGGCCGTGTTCGTAGACGCAGTGGCCCGCGGTCGCGACCAGGTTGCGGTGCCTGGACTGGATCGAGGTGGCCGAGCACCAGCGGTAGTCGCCCTTGCGGTCGATGAAGAAGACCTTGCCGATGGTCCTGGGCAGGTTGACGTTCTTCACCTTGGCGCCGGCCGTCGCGGCGCCGGTGGGCGCGACGATGCCGGGCTTGCCGTCATCGGGCTTGTCGCTGCTGACGTTGACGACCTTGGTGACGTCCTTGCTGTCCCAGTGGTACTGGGTGGCCTTCCTCAGCGCGGCGCCGTTGGCGTCCAGCCAGAACAGGGCGGTGCTGTAGGCGTCGGCGGGCTTGGGGGCCAGCGGGTCGGTGACCCAGGAGGGGGCGGCGGCGGCCGGCGTGGCGAGTGCGGCAGCGGTCAGACCGACGGCGGCGAGGGGGATGAGCAGGCGCTTCAACGGGAGGCTCCACAAAGTCAACAAAGGGGTGTTGCGACCCTATCGACCCTCATGTCACTCCCGTAAGGGATCTTTCCTGGGTATTTCCTCCCAGAAAGGCCGAAGGGCCCGGCAGAAGCCGAGCCCTTCGGGTGGTGCAGGGTGAGCTGAGGTTTGGACCCTCGGCTCAGGTCAAGCGTGTTACGGCTTGGGGAACGGGAACATCGCGCCGGACGCCGTGTTCGCAGCCGCCTTGTAGACGAGGTTGGTCTCGCCGTCGAAGTACGGGCTGGAGATGTAGTCCACGCGGTCGTTGCCGTCCTGGTCGTTGAAGGTGCTGGTGACACCGTTCACGTAGCCGAGACGCTTGGCGTTGCTGTACTTCAGCAGCCAGGGGCCACCGTCGTAGCCGGGGGTCACGGGGCACTTCAGCGCCACGTGCTCCTCGATCTTCTTGGCGGCGGAGCCGACCAGCTTGGCGCTGGTCTTGCCGTAGCACCACTTCGGCGTCACACCGGTGTACGGCTTGGAGCCGTCGGGGTGCTCAGCGTAGGGGTAGCCGAAGGTACGGACGATCTTGCCGGTGGGCTGGTTGTAGGCGAAGCCCTGACCACCGACGTTGTCACCCAGGCGACCGAGGTCAACGAGGGTGCCAGAGGCGTCGACGTAGATCAGGTAGCCAGTGATCTTGAAGTACTCGACCGTCTTGGCCGGCACGACAACCCACTGCTTGGTGAAGAACTGCTGCTTGTACCAGCCGCCGTTCTCCGCCTTGACCTCACCGAGGAACTCGCCCTTGGCCTTCTTGGCCACGAGCTCGTCGTACTCGCCCTTGGAGATGGTCTGCTTGCCGTTGGACACCGGCTTGCCGCCCGCAGCGTCGAGGCACTTCTCCCCGACGGTCATCTCGGGGCACTGCTCGCCGTTCTTGTCGTCGACAGTGTCCGCGCCGGCCTTGCCGAAGTCGTAGCCCGAGACCTCGACGCCGGTGAGGATCTTCTCCTCGTCCTTGCCCGGCTTGTAGTCGTGGCCGACCTTCTTGGGCGTGCCGTCGGTGGTCTTGGTGGTGACCGAGTCGGGGCCGTACTTCGACTCCCAGGCCTTGTACTCCTCCTCGGTGACCTTCTCGACCTTCAGTTCCTTCTTGCCCTTGTAGGCGTCGTACTCGCCCTTGTTGACCTGCTTGACACCGCCACCATCGGTGATCTTGGCGCCGATGCCGTTGTACACGGTGACGAACGCGTAGTCGCGGTCGTAGTCCTCGTACACCGACAGGTCGTAGTGCGTGAAGGCCTGCTTGCCGACG
>NZ_JBHZBH010000065.1:0-27252 GCF_042754765.1 Nonomuraea sp. NPDC059194 | reverse complement strand
ATGCGCTTCAAGGTGACTCCTTGCGCTGTCGTGGAACGCCTCTTGCGTCCCATGCGTCAGTAAAGGGATAGCCAGGAACATACAGTGCGGATCTTGGAAACCTGAAGCCGCTCGGGCCCTGAAAAATGACGACAAGTCGGGCGTGACATTTTCGTGACGTTTGAGTGATCATGTCACCCCTCTCCGTGGTGGTTGCCGTGAGGATATTTCCGCAGATCAACATAAGGATGTTGTTAGCGTGACTCCTGAGGCCCCAGTGCCAGCGAAAACGAGCGTTCATGATCAGTGTGATGCAGATCACAAGGCTTTCATGGCACCAGATGACGGGTCGGTGCGTCCAAAGCGCCCACAAACGTGCGCTCAACACATAGACAGAGGGGCCCGGCGGATGCCGGACCCCTCTGTTTGGAACGGATGAGCCGAAGATCAAGCCTTCAGCTCAGACAGCCGCATCGTCAGCCGGCGATCTTGCCGGACCACACGTTCGCAGCGGCCTTGTAGACGGAGTTGGTCTCGCCGTCGAAGTAGGGGCTGGAGATGTAGTCGACGCGGTCGTTGCCGTCCTGGTCGTTGAAGGTGCTGGTGACACCGTTCACGTAGCCGAGACGCTTGGCGTTGCTGTACTTCAGCAGCCAGGGGCCACCGTCGGCGCCCTCAGTCATGGAGCACTTCAGCGCGATGTGCTCCTCGATCTTCTTGGCGGCGGAACCAACGGTCTTGGCCGTGGTCTTGCCGTAGCACCACTTGGGGGTGACGCCGGTGAAGTTCTTGTGACCGTCGGGGTGCGCCGCGGCCGGGTAGCCGAAGGTGCGGATGTACTTGCCGGTGGGCTGGTTGTAGGCGAAGCCCTGACCGCCGACGGCGTCGCCAAGGCGACCGGCGTCCGCGAAGCCGAAGGCGTCCGGGGTCTTGATGAAGTAACCGACGATCTTGAAGTAGTCCGTCGCGTCAGCGTCGATCTTGACCCACTGCTTGACCCAGTACTGGGTCTTGTACCAGCCGCCGTTCTTGGCCTCGACCTTGCCGGGGAACTCGCCCTTGGCCTTCTTAGCCACGAGCTCCTTGTACTCGGCCTCGGAGATCGCGAACTCCTTGGCGCTCTGACCCTTCTCGCCGGTGGCGAGGTTGATCACGCACCAGCTCGGGCACTGCTCGCCGTTCTTCTTGGTCGACGTGTACTTCGGCGCGTTCTTGTACTCGTACTCGGTGACCTCGACGCCGGTCAGCTGCAGCGAGTACGCGTCGTCCTTGCCGGGCTTCTTGTAGTCGTGACCGACCTTGTTGACGGCGCCCTTGGACGTCTTGGTCGTGTACGGACCCTCGGGGCCGTACTTCGAGACGCCCGCGTCGTACTCGTCCTTGGTGATCTTCTCGAGCTTGACGTCCTTCTCGCCATTGAAGGCGTCGAACTCCGACTTGCTGACCTGCTTGACCCCACCCTGAGTGGTGGAGAACTTGAGGCCGTTGTAGACGGTGACGAACGCGTAGTCGCGGTCGAAGTCCTCGTAGACGTCGAAGTCGTAGTGCGTGAACGCCTGCTTACCGACGTAGATGCCGAACGGCGCCTTGCCCTGGTAGTAGCCGGGGACGAAGACCCACTTCGACATGACGTCGGAGTTGCCCGCCGTGTCGTACACGCAGTGGCCGGCCGTGGAGACCAGGTTGCGGTACCGGGACTGGATGGAGGTGGCCGAGCACCACTTGCGCTCGCCCTTGGAGTTGACGAAGAACACCTTGCCGATGGTCTTCGGCATGTTGACGTTCTGCGACTTGCTCGCGGTCTTCTTCTCTTCGCCGATCGGCGCGACGACACCGGGCTTGGTGTCGGCGCTGTAGCCGCCGGTCGACTTCAGCTTGGCCACGTCCTTGCTGTCCCAGATGTTCGACTGGGTCGCGGCCTTGAGGGCGGCACCGTTCGACTCGGCCCAGTACTGGGCGACGGCCTTGGCGACAGCGGCGTTCTTCGCCATCGAGTCGCTGGCGACGTCAGGGGCGGCGTGAGCGGTGCCAGCCAGGCCGGCGGCCAGCAGACCGGTGGCCAGAACGGCGCCACCGGCGGGGAGGAGGATGCGCTTCAAGGGAACTGCTCCTTGCTCTGTCGTGGGGCGCAACATGCGTCCCATGCGTCAGTAAAGGGATAGCAAGGACCATAACGCGGTGATCTTCGCAGGTGGAAGCCGTTCTGGGGCATCGGGGAAGCGCCCTTACCTGCGTGACATTTCCGTTATCTGTCAGAGATGATCGCGCGCCGTGATCGGCACGCCACGTTTTCGCAGGGTCTCGTGGGGTTGTGGCGCATGAGACAAAAGTGCAGTGAGTGAGCGAACACGTTGCGTGATGAGCTGAATGTGACTCAGATCACAGGAACCTGATGGCACCGAATCGACGGTCGCTCCGTCTAATATCACTCGATCTTGCCAGGAAACGTTCAGGAAACCGGCTTCGCGTTCACATTTCGGGCGCCAGTCGTGACCCTGAGTGATCACGTTGGCGCGGTCCATGGAGGGCGCATAAGAAGCGGGCCGCCCCGTGGGGCGGCCCGTCGGTCGTTCAGTCCGGTTCCGGTACGGCGGTGCCGGAGGTTTTCAGGAAATCGGGGGGCGACTTCTCCCAACGTGGCACCTTCAGCGTGTTGAGCGCCGCCGTGATCTGGCGCTCCTCGAAGGCGAAGTGGGACTCCATGATGGCTGCGAGGCCGTCGAGCTCCCGCCGTACCCGCTCAGCGTCGTCGCCCATGGTCCGGGCGTCGCGGACCAGGGCCTCGATCCTGCGCAGGATGTCTGCAACCAGGTGGTGGTCCTGTTGCAGCTTCTCCAGAACGGGGCGGAGGTCGGGGAACTCGTCCGCCAGGACGGGGAAGGCGGTGCCGTCCTCACCGGTGTGGTGCCGTTCGAGGGCCGAGCAGAAGGTCAGGCAGTGGGCGCGGAGCTCGCGGGGGTGGTGGGCCTGCCCGTCGAGGAAGGCGTCGAGGTTGTCGCGCAGCTCGGAGAGCTCCTCGCGGAGCCAGGAGTGAACGTCGATCAGCTGCGTGCCGAACGCTTCGAGACGTTCGGTGGGGTTGATGGGTGGTTGCACATGTTTCCCAGGTTTTCGGCGCCTCCATGCCCGCGACGGTCTCTTTGCCGGGTGCACTGCGACGCTGACCCGGGATCTCATCACCTCTTTGGCGGAGCGGTCAAGCCGCGGTCGCCTGGCGGCGGTCCCTGGGAGAAGCGGGTGCGACGGGAAGTGGCCGGGCATGCGAAAGGGCCCGGGTGAGAGACCCAGACCCTTTCGGGAGCCGTAGAAGTCACCGGCCACTGTCACCGCTGGACGTCACTCGCTGTCGAACAGCTCCTCGACACTGCTGGCTGTGATCGACTTCGGGAACCATGCGCTCAGCTGGTTGGTGTCGGAGCATTCGAGGATGCGCTGTTCCGCCTCGGGCGGGACGTCAATGCCTCGCGTGCGGAACGCGAGGACGATGTCCTTGGCTCTGGCTTTGGCTGTGCCCCTTGCTTCACCCTTGGCTTCACCCTCGGCTGCGCCCTTGGCTTCGCCCTCGGCGACCCATTGGCGGACGTAGTCGCTCTTGTACTTATTGGTTCCGACTGCCATGCGTCCCTCACTCGCTGTCGAACAGCTCCTCGACACTGCTGGCTGTGATCGACTTCGGGAACCATACGCTCAGCTGGTTGGTGTCGGAGCATTCGAGGATGCGCTGTTCCGCCTCGGGCGGGACGTCGATGCCTCGCGTGCGGAACGCGAGGACGATGTCCTTGGCTCTGGCCTTGGCTTCGCCCTCGGCTAGGCCTTTGGCTTCGCCCTTGGCTTCGCCCTCGGCTAGGCCCTTGGCTTCGCCTTCGGCGACCCATTGGCGGACGTAGTCGCTCTTGTACTTGTCGGTCCCGACTGCCATGAGTCCCTCCATGAACCTCCGCGCCGCTACCTTGGGTAGCAGCGCCAGCACGACATCAGCATAGGTGCTACCCAGTCCGTCGGCCATGAACGGCGCTGCCTCGCAGAAGACATCCATGGCCTCCTGTCCCGCGGGTCCGCGTTTGCGCCCGTGTGCGACCACGGACAGTGCGGCGAGCTCCGGCTCGGCGATGGCTTGCGCGACGTCCGTGATCCTGGGCAGTTGATCGGGGCCCATGACCAGAGGGGCGAGCCTCCACCCCGGGTGGCCCATGTCGATCGGGACGGCGCATTTTCTGGCCGTCGCGCGGCTCAGGCACATCACCAGCAGCGCGGTGTCGCACTGCAGGCGGGCGCGGAGGGTGGCCAGGTATACCGGCCAGCTCCACCGTTTGTCGTCGTCGGGACGTATTTGCACCTCCAGGACCACACCGAGGACCGGCTTGTTCTCCGCCCTGTGCACGATCACGGCGTCGGCTCGGTATTCGGTGGGCTTGCAGTCGACGAGATTCTCCGACTCGACGCGCACCTCGTCGTATCTGGCGGGCGTCATGCCCTGCCCGTGGATGAGGGTCGCTGCGAGCGTGGGCCTATTGCGGAAGAGATCGATAACGGTCTCATGAGGCATGGATGGCACGGCGAAGACTTTACTTACAGTTGTCTGTCCGTGACAGTCAGTTCGCAAACCCGGGCATGAGAAAGGGCCCGGGCGAGAAGCCCGGGCCCTTTCGGGAACGCAGGAGCTACTTCAGCAGCTCGCCGTTCGGGCCGACGATCTTGCCGGACCCCATGTTCTTGGCCGCGTTGTACACAGCGGCCGTCTCACCGTCGAAGTACGGCGAGGAGATGTAGTCCACGCGGTCGTTGCCGTCCTGGTCGTTGAAGGTGCTGGTGACACCGTTCACGTAACCGAGGCGCTTGGCGTTGCTGTAGTTGAGCAGCCAGGGGCCGCCGTCGTAGCCGGGGGTCACGGGGCACTTCAGCGCCACGTGCTCCTCGATCTTCTTGTCGGGGGCGCCGACCGTCTTGGCCGAGGTCTTGCCGTAGCAGTGCTTGGGGGTCACGCCCGTGTACGGCTTGCTGCCGTCGGGGTGGGGCGCATACGGGTAGCCGAAGGTGCGCACGATCTTGCCGGTCGGCTGGTTGTAGGCCAGGCCCTGGCCGCCGACGTTGTCGCCGAGACGGCCCGCGTCCTCGGACAGCACGATGTAACGGCCGCCGAACTTGGGTCCGACGAAGCGGTTGTAGTCGCGGCTGTCGACCTGCTTGACGCCGGTGAAGCGGATGCCGTTGTAGACGGTGACGAACGCGTAGTCGCGGTCGTAGTCCTCGTAGACGTCGAAGTCGTAGTGCGTGAACGCCTGCTTGCCGACGTAGATGCCCCACGGCGACTTGCCCTGGTAGTAGCCGGGGACGAAGACCCACTTGGACATGGTGTCGGCGTTGCCGTCGGTGTCGTAGACGCAGTGACCCGCGGTGGCGACCAGGTTCTTGTAGTTGCCCTGGATGGAGGTGGCCGAGCACCAGCGGGGCGTGCCGCTGGCGTCGAGGAAGAACACCTTGCCGATGGTGCGGGGGATGTTGACGTTCTGGGCCTTGCCGGAGCTGGTGGAGTTCCCGGTCGGGGCCACCATGCCGGGGCTGCCGTCGGGGGTGTAGCCGCCCTTGGAGACGAGCTTCTTGACCTCGCTCGAGTCCCAGTGGTACGCGCTGGCCTGGCGGAGGGCGGCGCCGTTCGACTTCCACCAGAAGGTGGCGATGGAGGCGGCGTCGCTGGTGTTGCGCGCCATGGGGTCGGAGGCGACGTCGCGGGCGGCCTGGGCGGTGCCGGTGGAAAGGCCAGCGGCCAGGAGACCGGTGGCCAGGATCGCACCACCAGCCGGGAGGAAGATGCGCTTCAAGGTATAACTCCAGGTTTCCTTTGCGCTGACCGTGACGCCTCTTGCGTCCCAAGAGTCAGCAAACGGATACCGGGGAACCTACAGCGACGGCTTTGGTCATGTGAATTTCCACTTGATCAAGTCAAGGGACAGATCGGGCGAACCACTCCGGCCGTGATCTGCCCGAGATGAAGTGACCTTGTGTGGTCTGTGCTGATCAGCGCGCTTCTGACGCGTGAGTGATCAAATGGTTGCCCCGAGTTCGTGTGATCTGAGCCACATTTTCAGGCGGTGGGGTCGCTCGCGGCGTGGTCGTAGACCTCGAACGTCGTCGTCGTGAAGTACGGCGAGGACACCGCGTCGTACTTGCCCGTCCCGTCGAGGTTCCAGGTGAGGCTGTTGACCCCGTTGAGGTAGCCGAGTCCGGTCGAGGCCTTGTAGCCGAGCGTCCACGGGCCGCCGCTGGCTCCGGCGCTGAAGTCGCAGCCGGTGAGCAGCACGCCCCACTGCAGGTTCCGCGGGGGGTTGACGGTCCGCTTGGTCCTGCCGTCGCACGTCTTGAGCGTGCGGCCGTCGAACGGGTGCGAGTTGTCGGGCTGGGCGCCCGCCGGGTAGCCGAAGGCGTGGACCAGGTTGCCGGTCTTCTTGCCGATCGTCAGGCCCAGGCCGCCGACGTTGTCCTCGAGCCGGCCGACGTCCTTCATGACGGCCTTGCCGTTCTCGGTCGTCCAGCGGAACCCGCGGTGCACGGAGACGAAGGCGTAGTCGTAGTCGTAGTCGCCGATGGCCGCCCAGTCCTCGTGCATGTGGAGCATCGCGCCGACGTAGACGCCGTCGGGGGCCTCGCCGTTCTTACCGGGGTTGGGAACGAAGACCCAGTTGGCGCTCTTGCCGAGGCGCGGGTCCCACGCGCAGTGGCCCGCGGTGGCGACGAGGCTGCGGCTCCTGGAGGCGACCGCGCTGGCCGAGCACCAGTACTCCTTGCCGCCCAGCTGAAAGAAGACCTTGCCGATCGTCTTGGCCGTGCCGCCCTTGACGGGCGCGGTGGGCGCGATGTCACGCGGCGCGCGCTTCTTGGCCAGGCCGTTGGTGATCACCGAGCCCGCGGACGTGGAGGGCGAGGACTGCGGCGAGGACCCCTTGGTGCCGGGGGTGGCGGGGGAGTAGCTGTCGGCGTCCTTGAGGCGCTCGGGCTTCCAGTACTCCGCGACCTTGCGCATCTCGGGCTCGGACTTGGCCAGCGGCTCGGAGTAGACGTAGTCGGGCGGATCGACGGTGGCGGCGTGGGAGACCCCCGTGAATCCGGGCAGCATCAGCAGAACGCCGCTGGCGGCGGCGATCGCGAGTTGCCTCATGCGGGGGATCATGAAATGCCTTCCTTGGACCGTAACGAGCGATTTTTCCAGATCGTAAGCGCTATTGCAGCCTGGATTGGCGATTGTTATGTGATCAAGAAAGTATGAGGACATCGCCTGATAGGCGCCGATTATCCCGCGCGTCGGTCGTTGTCCCAGGTCAGCGGCCAGGGAGAGGCTTCTTGGCATGAGAAGACTCACATGTCTGGCTGTCCTTTGCGGTACGGCTTTCGCCGCATCTCCCGCGCCCGCGATGGCCGAGCCCGACCCGCCGTCCAAGATGGCAGAAATGATCTTGAAAATGGTCGACCAGAAGCGGATGGTCGTCCTCAGCGCGGGATCGCGCATGGTGCTGCTGACGTGCGAGCCGTACCGCGTCTCGACGCATCCCGACCCGAGGAAGGCGTGCGCGGACCTCGAAGCGGCGGGCGGCGACCCCGCCGAGGTGGAGGGCGACCCGGCCATCAGGTGCACCATGCACTACGACCCGGTCAGGGCCACCGCGTTCGGCAGGTGGGACGGCAGGCCGATCAGGTACCGCCACAACTTCGGCAACTCCTGCACGATGCGGCTCGAGACCGGCTCGCTCTTCTCCTTCTGAGGGCAAGGGTCCCGGTCCTGAGCAGGACCGGGACCCCAGGTGTTGACATCAGCCGGGCTGGTTGCCGCTCCAGCGGTTGGCCGCTGCCTTGTACACCTTGTAGGTGTCGCCGTTGAAGTACGGCGAGGAGATGCGGTCGTAGCGGTCGTTGCCGTCGGTGTCCCAGGCGACGCTGTTGACGCCGATCAGGTAGCCGGTCCTGGTGGAGTTCTTGTAGTTGTACAGGAACGGTCCACCGCTGGCGCCGGCGGTGAAGGAGCACCTGAAGCCAACGTGCTCCTCGATGCGGAACTTCGGCGCCGGCGGCATGGCGGCCGTCGTGCCGTAGCACCACTTCATGGTCTTGCCGGTGAAGGGCTTGTCACCGTCGGGGTGCTCGCCTGCCGGGTAGCCGAAGGAGAACACCGTGGCCTTGGTGCTGCGGTTCCAGGTGAAGCCCTGTCCGCCGACGTTGTCGCCGAGCCTGCCGACGTTCTTCTTGACGACGCGCCAGTTGCCCTTGTCGTCCTTCTGCCACTGCGGCTTGTAGCCGTTGTAGACGGTGACGAAGGAGTAGTCGTAGTCGTAGTCCTCCTTCACCACGAAATCGTCGTGCGCGTTGAACGTCTTGGCGGCGTAAATGCCGTAGGGCGTCTTGCCGTCCCACTTGTTCTTGCCGTCCCAGTACGACGGGATGAACACCCAGTTGTCGTAGAAGACGTTGTGCTTGACGTCGTAGACGCAGTGGGCCGACGTGGCCACGAGATTGCGGTACTTGCCCTGCACCGAGGTGCCGGAGCAGTACTTCCAGCTCTTCTTGTCGTTCTCGTCCGCGCCGGGCAGCGTGAAGAAGATGCGGCCGACCGTGTTGGGCAGGTTGACCTGCTTGGTCTTGGTGGCCTTGGCCTTCTCCTGGCCGATCGGCGGGACGGATCCGGGCGGGCCGTCAGGGGTGGAGTCGGTGCCCTTCGCACCCCTCACGTCCATGGACAGGTCGTCGTTGATGTCGGTGGCCGCGCGGAGCTTGTCCGGCGTCCAGAACGCGATGGCGCTGGCTGCTGAGGTGGTCGCGTTCTTGGAGACGACATCGCTGGGGGCCGCGGCCTCGGCCGCGGTGGCTCCGGTCAGGCCGACGGCCATGCCGATGGCCGCGACACCGACCGTGAGGCGCCTTGCTCGGGAAAACATGGAGCTCCTTCCGGTTCTCGGCGGCCCAGAGCGGGGAACGGTGCCCCGGTGGGCCAGGAAAACGTTGAGGACGCTACTGAATGGCGCAAGGAATAGGCCAGGAAACGACGCGAAAAAGTCTGGGACGGTTCCATGGATATCCATTTCGCATGTATTCAAGAATGGTATTTCCGCAGGTGAGGACTGGCCGCTGAAATCACTTTCAACAAAAGTCCCACCCTTTACATACCGAACATTGCTCTGGTTATATCGGCGTCATGGATCCATGCACCCCCTGCCTTGTCGGAGCCGCCCAGCTCGCCGTTCGCGACCAGCCGGGGCCCGAGCCCCTGTCCCTGTGGGAGGCGGTGGCGCGGCAGGCGCTGGCCGAGGCGCGGCTGAGCGGCGCGCGGCTCGACTCCGTCCAGATCGTCTACTCCGACTCCTGGCAGTACGACGACCCCGTGGCGCGCCTGGCCGGACGGCTCGGGGCCGACCCGCGGCACCGGGCCTACTCCAGGGTCGGCGGTACGGTGCCACACCTGCTCATCGGCGAGGCGGCGGGCCGGATCGCCGCGGGGGAGATGGACGCGGCGCTGGTCGTGGGCGGTGAGGCGCTGGCCACCAGGCGCGCCTACCGCAAGGCGGGCGAGCGCGTGAGGTGGAGCCATCCCGCCGACCCCAAGCCGCCCTACGGGTGGGAGCGGGGCCCACACGAGGCCGAGCTGGCGCACGAGCTGTTCCTGCCCGTGCACACCTACGCGATCATGGAGACCGCCCGTGGGGAGGACATCGCGAGGGAGCGGGCCGCGCGCGGCGCGCTGTTCGCCCCGTTCACCGAGGTCGCGGCGGTCAACCCGCACGCCTGGCACCGCACTGTGGCGACGCCGGAGGAACTGGTGACGCCCGGTCCTGGCAACCGCTTCGTCGGCTGGCCGTACACGAAGAGGACCGTCGCGGTCATGGAGGTGGACCAGGCTGCGGCGCTCGTGCTGGTCAGCAGCGGGCTGGCCGACCGGCTCGGGGTGCCGCGCGACCGGCGGACCTACCTGCGCGGGTGGGCGTACGCCGAGGACACGTGGGAGGTGGCGGCCAGGCCGTCGCTCGGCTCCTCGGAGGCGCTCGGCGCGGCGGCGGCCACGGCGTTCTCCCGGGCGGGGCTGTCCCTGGACGACCTGGTCGCGCTCGACGTCTACAGCTGTTTCGCCGTCGCCCTGCGGATGGCGTGCGACGCGCTGAAGCTGGACCCGCTGGACCGGCGGGGGCTGACGGTCACCGGCGGCCTGCCGTACGCGGGCGGGCCGGCCAGCGGCTACGCCCTGCACGCGACCGCCACGATGGCCGGAGTCCTGAGAGAGGGCGGGCACGGCCTGGTCAGCGGCGTGGGCATGCACCTGACCAAGCACGCCTACGCGGTGTGGTCCAGCATGCCTGGCGGGAGGCTCGGCGACGCCGCCCCCGTGCACACGGCGCGGCCCGTCCCGATCGTGCCGGCCTACGCGGGCGAGGCGACGGTGGCCGGGTACACGGTCGCGCACGAGCGTGACGGCTCGCCCTCCAAGGGGCTGCTCGTGGCCGACCTGCCCGAAGGCGGCCGCGCCCACGCCTGGGTACGGCAGGCGGACCTGCTCGCCGACGCCATGGCCAGGCAGCTGGTGGGGCACCGGGTGCGCCTGACGACCGATGGAAAGGTCAACACGGCCGTCTGGTGAACCCACCCATCGGTGTCTTGAATGGAGGTGTGCGCGACGTCATCGAGGCAGGCACGCCGGGACGCAGGCGATGGATCGGCATCGTGGTCCTGGTGGCCGTCCTCGCCGTTCCCGCCGTCAGCCTGCTGATCAGCAGGAGCCCGGACGGACGGCAGGCCGCCGATCACCCGCCGTCCGCCTCGCCCGGAGCCTCGACCTACCTGGTCGAGGCGCCCAACATCCTGCGCGCCGAGCCGCGGTCCGTGGGCGACGAGGAGAGCATCGACGTGGTGTTCCCCGACGGGACGAAGGCCACCGTCCGCTATCCCGCCACGCTGCGGCTGGCGGCTAGGGGGTCCAGGCCCTATCAGGGGGCGTGGATCAGCGGCGAGCGGGCGATGTTCCGCAGGCTCTACGCGCCCCTCGACGGGCTGCCCGAGGAGAGCACCTGGATCAGGAACCTGACCGGCACCGTCTCGCTGTGGTCCGCCCGTGAGGGGCAGGTGCTGGTGTTCGCGTTCGGCAGGTGGCGCATCGCCCTGCAGGACCGCCGCGACGGGCTGAGCTTCGAGCAGCGGATGGAGTGGGCCCGCGCGCTCAAGGGCAGGGTGACCCGCGACGGCTATCTCGTGCTGTCGGCCGAGCAGCCCGTCCACCTGTCGAAGCCGGGCGACCGGCTCGGCGGCGAGCCCGCGGGCCCCGGCCTGCTGTTCGGCGGCGAGCTGCTCGGCGCGCGGGACGAACTGGTGTCGCTGGTGCTGACCCGCAACTGCCCGCGCAACAGCGGCATCCCTCCCGAACTCCGCCGGAACACCGCCTACGCCGATGGCGTGTGCAGGGGCGACGTCTTCGTCTCCGCCGCGGGGCGGGAGCCGTTCGTTCAGACGGCGCTGCGCGGGATCAAGGTGAAGCTCACCGAGTAAGGTGCGGCCATGTTCGCCGTTACCGCTACACAGACCGATCCCGACAACCCGCTGGCCGGGCTGACGCTCGGTGAGCATCCCGACCCCAAGGCCCCGGACGGCTGGACCACGGTGTCCGTGAAGGCCGCCGCGCTCAACCACCACGACCTGTGGACGCTCAAGGGCGTCGGCATCCGCCAGGCCCGGCTGCCGATCGTGCTCGGCTGCGACGCGGCGGGCGTGGACGAGGACGGCAACGAGGTCATCGTCCACTCCGTCATCGGGCAGGGCGCCGACGAGACGCTCGACCCGAAGCGGTCGCTGCTGTCGGAGGTCCACGACGGCACGTTCGCCGAGAAGGTGGCGGTGCCGCGCCGCAACCTGGTGCCCAAGCCCGCCGCGCTGAGCTTCGAGGAGGCCGCGTGCCTGCCGACGGCCTGGCTGACCGCCTACCGCATGCTGTTCGAGAAGGCAGGGCTCCAGCCGGGTTCGACCGTGCTCGTGCAGGGCGCGGGCGGCGGCGTGGCCACCGCGGTGATCGCGCTCGGCAGGGCGGGCGGATTCAGGGTGTGGGCCACCTCCCGCTCGGAGGAGAAGAGGGAGCGGGCCCTCCGGCTCGGCGCCGACCGGGTGTTCGAGCCGGGCGCCAGGCTGCCGGAGCGGGTCGACGCGGTGATGGAGACCGTCGGCCAGGCCACGTGGGACCACTCGCTGAAGTCGCTGCGCCCTGGAGGGCGGATCGTCGTGTCCGGCGCGACGAGCGGGGCGGTGCCGCCCGCCGACCTGAACAGGGTCTTCTTCCTGCAGCTGTCGGTGGTCGGCTCGACGATGGGCACCCGTGACCAGCTCGGCCGCCTGGCGGTCTTCCTGGAGCAGACCGGCGTGCGCCCGCTCATCGACAGGTCGATGCCGCTCACCGAGGCCCGCGCCGGCTTCGCCGCGATGCACGAGGGCGAGTTGTTCGGCAAGGTGGTGTTCACCGTCTGAAGTAAGTGACGGGTTACTTGGCTGGCTCCCGGGTGATACAACGGAAGTATCACCCGGGAGGCCATGACCTATGGAACCGTTCGGTCCCGGCACGATCCACTGGGACACCGCGGGCGAGTATCGCAACCTGCTCGTGGCGGGCAGCGCGCTCGTCCTGCAGACGATGCACCCCGCTGTGGGCGCGGCCGTGGCCCGGCACTCCGCTTACAAGCAGGACCCGTGGGGACGGCTCATCCGCACCCTGACCTCCGTCCAGACCTGGGTGTACGGCGGCGCCGAGGCCGAGCGCGAAGGCAGGCGGCTGCGGGAGCTGCACGCCTCGATCAGCGGCACCGACGAGCGGGGGCGCCCCTACCACGCGCTGAACGGCGAGGCCTACGCGTGGGTGCACCTCACGCTGTTCGAGCGCTTCGTCGCGCTCAACCGCTACTTCGGCACGCCGTACTCCGGCGAGATGGAGCGCAGGCTCTACGCCGAGTCGCGGCAGCTCGGGCGGATCCTGCGGGTGCCCGAGCGGGAGGTGCCGCCGACGCTGGACGACTTCTGGCGCTACTTCGACCGGATGGTCGCCGAGCGGCTCGAACCGCACCCGACCGCGCTGGAGGTGCTGGCCACCATGCGCGGCACGCCTGCACCGCCGATGGTGCCCAGGCCGCTGCGCGGGATCTGGCGGCCCGTGGGGATGGGGTCGGGCGAGTTCAACCACTTCGTCACCGTGGGGACGCTGCCGCCTGCCGTACGGCAGGTGCTCGGGCTCGACTGGACGCAGAAGGACGAGCGGCGGTTGCGGCGGCTCGGGCGGGCGGTCGCGGCGCTGACGCCTCGCCTGCCCGAGCGGGTCCGCTACCTGCCGATCGCCTACCGGGCCAGGCGGGCCGCGCGCGACCGGCGGGAACCGCTATCCGCGTAGCGAGTCGCGGATCCGCTCCGCGGCCGCGTCGAGCGCCTCCCTGCAGTCCGACAGCGTCTCGCGGGTGAGGTCGCTTTCCGAGGCCTCCTCGCGGACCTTGGCGACGAAGTCGGCCAGCAGCTCACCGAGCTCGGCGTCGAGCTCGGCCCGGTCGTCGGGCGTGCCGGCGTCGAAGGAGCCGCCGAGGTCGCTCCAGACCTGGGTCCAGACGCGCCGCCACTCCCTGCTCAGCCGCTCGCCCTCGCTCTGCCACTGCGCGGCGTGCTCCGTCCACTGGCGCTTCTGCTGCTCCTTGATCCGCCACACGTCGGCCTTCTGCTGCTCGCGCAGGCGGCGGGCCTCGTCGCGGCCGCCCCGCTTGACGTCCTTGGCCATCGCGGTCAGCTCCTCGCGGAGCGTCTTGACGGTCTCGCGAACGTCCTCCTTGACCTCGCGGGCGATGTCGCGGACCGAGTCGGTGATCTCCTGCTCCAGGTCGGCCAGCTCGTCGAGGCGGGAGCCGAGCTCGGCGCGGCCCTTGTCGGTGATCGAGAACACCTTCTTGCCGTCGATCACCTCGTGCGTGACCAGGCCCTCTTCCTCCAGCCTGGCCAGTCGCGGGTAGATCGTGCCCGGCGAGGGGGAGTAGACGCCCAGGAAGCGGTCCTGGAGCAGCCTGATCACCTCGTAGCCGTGGCGAGGGCTCTCCTCCAGCAGCTTGAGCAGGTACAGCCGGAGCCTGCCGTGGCCGAATACCGGGCTCATTCCTTGTCTCCCTTGAGCAACGTGACATCGGCCGAGACGGTCGTGGCCGACAGCGAGGCCATTCCACCACCCAGCCGTCCCGACAGCGACTTGGCCCCGGGAAGGCCGCTGGGGCGCAGCGCCTCGAAGGCCGAGTCGAGCCGCCCCGTGGTGGAGCGGATCGTGACATCGCTCTCCACGTCGTACGGTAGGCGGACCAGGATGTCGCCGGAGACGCTGGACAGCGAGACGTGCCCGGTCGGGCGCAGCGCCAGGTCGGCGGTGATGCGACCGGAGATCGTGGTGGCCTTCAGCCTGCGGGGAGTGCCGCCGGCGACCGCGAGATCGCCCGAGACGCTCTTGAACGACAGGTCGCCCTCCATCGCCCTGCACTCGACGTCGCTCGACACGGTCTCGGCGTGGACGTCGCCGCTGAGGCCGTCCAGGACGATCTCGCCGGAGACGCTGCGGACTCCGGTGCGGTGCTCGAAGCCGGCGACGACGGCCGAGGCGGAGACGACGCCGACGTTGAGCGGGCAGTCCTTGGGGACGGTGATCGTCAGCGTGGACGCGCGGTTGCCCGACCGTTTGAGCCAGCCGAGCAGGCCGTCCCAGGTGAGGTCCTTGTAGGCGACGGTGAGCGTGCCGTCGTCGTCATGGGTGACGATCAGCGGCGAGGAGTCGATCTCGGTGACTTCCAGCGTCGGTGGCCCTTCGCTGGCCAGGACGGCCAGCTTGCCCGCGATCACGCGCACGTTGAGGCCGCGCACGGCGTCGAACGTGAGCTGCTGGGGGCCCTCGATCGTCCACTGCGACATGGTTTCGTCCTTCGTTCCCGACACGTCCAACACAAGACACGATATGTCGCGTTAAGCGGAAAATCAAGATGTATCGCGTTTGGCGTGTCGAGGGCGCGGGCGTCCTACTCGTCGTCGTCGTCGTCGTCGGAGTCGTGGCGGGCCAGCCACGTCGCCAGGCGCTCGATCGGCGTCTCGAAGTCGGGGTTGAGGTCCACGAACTCGCGCAGCCGCTCGCCCAGCCAGAGGATGCTGACCTCCTCCTCGCCGCGGCGCTCGACCAGCTCCTCGATCCCCCTGTCGGTGAAGTACATCGCTCTCCTGTTCACTCGGTCGTGGCAACTCTAACGAGCTTCCGTGTGAACCTTTTGCGCGCGGTCCGGTAAGTACAGGCATTCGACCACCGCACCGAAAGGTCCCCTATGCCACAGTCCGCCGCGACCACCGAGGTCGCCGACGCCGAGCTGATCCGGCGGTCGTGGCAGGAACCCGCGGCGTTCGCCGCGGTGTTCGATCGCCACGCCCCGCAGCTGCACCGGTACGCGGTGCGGCGGCTCGGACCCGACGCGGCCGAGGACGTCGTCTCCGACGCGTTCCTGGCCGCCTTCCAGAACCGCCATCGATACGACCTGGAGCACCCGGACGCCAGGCCATGGCTGTACGGCATCGCCTCCAACGTGATCGGCAAGCGGCGAAGGGACGAGATCTCCCGCTACCGCGCCTACCACCCGAACAACAAGATCGTCATGGCGCTGCCCGAGGCGGAGCAGAAGACCTACCGGCTCGCCCAGGACAAATGCTTCATCGAGGCGGTCAAGACCGTCCTCGGCAAGAACATCAGCTCATGGGAGGACTACGGCCGGCAGCACGCCGCCGCCTACGACAAGCTGGCCGACACCGAGCTGAACGGCTCGGCCAATCTGGTCAAGCTGGGCAGGTCCTTCGCCGCCTGCCTCAAGGTCACCTCCGCCAAGCCGACGGAGCTGGCCGAGCGCGGCCGCCAGGTCTTCGTCGACGAGCGCACGGAGGTCGCTCGTCGGCAGGGCGTGAGCGCGCCGGCCAACGCCAAGATCATCATTCCGCCCATGAAGCCCGAGCAGGCCAAGCCGTACCTGAAGAAGGAGGTCAAGGCCGCGCTCGACGACCTGGCCTGCGGCAAGGACTTCTACGCCGCCTACGCCCCCCAGGCGTGGAAGCTCCAGCAGAAGGTCAACGCCGACTACGGCGTGCCGTTCGCCTGGTAGACCCCCGGCACCCTCCGGGAAAGCCGAACGCCCCGGCCTGTCACAGGCCGGGGCGTTCGCTCGTGCGTCAGCCGAACAGCGCGTGCTGCATCTCCTCCAGCTCCCTGTCGTGAGCGGCGTGGGAGCCGGTCGCGGGGGAGCTGTTGGGCGTGCGCGACACCCTGCGCAGGCGGCGGCCGCCGAACAGGTCGGGGTTCTCCGCCAGCTTCAGCGTGAGGTACGGCCACGGCCCCATGTTGACCGGCTCGTCCTGCGCCCAGACCAGCTCCACGGTGGGGCTGTAGCGGGCGAGCTCGGCGGTGAGCTCGTCCTCGGGGAACGGGTAGAGCCGCTCGAGTCGGACGATCGCCGTGTTGTCGGCCGCCGGCGACTTCTCGCGGGCCGCGGCGAGGTCGTAGTAGACCTTGCCGGAGCACAGCACGACCTTGGTGACCTTGCCGGGATCGACCGTGGTGTCGCCGATGACCGGCTGGAAGGTGCCGGAGGTGAACTCGGCGGCGGCCGAGGTGGCCTTCTTGTGCCGCAGCAGCGACTTCGGCGTGAAGACGACCAGCGGCTTGTGCCTGCCCGACTCGACCTGCCAACGCAGCAGGTGGAAGTAGTTGGCAGGGGTGGTCGGCTGGGCGACGGTCATGTTGTCGAGCGCGCAGACCTGCAGGAAGCGCTCGATGCGGGCCGAGGAGTGGTCGGGGCCCTGACCCTCGTAGCCGTGCGGCAGCAGCAGCACGACGCCGGACTTCTGGCCCCACTTCTGCTCACCGGAGGAGATGAACTCGTCGATGATCGTCTGGGCGCCGTTGACGAAGTCGCCGAACTGCGCCTCCCACGCGACGAGCGCGTCGGGCCTGACCACGCTGTAGCCGTACTCGAAGCCCAGCGCCGCGTACTCGCTCAGCAGCGAGTCGTAGACGTAGAACTTCGTCGTGCCGTGGTTGAAGGCCTTGAGCGGCGTGTGGTCCTCGCCGGTGAGCCGGTCGACCAGCACCGCGTGGCGCTGGACGAACGTGCCGCGGCGGGAGTCCTGGCCGACCAGGCGGACCGGGTGGCCGTCGATGAGCAGCGAGCCGAAGGCGATGGTCTCGCCCATGGCCCAGTCGATGCCGTCCTGCTCCACCATCTGACCGCGACGCTGGATGATCGGCGCCAGGCGCGGGTGAGGGGTGAAGCCCTCGGGCAGGTTGAGCTGGGTGTCGACCACGCGCTTGAGCGTCTCGTCGGAGATCGCCGTCGGCGTCTCCGCGTGGGACCACTTGACGACCTCGGTGTGGGGCACCTGCAGCTCGCCGGAGTCGGCCGGGTGCTTGGCCGCCTCGCGGACCTCGGTGAAGGCCTGCTCCAGCTTCGCCTGGTAGTCGCGCAGCGCCGACTCGGCCTCCTCGACCGTGATGTCGCCGCGGCCGATCAGCGCCTCGGTGTAGAGCTTTCTGGTCGAGCGCTTGGCGTCGATGATGTCGTACATCAGCGGCTGGGTGTAGGCCGGGTTGTCGCCCTCGTTGTGGCCGCGACGGCGGTAGCAGACCATGTCGATGACGACGTCCTTGCGGAAGGTCTGGCGGTACTCGTAGGCCAGCCTGCCGACGCGGACGACGGCCTCGGGGTCGTCGCCGTTGACGTGGAAGATCGGCGCCTGGATCATCCGCGCCACGTCGGTCGCGTAGACGCTGCTTCGCGACGAGGCGGGCGAGGTGGTGAAGCCGACCTGGTTGTTGACCACGATGTGCACGGTGCCGCCGGTGCGGTAGCCGCGCAGCTGCGACAGGTTGAGCGTCTCGGCCACCACGCCCTGGCCCGCGAAGGCGGCGTCGCCGTGGACGAGCACGGGCAGGACCGAGAAGCCCTCCTCGCCGCGCTCCAGCAGGTCCTGCTTGGCGCGCACGACGCCCTCCAGGACCGGGTCGACCGCCTCCAGGTGGGAGGGGTTGGCGACCACGGAGGAGACGATGGTCTCGCCGGTCGGCGCGGTGAACGTGCCGCTGGCGCCCAGGTGGTACTTCACGTCGCCGGAGCCGTGGGCGGTACGCGGGTCGATGTTGCCCTCGAACTCGCCGAAGATCTGGCCGTAGGACTTGCCCACGATGTTGGCCAGGACGTTGAGCCGGCCGCGGTGGGCCATGCCGATGACGACCTCGTCGAGGTTCTCGCCCGCGGCCTCGCTGATGACCGAGTCGAGCAGCGGGATGAGGGACTCGCCGCCCTCCAGGGAGAAGCGCTTCTGGCCGACGAACTTCGTCTGCAGGAAGGTCTCGAACGCCTCCGCCGTGTTGAGGCGCGCGAGCACGTGGAGCTGCTCCTCGCGGTCGGGCTTGGCGTGGGCCTTCTCCACCCGCGCCTGGATCCAGGCCCGCTCCTCGGGATTCTGGATGTGCATGTACTCGATGCCGACGGTGCGGCAGTAGGAGTCGCGCAGCACGCCGAGGATCTCGCGCAGCTTCATCAGCGGGCGGCCGCCGAAACCACCGGTGGCGAACTCGCGCTCCAGGTCCCACAGCGTCAGGCCATGGGACTGGATGTCGAGGTCGGGGTGCTTGCGCTGCTTGTACTCCAGCGGGTCGGTCTCGGCCATGAGGTGGCCGCGGACCCGGTAGGCGTGGATGAGCTCGATCACGCGGGCGGACTTGGCCACGTCGTCGTCGTGGGAGGCCGAGACGTCCCGCGTCCAGCGGACCGGCTCGTACGGGATCCGCAGCGCCTCGAAGATCTCGTCGTAGAAGCCGTCCTCGCCCAGCAGCAGGCGGTGGATCGTGCGCAGGAAGTCGCCCGACTGGGCGCCCTGGATGATCCGGTGGTCGTAGGTGCTGGTGAGGGTCATCACCTTGGAGACGGCCAGACGCGAGAGCGTGTCGGGCGAGGCGCCCTGGTACTCGGCTGGGTACTCCATCGCGCCGACGCCGATGATCGTGCCCTGGCCCGGCATGAGGCGCGGCACCGAGTGGACGGTGCCGATCGTGCCGGGGTTGGTCAGCGAGATCGTGGTGCCGGCGAAGTCGTCGACGCCGAGCTTGCCGGAGCGGGCCTTGCGGACGATCTCCTCGTAGGCCATCCAGAACTGGCGGAAGTCCATGTCCTCGGCGGCCTTGATCGACGGCACGAGGAGCTGGCGTTCGCCGTTGCTCTTCTGCACGTCGATCGCCAGGCCGAAGTTGACGTGTTCGGGCTTGACCAGCGTGGGCTTGCCCTCGACCTCGGTGTAGGAGAAGTTCATCGCCGGCATGGTCTTCAGCGCCTTGACGATGGCATAGCCGATCAGGTGCGTGAAGGAGACCTTGCCGCCGCGACCGCGCGCGAGGTGATTGTTGATCACGATGCGGTTGTCGATGAGCAGCTTGGCGGGAATGGCCCTCACGCTGGTGGCCGTCGGCACGACCAGCGAGGCGTCCATGTTCGCCGCCGTGCGCGCGGCGGCGCCGCGCAGCTTGACCTCTTCGGCACCGGCGGGCACGGGGGTGGAGACCTTGGGCTTCTCAGTAGCAGTGGTAGTCACGGCGGCCTTAGGAGCAGCGGGGGCGGGCGCGGTCGCTGTGCCGTTCGCCGCCTCCCTGACCGGGGTTCTGCCCGGTCCGTAGTCAGGGTTGTAGTCAGCGAAGAAGTTCCACCAAGCCTGGTCTACAGACTCGGGGTCCTGGAGATACTTCTGGTACAGCTCGTCGACAAGCCATTCGTTCTGACCGAAGCTTGCCAGCGGGTTTGTCCGCGACGACTCAGACGACACGGCGGAAATCGCCCTCTTCCGCAGATCGGCGTTGATGATAGAGAACCTGTCCAAGGCTACTCGCCTCGACCGGCATCGTGCGCCCTTGAGGCCACACCACTCCGCCTGATCCTCTCAGGAGAGACCGAAGTGGTCACGCCTCCCTAGTGATTCCTGGGGGTGCAGCCATTGTTACCATTCGGTATCGACGATCTGGCGGAGTTTTTACCTCCTGCTAACAATGAGCCGGGTTTCGACCTTAATGTCCGGTGTGACCTGATTGAGGAGTTCCGCGAGCTCCTCCCCGGCCTCCTTCAGCTCCTCCAGTGAGAGCGGTTCGAGCCGCTCCAGGAGGAACAGCGCGTCGGTGGTCTCCTCGGTGATCCTGGTGCGCACCACCTGCCGCCAGTTCCAGCGCCTGCAGGTGACGCCCACGTCGTCGCGCCAGATCACCTCGCCGGCGTCGGGCGTGCCGAGCGCCTCCTCCGAGGGCTCGTCGCCTTTGGCCCGCATCAGATGGGCCGCGCCCCGGTAGTGGGCCAGGTCCTCGCCGCCGATCGGCAGCACGTGCTTCACGCTGACGGAGTTGTAGGCGTCGACCACGAGGTTGATCTCGGGCAGGGGTAGGCGGCGGGTCAGCGCGTCGACCGACGGCCTGGTGCGCTGCGGCTTGGCGCCGAAACCCCGGTAGGCCTCGCGCCAGGGGTCGATCTTCTCCTGCTGTACGGCATGCGACGATGCCTCCTCGAGCCAGGCGCGCGAGCGGTCGTCCGTGGGGCCGTTGCGCAGGCCGTACGCGGTCATGACCAGAACGGCGAAGTCGGGCCGCAGCTCGAAGATCTCAGGATCAACGCGAACGTCTTCAATCATTCCCCCAGCCTAGAAGGACCCCGACATGAGTCATCTCGTCCTCGACCTCAAGTACCACTGGGCCGTCTTCGGCCTCGCGGTCTTCAAGCCGGTGGTGACGCTCAACGGCTACCCCGTTCCCGTCCGATGGGGGCAGAACGTGATCCCGGTGGCCCCCGGCACCTACCACCTCCACGTGCACGTCCCCGGCCTGCTGCCGCCCCAGGTCGGCAACGCGGACCTCCAGGTGTGGGTGGCGCAGGGGCAGTCGCTTCCCGTGGAGTACCGCGCGCCCGCCTGGTCGTTCTCCCCTGGCGCGCTCGGGCCCGCGCCGCAGCCGTGGAACGGTGTGGTCTACCAGCTGGTGCTGCTGGGCGCGCTGCTGATTCCGCTGGTCTTCATCCTGTTCCTGCTCGGCGCGATCATGGTGTCGATCGCAAATTAACATTTGCAAAATGTCCTTTGCGGTCTACCTTGGATGGCATGGACGAGGCGTTCCACATCAGCGACCCGCGCACGCTGAAGGCCGTCGCCCACCCGCTCAGGGTCAGGCTGCTCGGCCTGCTGCGCGCCGAAGGCCCCGCCACGGCCAGCGCGCTGGGGCGCAAAGTGGGCGAGAGCTCGGGCTCGACCAGCTACCACCTGCGCGAGCTGGCCAAGTACGGCTTCATCGAGGAGGACCCCTCACCCGACGCCAGGGAACGCCGCTGGCGCGCCCGCCACCGCTTCACCGAGTGGAACACCGCCGAGCTCTCGGCCACGCCGGAGGGCAGGGAGGCCGTCACGATCATGTCCCTGCGGCAGATCGAGGCGATCGCCCGCTCGGTGGAGGAGTTCAGGGCCGAGGAGTGGCCCGTGGAGTGGACAGCGGCGGCGGGGATGGGCGACGCGCTGGTCAGGCTCACCCCCGAGGGGGTGCGCGAGTACTTCGAGCGCGTCGCCGAGCTGCAGCGCGAGCTCGAGGCCAGGTACGGCGACGCTCCCTCCGCCGAACAGGTCTACGTCGGCACCACGGCCTTCCCCAGGAGGAAGCGATGACCCCCCAGTCCGCATGCCGCCGCTACATGCTCGTCAGCCTCCTCACCTGGCTGCCGCCAGGCCTGATGATGGCGCCGATGGTGCTGCTCATGACCGAGCGCGGCCTCACCATCGCCGAGGTCGGCGCCACCATGGCGCTCTACTCGGCGGTGAGCGTCGCGCTGGAGCTGCCCACCGGCGGGCTGGCCGACGTGCTCGGACGCAGGGTCGTGCTGTCGGCTTCGGCCGCCTTCACCGTGGCGGGCCTGTCGCTGATGGTTGTGGCCGACTCCTTCACGCTCTTCGCGGTCAGCGCGATCGCCAAGGGCGTGGCAAGGGCGCTGTCCAGCGGCCCGGCGGAGGCCTGGTACGTCGACACCCTGCACGCGCTCGAAGGACCCGACGCCGACCTCAAGCCGGGGCTGTCCAGGGGGCACGCCATGGAGTCCGTGGCGCTGTGCGGCGGCACGATCGTCGGCGGGCTCGTGCCGCTGGTCGTGCCGGGCGGGCTGGCCGTACCCCCGGGGATGGGCGCGGCCGCGGCGGTCGTGCTGCTGGTCGTGGCTCTCTTCGCGTTGCCCGAGCCGCCGCACGGGCACCGCACGCTCGGCGCGGTCCTGAGGACCGTGCCCGCGACCGTGCTCTCAGGGCTGCGCATGACGGTGGCCGACGGCGTCCTGCGGCGGCTGATGGGCGTCGCGGTGGTGCTGGGGACGGCGCTGGTCGCCGTCGAGCTGCTGACCCCGGTACGGCTGGCCGCGCTCACGGGCGCCGCGGAGAGCGGCGCGACCGCCTACGCCTTCGTCGCCGCGATCGGCTTCGCGGGCAGCGCCCTCGGCAGCGCGCTGGCCCCGAGGGTCGCCGCGCTCCTTCGCGGCCCCGGGGGCTTTGGAGGTCGCGGCCCCGGGGGCTTTGAAGGTCGCGGCTCTGGGCTCGATTCTGGGCGCGGCTCCGTGCGCGGCTCGGTGGCGGGCATCGTGGTGACCGCGCTCTCGCTGGCCGCGCTCGCCGCCACGGCGACGCTGACGGGGGCCGCGGGGCTGGTGACCGCGGGGCTCGCCTACGCGGCCATGTTCACCGGGCTGTCGATCACCGTCCTGCTCGGCGCCGAGCTGACCCACCTGCGCGTCACCTCGGCCGAGCGCGCCACCATGACCTCGGTCTCCTCGATGTCGCTGCAGACGGGCGCGGGCCTGGCCAACCTCGGGCTCGCCTCACTCGCGCTCGGCCTCGGCACGGCCGCCGCGTGGTGGCTGGCGGCGGCGCTGGCACTGGCCTCCACGCTGCTGTTCGCCAGGATGCCTGACCTACGCCCCACCCCACGCCCCGCGCTACAGCCAGCCGTGTTCGCGGGCGAGCCTGAAGGCCTCCGCCCGGTTTGACGTGCCGAGCTTGGTGACGGCCGCCGCCAGGTAGTTGCGGACCGTCCCGTTCGACAGGTGGGTACGGCGGGCGATCACCGCCACCGGCGTGTCGAACTCCGCCAGCCGCAGCACCTCCAACTCCCGTGGGGTGAGCGGGCACTCTGGGGCGGTCAGCGCGTCGGCGGCCAGGCCGGGATCCACGTAGCGACCGCCACCATGGACCCGCCTGATCACCTCGGCCAGCGCGCCCCCCGGCGAGCCCTTGGGCATGAAGCCCTTCGCTCCGGCGTCGAGCGCCCGCTTGAGCAGCGGCGGCCTGCCGTACCCCGTGAGGATGACGACCCCGCAGGAGGGGAGCGCGGAGGCCAGCTCGGCGCTGACCTCCAGCCCGCCGAGGGCGGGCATCTCCAGGTCGACCACGGCCACGTCGGGACGGTGCGAGAGCGCGAGGTCGACGGCGGCCCTGCCGTCGGCGGCCTGCGCGACGATCTCCAGATCGGGTTCGAGCCCCAGCAGCGCGGCCAGGGCCGTCCTGATCAGCTCCTCGTCGTCGGCGAGCAGCACCTTGATCACAGCGTCACCTCCAGCCTGAACACGTCGCCCTCGACTCCCGAACGCAGCGTGCCGCCCGCCTCTGCGAGGCGTTCGCGCAGACCGCGCAGGCCCGAACTGTGGCGGTCGGGGGCGGCGGGCTTCGCGCCGTCGTTCGTCACGGTCATGCGCACTCTGCCGGACTCTCTGGCCAGCTCGATCGTGCACCAGCTTGCCGTGCTGTGCCGCAGGACGTTCGTCGACGCCTCACGCAGCACCACCGCGAGCTGCGCGGCGACCTCCTGCGTCAACCCACCACCCACCCCGCCTTCCGCGCGGGCTCCCGTCCCGCCCTCCGTAGTGCCGCCCGGGTTGTCGATCAGGCCGTCGGTCAGCCCAGTGATCGTGCAGCGCACGCCCGAGGAGCGCAGGACCTGCGCGACGGCCGTGAGCTGGGCGGGCAGGTCCACCTCGCGATAGCCGTGAACGGCGGCACGCAGGTCCGTGAGGGCGGTGGCGGCCAGGCGGCGCAGGTCGGCGGCCTCCTCGGCCGCCCGCTCGGGGGCGACCGCGACCAGGCGCTCGGCCAGCTCGGCCTTGAGCGCGATCACCGACAGGTCGTGGCCGAGCAGGTCGTGCACGTCGCGCGCGAACCGCAGCCGTTCCTCCGCCGCGGCCAGCCTGGCCTGGGCCGCCCTGCCCTCCTGCGCTTCGAGCAGCAGGTTCCACAGCCATACGTGCAGGCCGCTGATCGCGAGCGTGGACAGGCCGAGCAGCAGCGTGATCACGACGTACAGCCGGACCTGGTCGCCCACCCACAGCGCCACCCCGGCGGAGGCCGCCGTGGCAGCACACATGATCGCCAGAGACGGCCAGCGCCCGGTCGTCACCAGCGGCGCGGTGGCCAGGACCGCGCCGCCGATCCACGCCCACGTCTCCCACGCGGGGGCGGCCAGCGGGCCCGCCAACGGAATCGAGACCACGGTCGCGGCGGCGAAGACCCAGCGCTGGACCCTTCCACGTGCGGACGGCGTGATGGCCGCGTAGAGGACGGCGGCCTGCGCGGCGGCGAACAGCGTGATGCCGACCGCGCCGAGCGCGACGCGGAGCGGGTCGGGCTCGCGGAAGAGGCCGATGCCGGGCATGACGAAGCCCGCCATCACGGTCATGCTCAAGGTCGCCAAGGTCGCCATCCTGGCCCAGCGCAGCACGGCCGCAATTCTAGGCACCCGCCCGCTCCACCGGCGGCGGTCAACGGCCGATTCATCGTGATCCGGGCGCCTCGCCCGCGGGCATCACCGGTCGATTCGCGGTGACCGGGGTGCCTCATGGCGTGGGCTTCATCCGCGGGCCGTCAGTGGCCGGTCCATCGTGACCTGAGCACCTCTCTCTCGACCTCTGGGGGAGGGCTTCACCCGCGAGGCGCCCAAACCGAACATGGTTCTGGAACAATGGTGAGATGTCGAAGTTTGTGGTGACGGCGGCGAACGAGGCTCAACGGACCGCCTGGCTGGACGGAACGCTCCCCGCGGTCGAGAAAGTACGGCCAGGCCTGTGGTCGATCCCGGTGCCGATCCCGATCAACCCGTTGCGCTACGTCCTCGTCTACGCCCTCGAACTGCCCGGCGGCGTGGCGATCATCGACGCCGGATGGAACACCGACGAGGCCTACGACGCGTTGGTGGCGGGCCTGGCGGTCGCCGGCTACGCGATCACCGACGTCAAGGCCGTGCTCGTCACCCACATCCACGCGGACCACTACGGCCTGGCCGGACGCGTCCGCGAGGCGTCCGGTGCGTGGATCGCCCTCCATCCCGCCGACGCGCGGCTGCTGAGCGACCGCTACGACGACGAATACGTCGAGTCGCTGGTGGAGAAGGAGAAGGCGCTGCTGGTCAGGTCGGGAGTGCCGGTCGAGACGCTGGCCGAGTTGGCGGGCGCCTCGATGATGATCAGGCACATGGTGATGATGGCGCGACCCGACCGGCTGGTCGAGGACGGCGACCGGCTCGACCTGCCCGGCTGGGACCTGCGGGCGCTGTGGACGCCGGGGCACTCGCCCGGACACCTGTGCTTCGTGTCGGACGAGCGCAAGGTGCTGTTCTCCGGCGACCACGTACTCGCCAAGATCACCCCGATCGTGGCCGTGCACCCGCAGTCCGGGCCCAACCCGCTGGCCGACTACCTCGACGCGCTGCTCGCCGTACGCAAGCTCGACGTCGAGGAGGTGCTGCCCGCGCACGAGTACCGGTTCCTGGAGCTGGCCGAGCGCGTGGACTACGTGATCGGCCACCACGAGGAGCGGCTGGCCGAGATCGAGGGCGTGGTGGCCGCCCACGACGGCATCACCTGCTGGGACATCGCCACCAGGCTGACCTGGTCGCGGCCGTGGGAGACGATCCAGCCGTTCATGCGCCGCGCGGCCAACAACGAGACGCTCGCGCACCTGGCCTGGCTGGAGGCCAGGGGCCGGGTCAGCTGCGTCCTGGGCGAACCGGACACCTGGCACTCCACGCAATAGGCGTTGACAGCGGCACACTCCTCCACCGCCAGCGTTCCAGCTCTGTCTCGCTGTACGGCAGGCAGGGTGACGCGGATGGCCGGCCCCGTCGAGGCATACGCGTCATCGACCACAGGGCCTATATCTGCACGACAGTCGTCGACCGTCACACGAATCGACGGTCGGCATCGCCAGTGAGCCGGCGATCTCGTGATGCCACGGCAGTAGAAGGGCCGTTGTAGACAGTGGGATAGCATCAGATGCATATAGCATTCGATGCATGGAGATGTATGCGGTCGAGATCGAATCGGAGGTACGGGAGTGGCTGGATTCCCTACCGGATCGCGAATACGGCCGCGTGGAAGAGTTTGTCGCGATCTTGGCCGAGAATGCCGAAACCCTCGGTGAGCCATGGTCGCGCCATCTCGGCGGCGGTCTCCGGGAGTTGCGCATCCACCTGTACCCAGCGCAGGTGCGCATCACGTACTGGCTGGCCCCAGCCCGCCGAGTCGTCCTCCTGACGGTCTTCCGAAAGACCCGGCGAAAGGAGGCCGGTGAAGTCGAGCGAGCGCAGCAGGCGCGCAAAGAGTGTGAAGCTTCCCACGGCCACGCGGTCCACACCTATGACAGGCAGGTTTGATCATGAACGAGAGCAGTCCGCACGTACGCTGGGATCTGGGAGCGGGACGTGACAGCGCCGAGGTTCGCGCCGGTCGTGAAGAGGCACGCTTGGCTTTCGAGCTGGGCAACGCCGTACGGACCCGCCGCATTGCCCTGGGGCTGTCGCAGACGGAGTTGGCCAAGCGCGCCGGGATGACGCAGCCCGCCCTGTCGCGGCTGGAGGCTGGCGGACCCACGCCGACCATCGGCGTGTTGGAGCGATTGGCCCATGCGCTTGGCACCGGCCTCAGGGTCGAATTCACCGACGCAGCCTGACCTGTCAGTGGCCGTCGCCATTTGCTTTCCGGCACCACAACGCGAGGGGCACACCCGTCACCCCATGGCGAGATCGCTGCGAAGTATCCGGCCGTATCGAGTGCAGGCCTGGCCGCACCACACCTTGTCAGTTTCCGCTCTAGGGCGTGTTTCAGAAGTGGATCACGTGAGTGATCTACTTCTGGGATGATCTTCGGGTGGGTCGTGGTGATTTGACCGCCGCTCAGTGGGCGG
>NZ_JBHZBH010000064.1:0-30873 GCF_042754765.1 Nonomuraea sp. NPDC059194 | reverse complement strand
TGGAGACGCGCACGCCGGGTGCGGCGGGCGGGCCGGGGAAACCCATCGTGAGCAATCACGGCAGGGCGCCCCGGTCCGACCCAACCCGGCACCCCTTGTTCGGCATCGCAGGCTCCTGTCCCTAACTCCAGAGTCCGCCATGGCGTACTTTTCCTCAAGAGGTCGGGAAGCTGCCACTGACCTGCGGTTTTAGCTGGTAGGCGTGTCGCGGCCGCGGTTGAGTTGGGCCATGAGTTCGCGGTTGGCCGCGCGGGCTGCTTCCAGTTCGTCGTCGCGGTCGGCGAGCTGGAGCTGCAACTCGACGTTGCGCTGTTCCAGGGTGGTGATGCGGGCTTTGAGCTGGTCGATGTCGTCGCCTCCGCCGATCCCGGCCTGACGGTAGACCTGCTCGCCGAGGGCTTCGCTGAGGCGTTTCTCCAGTTGGCGGACCTGGGCGGCGAGGCGGGCGTTGCGGGCATCAGCGGCCAGCAGATCGGCCTGGAGCGAGGCGCGGGAGACGGCCGGGCCCCGGCCGCCTGCTGTGGTGGCTGGCTCGGCGGCGTGGGCGTGGATCTGGGCGAGCAGGTCCCGGTGCCGGTAGAGGAAGGTGCGGTCGACTCCCGCCAGGCGTGCGATCTGCGAGACGGTGATGTCGCTGCCGTCGCGGGCGGCCTGGTTGAGCGCGGCGATGACGCGGCCGCGGCGGCGGCCGGTGTCGGCCCGGCGGCCTGCCAGCATCGCCTGGACGGCGTGGTCGTGGGTGGGTGTGGTCATGCTGGGCGCTCCGGTCGCAGGTCGGGCAGGGGCTGGTGGATGCGGGGCATGCCGAGGAAGCCTTGGCGCATCTTGCGGACGGTCGCGGCGGCTTGGCGGATCTGGTGGCGTTCGTCGTCGGTGAGCTGGTCAACCTCCTGGGTGACCCGGTGGATCAGTCGGCGGACCCGGTTGATCTCCTCGTCGGAGGGTGCGGCCTCGGCGAGGGCCCAGGCGTCGGCCTCGGCCATGGATCGCAGTCGTTCCCGGTTGCGGAGTAGGTCGTCGAGGTAGGCGCGCAGGTCGGGCAGGTAGGACACGTCGGTGCTGAAGTGGTCGCAGCCGACACAGCGGAACCGCAGCGGGCAGTGGCCGCCACCGGCTGCGACGTTGGAGGGTTCGAAGCAGGTGCCGAACGGGACGACGACCGCGCCGATCGCCTTGCGGGTCCGCTCGGCCTCCAGCAGGGAAGTCACCGCGCCCCAGATCCGCCGGCCATGCCGGTCGAACTGCAGGGTGGTGACCTTGTCGACGGCCTCGAGCAGCCGCTTCTCCTTGATCCGGTAGTAGCAGCGTGACGACTCGAACGAGTCGTGGTCGAGTAGACCGGCCAGCACGTCGATGCCGACCCCGGCGTCGGCATGGCGCTGGGCGAAGGAGTGCCGGTAGGCGTAGGGGAAGATCTTCTCGCGGTCGAAGACGGTGCCGTCGTCGAGCCGGATCTCGGGCAGGCTCTCCACCCAATCGCGGTGCATGTTCGACAGGTGGTTGGAACCGATGCTCTTGTCACCGCGGGGGTTCATCACCAGCACCGGCAGCAGCACGAGCGTGCCAGCGTCCCGGTCGGGGAAGCGCCGGCGGACGTGTTCCTGCTGAGCTCGGATCAACACTGCGGTGGGCTCGTGGATGGGCAGCTCGCGGCGGATCCGCTGTTCCTTGAAGTTGTCGTAGATCAGCACGGGCTTGCCCTGCCGGTCGCGGCTCAGGCAGTCGAAGCGCAGCTTGCAGACCTCCTCGGGGCGCCGGCCGGTGTCCATCAGCAGTTCGACGGCGACCCGCATCTCCCGGCAGGTCTGGTCCTCCAGCTCGTCCAGGTGAGCACACAGCACCCGCATCACCTCCGGCGGCAGGTCCTGGGCTTCCTCCGAGGATGACGGCGGCTTGGGGATGTCGGTCTTGGTGAGCACGAAGTCGTCGGGCAGTCCCGCCATCGGTTCGCCCGCCCTGGTCAGGCCCAGGGCGCGGACGTGGCGCAGGACGTGACGGACGTGCCGCAGGTAGGTCCAGCGGGTCGGAGCTCCCAGTACGCCCTGCTCTTGCAGGAAGCGAGTTCGGTTCAGCCAGTTCTCGATGTCGGGCCGGCCTAGCGCGGCCGGGTCCAGGCCCCGGTCGGGGCGGGCCCGCAGGGTCTCCGACAGGCTGGCCAGGCCGTGCAGGTGCTGCTGGACGTGGGAGTTGGTGCTGCGCGAGCGGACCGTGGACAGGTAGTCGCGGGCCCACCGTTTGGCCGCTTGCCGCAGCCAGGGCTGGCCGATCTTGGTGAACGTCAGGTTGCCGCGGTGGCCGAACGGCGCCAGGTCCCAGACGTCCTTGGTGTATTCGCTCTCGGGCGTCTTGCAGGCCCGGACGGCCGCGGTTCGGGTGCCGTTGAGCAGTTGGACGGTCTCCTGGTTGCGCTCGGGCTGGGGCATCTGTTCCGAGCGGGTCGCGCCGGCGAAGCTCGCGGGCCGGATGGTCCGGTCGATCAGCGCCCGCAGGTTGCCCAGGTCGGTTCGCGCGCCTTTCTGGCAGCGGATCTTCAACCCGAACAGCAGTTGCGCGATGACCAGGTCTGGCAGTCCTCGGAAGCTGATCTCCGCGCCGTAGCTGCCGGAGGGCGCGGTTCGCAGCCATTCCTGCTCGTTGATGTGATTGCCTGCACGGCGCATGCGCGAGAGCTGCCTGCTGTGGCGATCACAAAGCCCCAGCCGGAAATCGGTGGCGGCCGGGCGCGTGCAGGCCAGCACCCCGCAGTCGCCGAACCCCGGCAGCGGCTCCACCTGCGGATCAGCCAAGAACTCCTTGAGCGTGCCGCCCCACTGCAGGAACTGGTAGCGGTGGGCACGACACAGCGGCATCTTTCCGCTGTCGAGCGCGGGACGCCCGCAGGCAGGCACCCGGCAGTCCTCGACGCCAACCTTCCTTCCGGTGCGCGGGATCGCGGCGTACTCCTCCCGCGACAGTCCGGACTTGCGCCACCGGGCCGAGCACGTCGCGCAGAACCTCTTCCCCTTCACCGCCGAGTCACAGTCGATCACCGGGCAGGCCCGCGGGCCCATCGTCGGGTGCCCGGTCGGCGGTGTCAGGATCCGCCGTTCGTGGTTCCATCCGACGTCATCGAGGTACTCGGTGCCGATCAGCTTCCAGAAGAACGCCGCGAGCTCGGCGTCGCAGGCGTCGCCGCCCGGCGCGGGCGGCTGCAGCAGCGGGCCCGTCACCGCGCCGCTCCCGGCTGCCCGGTGGTCTCGCGTGGTGAGGGCACCCGGTCGATCGCCTCGCGGAGCCGGTCCGGGGCGGGATGCAGATACGGAGTGCTGCTGGACACCCACGCGTGGTCGAGCAGCGCGGCGATCTCGTCAAGGGTGCCGCCGGCGTCGGCGACGTTGCTGGCGAACGCGGCGCGCAGCATGTGCGGCGAGACGACCCGCGACAGGCCGGCCCGCCGCGACAGCCGCCCCAGCAGATCGGTGACCCCGTCCGGCGTCATCGGCGCGCCAAGCGGCTCGGCGAACAAGTTCACCAGGACGAAATCGCTGGCCGGCCCGTGCGGCAGCGCCATCCGCTCGATCACGTACTGGTCATAGGCCTGGACCACCAGGAAGTCGACCGGTTTGCCCGGGCCCGCCCCTACCTGGCGCTTGGCCCACGCCCCGTTGACGTTCTCCCGCCGCACGACGTGCAGGTGCGAGCCCGCCACGGCGCAGCCCAGCGCGGTGGAGTCCGGCATGAAGTGCAGGTCCTCGCGACGCAGCCCAGCCGCCGCGCCCCGCCGCAGGCCCACCCGGGCCAGCAGCAGCACGATGAACCGGTCCCGGGCCGACCGGCACGCGCCGAACAGCGCGACGATCTCGGCGTCGCTCGCGCGGTCGCGGGGCTTGCGCGGCACCTTGACCCGGTGCCGGGTCTTCATCCGATACCCCATCCCCGCGCTGCGGGCCTCTATTGGCAGGTCCCAGTCCTCGGCCACCTCATACAGCTGGGCGAGCACCTCACCCGGAACCGTCTTGACCGTGATCCCATGGCAGAGGAACTGCCGTACGCCGGTCAGCACGTTCTCAATCCGGGCCGCCCCGCGGGCGTGCTCGGCGCCGGGCCCGGCCAGCACCAACCCCGACGGTGACGGCGACTCGATGCCCGTGGTCTTCTTCGACCCGTATCTCAGCCAGGTCACAAACAGCGCCAGGTCGGCGGCCGCCGTACGCCAATCCCGGCCCGTCCGGACGCACCAGCGCAGGTACAACGCGATGTGCCCGGCGTACGCATGGGTCGTCAGCTCCGCCTGGTCCCGGCCGAACCGTACGTGACGAAGGAACGCGTCCGCCTCCGGCATCACCGCCAGCTCGTCATCCAGCACCGTCCAGTACCCGACCCCCGACGGCAGTCGCACAGGGAAAGCCCGCAAGCTCCGCTCCGATCTCGTCTGCAACATGCCACTACAGAAGGTGACAGCCTCAGAGATGCGTAGCAGAACCCCAGGTCAACCCGCGGTGTGCAACGTCCCACGACACTCTTGTGCGCCCGGGAGAACCATGCACAGCAGCACAGGAACTTATCCGCCAAATTTCGGGCGTATGACACTAGCGCTGCAATCAGAAACGATCAATGAGTCGGGCGACAGCTTCAGGCCGAGGGCGTGAGGGGAGCGCTTCCACGGAATATGCGCCTGAGTCGACATTCAGCTGTCGTTGACGTGTCGCACGGCTTTCAACGACTCGCACCATCACCAAAAGTCGGACAGTGCCAGCTTTTTCGCCCATCTTCGGCATCGGATGATGCAGACCTCTTTCTCCCAACTCCGTGGGATCGACTGCGCATGACATGGAGGTGCATTATGTAATGCGAATGTCCACGATCTGACCACAGTTCTGAGTCCCGCCCACACGGCTGACCCCCGAGAGCAGGGAGCCCCCCATGTCCTTCGCCAAGCACATCGGGCCGATCCTTCGAACGGCCATGGAGATCCTTCGAGACTCGGATCGTCCATTGCAACCGGACGAGGTACGGGAGGCGGTAAGCGAGCGCGTTCCGATAGTGCCCGAGTATCAGGGTCTTAACGCGCACGGTCAGGCTCGCTGGTGGGCTCAGCTGGGATTTCGGACCGGGGAGGCAGCCTCGCTTGGATGGGTGACCAAAAGGAACGGCTGGTCGATCACCGAAGCGGGGAGGCGGGCACTTGAGAAATATCCCGACATGGAACTCTATCGTGAATTGGCTCGGCAGTATCGGGCGCGTCGACAACCCCCCAAGGATCGCGCATCCACGGATCCTCGTTGGGGCCGAATCATGGAGGCGCTGGCCACACTGGAGCCCGGCATGTGGACGACCTACAGCGATCTCGCCGAACTGGTCGGTATTTCGGGGCAGGCCGTTGGGGGGTTTCTCGCGAACGTTGAGGCCAGCAACGGCCACAGGGTGCTTCTGACTGGAGGCCGACTATCCCAGTATTTTCACTGGCACGATCCGGAGAGGGAAGATGACCCTCGTGACGTGCTGGAACAAGAAGGAATATTCTTCGACAGCGACGGGCGTGCAAATCCCCGGCAACGCATCACCGCTGACGACTTCCGCAAAATGCTGTCCAGTCCCGGTCCGGCCCCCTCGCCCCATTCGAGTCAGCAAGCGAGCGAGTCCGACGGCTCCCTGGAGGCGTTTGGTCAGTTCCAGCAAAACCTTGGATACGCAAGACAACTGGTGCACGGGGGCAGAAACCTAGAACGATTGGGAGTCGGCGCGTTCGACGTAACCGACCTGTACCGAGCCGCTTGGACCCAGGCTGTCGCGGCGCTTGATCACTGGATAACCCGAGAGATCGTCGATCGTGCCGTGGCTCTCGCGCTGCAGCCGGAGGCAAATCGGCCGCCCAAGTTCAACAAGCTGTCCATCCCTGTCGAACTGTTCGAGAAGGTTCACCATCATGATGCGCCGCTCGGAGAGACCTTCCGTGCGCACGTAGAGCAGGTCTTCGGCTTCATGACCTTCCAGAACCCAGACAAGATCAAGGATGGGTTTGCCCACGTCAGTACGGTTAACCTTTGGGTTCGCGTCGCCGAAATCCTTACTGATCAGGATTCGAAAGCGCCTATTTCCTCGGATGGTGTACGCGCCAGGCTGAGGGAGATCGCATGGCGCCGCAACAACATTGCACACACGGCTGATCACGACCCCGAGCATGTCGGACAGAAGGTCTCCATTAGCGCGCATGAGGCGGAAGACACTATCGCCTGGCTGGAATCCATGGCGATCGCCATACAGCTGGCGCTCGGTGACCCGCTCCCCACCGCGGACTATGACGTCGCACCAGTCGAGGCTGGCGCACTGGGGGCAGTACCCGAAGCCCTTGATGACAGAAGGCGAGACACCATCTCTCGGGGACAAAGTAAATGGGACGAAGGAAGCCTCCTCCACGCAATCGAGCAATACTGTCCGCCACAGGTGGCCGAGACACTACTGGCGGTCTACCGGCATGCGGAGCGCCATCCGTCCTTCCGCGGGTACTACTTCGGCGGAGGAGAATACCCCTCCGCCACAGCATGGTTCAGCCTCGGCTCCGACGAAGCAGCCGTCTGGAGTATTTACACCGGAGTGAGCAGGTCGGTCCTCTCGATCAACTTTGAGTGGATGCACAACCGCAGCACCTCTCCGGAACGCCTCTCGCGCCTTGCAGACGCGCTCAGCGTACTTCCGGGATGGGCTCACATAGGTGCACAGCTCGCATCGGCGGACTACGCGAAGCGACCGTCACTCGCACCCCTGGCACTTGCCAGGCACGACGCCGCCAACATCATCGTCCCAGCTCTGAACGACCTTTTGGCCATATACAACGACGCCTGAGCAGACTTTTTTGCTGTCAGGACGGCCCTTCTCAGGGCACGTGCGCTTCAAGGTTGCCCATGTGTACACGGTACGGAACGACATGCGCCGTCACGGTCCGGCATAGCTACGGAGAAAGCGGGCAGAGCGACAGACTGCGCTTGCAAGAAGCGGCCGCAGGCTCGCGCACTGCTGCGAGTCCAACGGTGGGGCGTGCATGAGATCGCCCGCCAACTGGCCCGATCGCCATCCGCGGCGCCCGTCTGGACGCCCGGCTCTTGACCGCGTAGTGGCATGCCAGACCGGCGCGCCCGGCACCCGAGGACCGCCAACGACCCGCTGCGGCACCACGTTCAAAACAGGCTCTCCGGTACGGTCACCGCCAAGGACGGCGCGCTGGATCCGACGGCGCGTAGCGCGTTACCGACGGCCGCAGGCGCATCCCCCCGCCGCGGCAGCAACAGGATGCGCTGCGGAGGGCCATGCATGTGCAAGACCGGCCAGGAGAGCCCCGGACCGCGAAGGAGGCCGCGCCGATCTGGGCATCAGAGCCTGCCGAGCCGGCGAGCCAGGATGGTGGCGGTCTTGCGATTGCCTTGTTGTCCGTGGCGAGGCCTGGAGTGCGGTTGGTGTAGATCGGAGCAGCACCCTTCCGGGCCAGATGACAGCGATGTCGTTCCGCCACCGAACCCGTCGGAATTGGTGCCCGTCTTGTCGCCGACCGTCCAGGCCTTGGGCACGCCCGCCCGGATCCGCTCGGCGCCAGCCTTGTTCGCGAGTAAACAGGCGTTGAGCTGCTCCCGGTCTTTGGCGTGCGGGCCTCCCCCGTCGCGAGCGCGCGCAGGTCTCGGCCGATGACGGCGGGTGTGGTGGTGTCGCGCTTCTCCTTGGGGTCCAGCCGTTGACAGGCCGGGGTTCGGCGCTGCGCGCCTTGTGCAGTACGGCCTCCCAAAGGGGCGGCGCCTTGAAGGTGGACAGCATCGGGAAGCGCTCGCCCGCCCGGTACGTCGCAGTTTCACCGGTGGCCGTGTCCATCGCGTATGCGCCGATGGACCATCGAACACCATCGTATCGAACATGTGATCTAACTCTTGTAGAACCAGATCCCCGGTCGAGATTACGATCTTGCTGCTCGCCGGCCTTGTTGACCGGCCGGCTCCCCATGCTGACGGGCGTGAAGATGCCCCATGATTGGACGGGAGATCGACCTTGAGGCATGTACTGATCGCGTTAGGTGTCGGCTTGAGCGTGCTGGGTTCCGCTGCCGTCACCGAGCCGGCACAGGCCGCGACTGGGGTGGTGATCCCGCTGGCTTCTTCGGTGACGGCGGCTCAGCAGGTCGCGAAGTTCTGGCTTGCCGACGGGGCTGCCAACCTGAAGAACGCCACGCCGTACGCCGTGCAGACCGCAGTCGGCGGGGAACGCCTGTCCACCGACATCGCCCCGGACGGCCGCCCGGGCGTTGTCGCGCCGGTGGAGGGGACGGCCTCGCCGAAGGGGAAGATGCCCACGACCTCGGGCAAGGTGTTCTTCATCGGCAGCGACCTCCAGCCGCACTGGTGCACTGGCACGGCTGTGCAGTCGAACTACCGGAACCTCGTCGCCACAGCCGGTCACTGCCTGTTCGACACCGAGGCCCCGGACGGCCCGCTCGCCAAGTGGGTCTTCGTCCCCGGCTACTCCGAGGGCACGACCCCGTTCGGCCTGTACGTCGGGAAGCAGGCCAGCGCTCACTATGACTTCGACTCCTACCGGGACTACGACCGAGACTTCGCCTTCGTCAACGTGTACAAAGGTGTCGTCTCCTCTTCCCCAGACGTGCTGACCGATGTCGGGAGGCTGGTCGACAACGTCGGCGGCCAAGGCCTCGCGTTCAACCAGCCGCTCGCGCCCACGGTCGACGTCTTCGGTTACCCCGCCGGCCCCAACCCCGACGGCAGGCTGCCCTACACGGGCGAGACCCTCGAATGGTCGACTGGATCGACGTTCGCGATGAAGGTCATGGGCCTCCCCGCAGACCGGCTTATGGGCGTGGACTCCCCGTTCACCGGTGAAGGCTCCCTCGGGTCCTCGTGGCTGACCCATTACACGAGCGACAGCCGTAGCGGCTATCTCAACGGCATCACGATCAGTGTTTCCGACACGGATGGCGACAATCGGTACGACACCGGCATCTCGCCGTACTTCGACGGCGAGTTGTACGCGGTCTACCGGGACGCCGCCAACCACTGGAGCGGCTCCATCGCTTAGACAGCCCGCCCCCGCCCCCGCCCCCGCCGCGCCCGCCCAGCATGGCGGGCGCGGTGTCATGGTCTGAAAGCCGTTCCTGCCTACCCTTGTCGTCGAAGATGTCGCTGGGCACGTCGACGAATTCCGGTGCATGTTCGTATTCGGGTGAGGCCGCGGGCTCAAGCCAGGAGAAAGACCCCATGTACGCTGGTCGGCAGGCATGTGACGCCGAGATCGCGGCTGCAGTTCGGCTCGCGCCGCGACGCTGCGACATCGTGTACGGCACGCCGCCACGGGTTTGTGCGCACCCGTGAGCACGCAGCGGTAGGCACGCGTACTAGAGACCTTGATCTCCTCCCTCAAGGCTGAGCTTGGCCCTGCTGAAGGAGAGACGATGATGACAATCGACGACGACATGCGCCTGATCGTGGACAGCGCGCGGCTGTCCTTCGTGGCCACCGTCTGCCCCGACGGCTCGCCCAACCTCTCCCCCAAGGGGTCGATGCGGGTGTACGACGACGAGCACATCGCCTTCATGGACATCGCGTCCCCGAACACGGTCGCCAACCTCGAACGCGACCCGCGCATCGAGATCAACTCGATCGACGTCTTCCGCAGGCGGGGCTACCGGTTCAAGGGCACCGCGGAGTTCCGCGAGCCCGGCGACCCTGTCTACGAGTGGCTGCACACGTGGCTGCTCAACCTGAACGGCCCCGGCTACCCCGCCCACCGCGTGATCCTGGTACACGTGGAGCGCGCGCTGCCGATCCTGTCTCCGGCCTACACCTACGGCGACGCCGACGAGGACGATCTCCGGCAGGCGTGGGCGCGCACGTACCTCGCCGATCTGGACGAGGATCGCCTCGCCGATCTGGACGAGGAACGATGAGCGACCGGCAGACCATGACCGCGGCGTACATCACGCGACCCGGCCCCGCGGACGAGATCCAGGTCGGCCCGCTCCCCGTGCCCGAGCCCGGCTCGGCGGAAGTGCTGGTGAAGGTGCTGGCACTCGCCGTCAACCACGTCGACACCTTCGTCCGCTCCGGCGCCTACCGCACGCGCCTGCCGTACCCCTTCATCATCGGCCGCGACCTGGTGGGCACCGCGGTCACGGGGGCGCCGGGGTTCGCCCCCGGCGACCTGGTGTGGTGCGACAGCCTGGGGTTCGACGGCCGCCAGGGTTCCTTCTCCGAGTACGCTGCCGTGCCCGCCGACCGGCTCTACCACCTGCCCGGCGGCGTGGATCCGCAGAACGCGGTCGCCTCCCTGCACACGGCGGCCACCGCGTACCTCGGCCTGTTCGAGGAGGCCGGCCTGCGGATCGGGGAGACGATCGTCGTGACCGGCGCGGGCGGCGGAGTCGGCACGGCCACCGTCCAACTGGCCGCGGCGGCAGGGGCGCGGGTCATCGCGACCGCGCGCGGCGACGATGTCGACTGGTGCCGGCGGTGTGGCGCCGACGAGGTCGTCGATTACCACGACCCGGACTTGTACGCGAAGATCGCCAAACTCGCTCCCGACGGGGTGGACGTGTTCTGGGACAACACCGGCCAGCACCATCTGGAGCAGACCGTGCCCCTGCTCGCCGTCGGCGGCCGGATGATCATCCTGGCCGGTCTCAACGCCGCCCCCGTGCTACCGGTCGGGCAGCTCTACACACGCGACGCCAGCCTGCGCGGCTTCGCGATCAGCAACGCCACTGTGGCCGAACTCGCCCAGGCGGCCACGGCGATCAACCACCTGCTGGCCCGCGGCACCCTGGTCTCCCGGATCGGGACGCGGCTGCCGCTCACCGAGGCCGCCCGATCCCACCATCTCCAGGAGGCCACCCCCCGCGGACGCATCATCGTCCTCCCGTGACACGGTTGGGCCACCGTGCCACGTTGCGGGGATCACGTCCGCGAGGAAGTCCCGAAGGGCGGGATCCACCGCGTAGATCACCGTGCCGCGCATCCCGCGAGTGAGCAGGACCTTGTAGACGTTCCGGACGAGTTGCTCGAATTGGGCGTCTGGGACGGTCTTCTTACTCCTGAACGCAGGGTCCTTGTTCTCCTTGCGCACCGTGATCAGTTGCCCGTCCTGGAAGCTCAGGTCAGGGCCGAGAATGACGCCGGACCAGTCGTATTCGAAGCCCTGTGCCGTGTAGACGCATCCAACCTGACCGAAACCGCTCGGTTCGGTGGCCCACAGCATGCTGGGAGGCGCGTCTCCCACCGCACGGTCCTTCTTGACGTTCCACGGCCGTGACCAATCGCCGATGACGACGTCCTCAACGAGGGAGTCGTCAGTGCGCGGGTCGCTCCACGGCCAGCAATACCCGGCGGTCATGCGCGCGGTGCCAGGCTTGGCACGCAGGGCTGCCTCGAGCTCCTGCGGGGAGTGAGCGAGCCGCACCTCGAAATCATCGTCGCCGTTCCACGCCGCTGGACCCCCGGGGGCCAGACCGAGCAGACGGAGCACCCATTGTTCGTACGTGCGGCTGCCGCCGCAGCGGAATTGCTCATCCAGGGAGACCCGCTTGACGGTGTAGCCCTGCGAACGCGCGTACTCCTCGATGGCGTGCACGGTGCCGATCTCACCAGGGCGTACGACCTGATGCTCGTCGAGCAGGAAGACCGGAACCCGGGCGGCGGCCATCAATTCGTCAAGCTGAATACGGCCTGTGCGCCTCGCCGCCGGCGTGAAGCGGTTGGTGGATGTCTCACGGATGCGATGCGCTTCGTCACAGATCAGGACGTCCAGGCCGTTCTGCTCGGCATCGGTGAAGCTGTTGAAGTACATGAAGAGGTTCTTGATCCGCGTGCTACCGCGGCCGGGATAGCGTCGCATGGTCTGGGTGAACGACTGCGAGCCGGTCGCGTGCAGGGCCGGCCTGCCTTGCCGGTAGAGCTCGCCCAGCAGCGAGAGGGCGATCACGCTCTTGCCGCTGCCTGGTCCGCCGGTAACGATGACGACCTGCTTGAAGTCGGCCCGGCGCGCCTTGTCGACGGCGCGCATGACCAGTTCGTAGGCGACTTGCTGCTCGTCAAGAAGGGTGAACTGTTCGCGCTCGCGAATTTCGGTAGCGGCATATGCCATGAGTTGCTTGCTCGGCGAGACAGGGCTGGCCAAGAGCCGGTCGGCGGCCTCGGCACCTGATTTGTCGGCCAGTCGATCGCGCAGGTACTTGTGGAAGTCGCCGCGTCGCTGCTTGGTGAAGAGCCTGCTCCGCTCATCCCGCACCTGATCATGAAGACCGTCCACGTCGAGGTCCATGGC
The DNA here is from genome assembly GCF_042754765.1 of Nonomuraea sp. NPDC059194. Taxonomy (NCBI): domain Bacteria; kingdom Bacillati; phylum Actinomycetota; class Actinomycetes; order Streptosporangiales; family Streptosporangiaceae; genus Nonomuraea; species Nonomuraea sp. NPDC059194. The sequence continues at coordinate 18,582 of NZ_JBHZBH010000064.1, read as the reverse complement.
ATTGTGCAAGTACGCGGCGCCATGGACGGCTTGCGGCCGATCCTTGAGCACACCGAGGAAGTCGTACATGTACTCGCAGTAGCGCCGGACCTGTTCGGCAGGGTTGAGCATCTCCCTGCCCGGCATCCCGTCCACGATCACCAAGTGATCGCCTTGGTCGGACGGCTCGGCCCGGCTCCACTGCTTGAGCTCTACAACGACGTAGGAATCCTCACCGGTCTGCGGATGCACGCCGGCCAGCACGACGTCGGCGCGTTTGCTGGTCAACGGAAGCTTGTATTCGACCAGTACCTCGACCTTGCCAAGCCCTGCGTCAGCCAGATCTCGGGCGAGCGCGGGAAGGCTCCGCTCCCACGATCGGGCCTCAGAAGGGGAGGGGCCACGGCCGGTCGTCACACGCAGATGCTCGCCGATCAGCTCGGCGAGCGCAGCTTCGTTGGGCGAGGCAAGCAGGCTCTCGACGGACAGCCGTAATGCCGTCACGGACTTCCCCCAGGCAGCACGAAGAAACTCGTGCGGGTGGAGGCGTATCCGCGCCGGCGTCAGCCGGGTGGACGCGGAAGCCCGTCGGGCCGCATCACAAGGTCATGACGAGGTTAGCGGAGGCGCCTTCCTGGCGGAGCCGCGATACAGATCGGGATCATAACGACGCTCACTCTCCTCCAGTTTGGCGTTGGCGGCCTCGACCAGGTCGACACCCAGGAGGTCGGCGAGTCGGAGGAGGTAGAGCATCACGTCGGCGAGCTCGGACCGCACCCTCGCAAGGGCCTCCGCGTCCAGTTCCCCTGACTCCTCGGGCGTCAGCCACTGAAACTCCGCCACCAGCTCGCCGACTTCGCCCGCGAGGGCCATCGCGAGATTCTTCGGCGTGTGGAACTGCTCCCAGTCGCGGGCCCGCGCGAATCCCTGTAGCCGCGCAGTCAACTGTTCCAGCTCGCTCGTCACGTCCCATGACTCTACTGGCTTGCAGGAGCACCAACCCGAGGCTGTAGTACGCGCTGATGCCTGGTCTTCCCCATGCTCGGGGATCACGGCAGCTGGGCGGACCGCGTCGAACGATGTCAGTCCCGACGGGCGCGGACGAACCAGACGTCCTGGATGATGGCCCGCAACCGCTCGGGCAGCGGCGGCAGCCAGTCGCAGCGGCCCTCGACGATGTCGCCGTGCAGCGCCGCCTGCGCCAGCCAGCCGTACGGCGCCAGCCACTCCACCGGGTCGCGGAACGAGCCGACGAACGGCGAGCCGCGCTCGCTCATCTGCCGCAGGAAGTTCTGCCGGGCGGGATCGGTGAGGAACCGGTCGTGCGGCCCGTCGAACGTCAGGCACGAGCCCGGTGCCGACAGCGCGCTCATGGCCTCGGCCAGCGCCCGCCCCTGCGGCTTGGTGAGGTAGTAGAACAGCCCCTCCGCGATCCAGTGCACCGGCTGCCCGGGGTCGAAGCCCGCGGCGAGCAGCGCGGTGGTCCAGTCGTCTTCGCGCAGGTCCGCCTCCACGACCTCGACCCGGCACTTGGCGGTGAACCCGGCCGCGCCGAGCAGCTCCGCCTTGCCGGCGAGCTGACCGGGCAGGTCGACTTCGAAGTAGCTGAAGCCCTGGTCGAGCGGCAGCCGGTAGGCGCGGGAATCGGTGCCGGAGCCCAGGCACACCGCCTGCCGTACACCTGACTCGAGCAGCGTCTGGTCGCCGAGCCGGCCCCTGATCGGCACCACCTCCGACGGCAGCCCCTCGGCGCGGATCTCGTCGTAGCTCGCCTCGGACTCCGGGGTGACGAAGGCGGCGGCGCAGGGATCGTCCAGGTAGGCGTCCGCCTGAGCCCGCTCCCTGGACCTGATCACGGCCATCCAGTCGCTGGTGAGCATCACGGACCCGGCCCGCACCTCTTCGTCCATCGAAATGCTCACTTTCCGCGCTCGACTCCTGACTCAGAGCCATCATGCCTGACGCGTCTCACCCGACCAACGGAAGGGGCGCGGTCTCACTCGCGATGGACAGCCGAGCGCGCGCTGCCCGCCGTCGGCAATGCGGCCGTCCATCCCCGGGGATCGGGCCGGCCCTGCCCTCGTGCGAGCTGGCAGCTCAGGGTCGTACGGCCAGCACCCGAAAGCTGACACCACGCGTCATCCGGGACACCGACTCGATCTGGAAACCGGCCTGCTCCAGGAACGGCCGGGGATCGCGGGTGAGGTAGTCGGCTGCGAACCGCACGAACACCGGTTCCACCAACCGCATCCCGGCCCGGATGATCGGGTGGCTTGACGGCCCATGCTCGGCCAGCACGAACCGCCCGCCCGGCTTGAGCACCCGGTAGGCCTCGCGCGCCGCGGCCGCTGGGTCCGGAATGGTGCACATCGTGAACGTGGACAGAACGGTGTCGGCGATGCCGTCGGGCAACTCCAGGCGCTGCGCATCGCCCTGCCGCAGCTCCACCCGCTCGCCGAGGCCGGTCCCCGCCACCCGCCGGCGCGCCAGTTCCAGCATGCGCTCGGACAGCTCGATCCCGACCACCGTCACGTCGGCGCCGTACAGCGGCAGGTTGAGCCCGGTGCCGACCGCGATCTCCACGACATGGCCGCGCGCCTGCCCGACAGCCCACTCCCGGCCACCCGGGAACAACCGCCGCTCCCAGGCCTGCATCTGACTGTCATACCGATCCGCGATCCGGTCGAACACCCGGCGCACGTCGGCATCCGTGGTATCCCGCATCGAGCGCCCCTTCCGTAGCCGTATTTTCACCTAAGCGATGAGTACGCTGTCCCTGTGTGCACATACGCGATGGTCACCTACAAGGTCCACTATGTGTGCATTCCTTGCCGCCAGAGCCACAAACTCGCCTGGGACGGCGCACAGCACCTCTGCACACGCTGCCAGAGGCCGATGCTCTTCGCCGGCCACGACTTCGCCGCACCGCGCAAGACCAAGGACCGCCATTGGGCGGCAGTCGCGGCTGTTCTCGGAGCAGGACTCCGCTACGACGGGTTCGAGACCTGCGGCTGCGCCAGGGAGCCTAAATACCGTCCGCGCACGAGCTCACAGGTCCGGGCACGGCGCAGGGCCGCAGCGCGCAACGGACTGACCGAAGCCGAAGCACTCGCGCTACGCGACCCAGCCGACGCGTAGAACGCATCCGCGAGGGTCCTGCTCGTTCCATCAGCCCGTGAGAAAGGACGGCGCTTCGGCAACCCACTCCTCGCTCAGCCTCACTCCTGTGGCGAGCTCGATAGCCGTCAGAGCGGCAGCCCAACAGCTTTCCCCTCTCTCCCAATCGAAATAGGGAAGGACCGCCTGCACCTGCGGCCACCGCTCCCAACCAGGCAGCCCCATCGCCTCTTCGGCGTACATGGCGTTGAAGGAGAGCACCATCTCGCCGTCGACGGCAAAGCCGACGGAGTTGGTGGCGTTGACGTTCCAGTAGGCGCTGTAAGCTCGTCCACCCACGCTCAAGCGGGGAAGCACCGGTGGATAAACGCCCTGAAACCCGTTGTATTCGAAGAGCGCGATGTGCCGATCCGAACGGTCGACGAGCATGGCCCAGGGCGCGTCATCGGATAGATGGATGAACACCTCTTCATGCTCGAAGGTGTCCGTCTCGTAGACCTTGTAGTGTCCCGTCCCACTCACCCGTTCGCCGATCTCCGCGAGACTTAACGGAGACCCGTCGCGGGGCACGAGCACCGTCCAGCAGATGGCTTCTCCCATCCAGCTGCCATCGAGCACCTGTCGGTAGTGCAGGTATGCCTCACGCGCCACCTGATCATCAACCACGCTTGACCTCCATCAACCCAACCCAGGGCCAGAGGGGAAGATCATCGCAGCCAGGGCCGACAGAAGTCGGAGAGGTTGCTGTACAACGCTGCTGTACGGAGATCAGAAAGCTGCAGAGCCGACGAGGGGAATCGAACCCCTGACCTTCTGTTTACAAGAGACTTCTAGACAGGTCGGACTTGCTTCATGAGCCCCTCAGTCGAAAATCGTCCAGACCCGTAATCAGCATGCGCGTTAGCAAGATCGGCAATCACAGCGCCACGCTGTCGGTGTGGTCTCAGAGCAAGGTCTCCGGGCGAAGGACCTCGCCGCGCAAGATCCGATGAATCTCGCCGACATCGGCGTTGTGGTTCGTCTGGCGTCGAAGTTCTTTCCGTATCGCATCGGCCACCACGTCCGTCAGAAGCACCTGCGCCAAGGATCTCGGCGACGTCGCGGCACGGGCCCTCCACAGGTCGTCGATCAGACGGCGCTTGAACGCCTCCTTGGTCAAGTAGAAGAGCGCGTCCGTCTTGGCCGCCAGGCCCGTGTCGCTGAGCAGGTCCACTTCAAGGGCCAGGTCGATGACTACGGGGAGGCCGGCGGTCATGTGGTAGGCCTGCCATACCTGACCGTTGGACAAGATCATCCACTCAACGCCCTCGTTGACGGCGTACATCTGCACCTGGCGCAGGTGCCTGGCGTTGAGTTTCTGGCTACAGCGCTTCACCTCGATGAAGGCAACCAGTTGCTTGTCGATGCGAATGCCGTAGTCAGCGAACTCGCCTTTGACCTGGTACTCCGTGGTGAGATCGTCGTACTTGTCGTACCCGAGCCCTGCGCAGAGGAAGTCAGTAATAAGAAGTCGCGTGTCCCCTTCGTTGGCATCACGCGCTACGAGATCGTTGAGTGGCTTCGTGTAGCGCCGTATCGCCGTTCGAACGCGCTCCTTAGCATCGGTTTCCCACTTCGGGGCCGTTCTCGTTCCCGCCGCCTTCTTCACAAGGGAACTCGCCACTTCCTTGGGTACCTCGGCCTGCCCGTTGTCGATGCTTTGTGCTGCCTGCTCACTCATGGCTTCCATCTGCACATCTAGTAGAGACACTGCACGTTAGGCGCTGACGAAGATCAATACAGGGATGGGTTTCGATCGATACAAAAATGATTCCTGGGGCGACGCAACCGGGCATATAAATCACCGAAGGCCGCAAATTACACAAATGCCATTTGACGGCTTCGACTGGCAGCAAGACGGGTTCAGTGGCGTAGATCCGTTAAGTCAGAGACAAAGGACTAGCCCCAACAGCGTGAACGCAATCGCTCTGCAGCACCCCCGATATCCTGCGGAACAGGAAGGCGCACGGGTGGTCTTCCAGAGCTTTCTTGATCGCCGATTCCAGGTCGGCGATACCGTCGACCAGGGCGCGGACTTGTTCTGCTTGGGTGGTGATGAGGACGGTGACGGTCTGCCGGCCGATCCTGCCGGCAGCCTCGGGAGCTTGACGCAGTCGCTCGACCAGCTCGCCGCCGGACTTGCCGCCGCTGTAGCCGCTTCGGTGCAGAAATGCCGTCATCGTGGTCGTGTTCAGCTTGGCGGCCGATTGCGGGGTGGGGAAGCGTTGGAGGAAGGCCAGCGCGATGTCGGAGTCCACTGGCCGGGGCGGCCCGGCTGTTTACAGCGCTGCCTCCAGCAGCGCACGGAGCGGGTTGACGGCGCTGACTCGAGCGGCGATGAGATCGCTGCGCTGGTGCGACTGGTGGATGGCCACCACCAGATGTCCGGCTGCCAGAAGCCGGCTGCTCACCCTGTTGGCTGGCCGGACCGCGTTACTTGCCGTTCAAGAGGCCGATACTCCCGTGCTCCTCGCTCCTGACGGGGTTCCGGTAGTAAGCGCGGAGAGTCCAACGAACCTGATGTGAGGGCACCGCAGAACTGGTGTGCCGGTTGGTAGCTGCGGCGGGCCGGGCCGAGGAAGCCGCTGACCTTGCCTGGTGCTCCCCGTTGGCGCCGGTCAGCGGTATCCGTTGGATTTTCCGCCATTACTGCCGGAGCCTCAGCCCTTGCGGCGCGCCCAGAAGAACATTCGGTAGCTCAACCGTTGCGAAGAGCGAGAGAATCCCAGGTATGCGACCCTACGATCCGCCCAGGTCAGGGGACCCGGCCAGGCTCGGTGACTACACGATCGTCGGCAGGCTCGGCGACGGCGGCCAGGGCGTCGTCTACCTCGCCACCGACCGCACGGGCGCGCGCGTCGCGATCAAATGGCTGCGTTTCGGCGATGCCGTCAGCGCCGAGAGGTTCCTGCGCGAGGTACGGGTCGCCCAGCAGGTCGCCCCCTTCTGCACGGCACAGGTGCTCGCCACGGGTGTCGAGCATGACAGGCCCTACATCGTCAGCGAGTACATCGAAGGCCCTTCCCTGCACCATGTCGTACAGGAGCAGGGCCCACGCACCGGGTCCGCCCTGTACCGCCTCGCGATCGGCACCGCCACCGCGCTGGCCGCGATCCACCAGGCGGGCATCGTGCACCGCGACTTCAAGCCCGCCAACGTCATCATCGCCTCCGACGGGCCCAGAGTGATCGACTTCGGCATCGCCAGAGCACTCGATGCCACCTCCACGATCAGTTCCGCGCCCGTCGGGACACCGTCGTTCATGGCGCCCGAGCAGCTGCTCGGCCATCAGGTGGGGCCTGCGGCCGACCTGTTCACCTGGGCCGCCACGATCGCCTACGCCGCCTCGGGCAGGGCACCGTTCGGCAGCGACACCATGCCCGCGGTGATCAACAGGATCCTCAACGGGAGACCCGACATCTCGGATCTCGACGAGCCACTGGCCGGGGTGGTGAACGCCTGCCTGTCCAAGGACCCCGCCCAACGGCCCACCGCCGAGGAGGTCATCAAGCGGCTGATCCGGCACCCGGTGGCCCACGGCGGCATGCCGTGTGAGCCCACCGGCTCCAAGGTGCCCACCCGTGTTTTCCCTGGCCGCGGCCCCCCGCGTCCCCAGAGCCCGGAGGCGGTCGTCCCTCCGCCTCGAGGTCCCGCCGAACCGCCACTGGGGACTGGGCAGGGCTGGGCGCCGAGCACCGCCCAACCCCGGATGAGCCATCTGGGGGTGCCAAGGAAACGCGGGAAAAGGCTGGTCGTCGGGTTCGCGGCGGTGTTCACCGCACTGCTCCTCGTGGCGGCGGCTGTCGCCCTGTCCCGCTCGCAAGAGCCCACACAGGGCATGGCCATGCAGCTGCCGGGTACGCGGTCCACCCTCTTCGAGCGCCCCGGCGATCCGATCAGGCTCACGTCCTACGACCTCAAGGGCAAGGGCACCCATGCGTGGGAGAACTACGCCAGGGAAACGCTGACGGGCCCGTTCCGCCATTACGACGGTGCCGCGCAAACCCAGATCTCCCCCGACGGCAGCCTTCTCGCGCGCCGCGGCAAGGGCTACACCGCCGACCAGTACGACTACATCGAGATCACCGATACGAGAACCGGCCGGCAGAAGACCACCGTCAAAACCGTCAAGGCCCCGCTGGAAAGCAGCATCATCGCCTGGTCGAAGGACAGCTCGAAGATCCTGCTCAACATCGAGCAGCCGAAGGGCGAGAACGCGCCGCCCAACCTCGGCTTCGGCATCGTCGATGCGGCTGCGGGGAAGGCGAGCGTGGTCATGGTGCCGGGCGAGAACAACCACCCATTCAGATGGGATGGCCAGAACAACGGCGTGGTCAACCTCTACGGCTCTGACCTGCGCTTCTTCGACGCCTCAGGGAACAAGGTGGGCGAAGCCGCCAACATCGGCGAAGTTCCCGACGGCGTGCTGGACCTCTTCTCCCCTTCGGGCGAGGCGTTCGCCAGCCGCTGTCCCGGCGGCGAGGCGGGCGAGCTGTGCATCTGGGACAGCACCTCGGGCGACCGGGTGCGCACGATCTCCTCGCCCTGCGACAAGCTCCTCGGCTGGTACGACGAGTCCCACCTCTACTGCTGGGAGTTCGACAACGCCACCAGGGACCGCGTCGAGGTCATCGACCTCGACGGCAATGAGGTCCGCACGCTGCTCGAGAGCCCGGACGACGAGGACTACGGTCCCACCTTCATCAGGGTCACATGAACCGTTCCACGTGGGTGCCCGTGTAGGTCGTCATGGCCACCAGCCGGGATGGCTCTTACCCAGAGCGGGTCTCCAGGAGACCCTGCGCTCGCCTCGCCCTGCGTCTGGGCGACGGGCGATGGTGCCCCCGCCGGCCTTGGGGACAGCACCGCCGATAGGCCGTCGCATCGGCTTCGACGTCGGCCGGGCCCTTTCTCGCGCCGGTGTGCTGGCCCGAGAAAGAGCTTGCCAAGACATTGCCATCTGCGAGCGATACCCCTCCCGAGTCGACGCAGGGATTTCCGGCACCACGCGTGGCGAAATGTCACAATAAGTGATGCCTGTATCGCTCTACATGACGAGAGGGTAATCCGACCGCCTCGGGGCTTTGTACTCCCGAGGTGGTCGCCAGAGTTCTCGCTAACTAGCCTTGCGGTGAATCAGCGACCGCGATGCCGATCCGGCACTCCGTCAGCCCGGACATCGCCCGGGGCGCAACTGGTTCACCATGGAGTGATCAGGCATGATCAAGATAAGGTACGCGCTCGCGGCCGGGGTGATGGGAGCCTCGGCCCTCATCGTCCCAGTGACGATGCCAGCCCAGCTCGCCAGTGCCGTACCCGTGGCCGGGACCGCTTTCGCGACCACGCACGTTCTCGTCCCTGCGGAGGACCCCTGCGCCAAGCACAAGAACCCGCAGAAATGCCGGGAACAGCCCGGCGGTTGAGACGACGAACTTGGCGACGACACCATCACGCGTCCTGACGGTGGCGTCGTCGAACGCCTGTACAGAACCGCCCTCCCCGGCCCGGAGTCCCCTTGACAGCGCCGACAACTGACCTCCAGGGCACGGCACGAAGCCGGCGCCGCCGACCCGTAACCCGAAATGCCGCCGATTCCGCGCACGAGCCCAAGGTCTGAGCCCGCCGGTCAGTCGCCGCTGCTGCCACCGCCGCCGTCAGAGGAGCCGCTGCCGGAGGAGTCGCTGCCGGAGGAGTCGCTGTCGTACCTGTCGTCCGAAGAAGACGCGTCGCCGGAGAACAAGGAGCCCCGGTGACGTGTTCCGCTCCGCGAGGAGGAACCTCCGCCGATCATCGCCAGGACGCCCCCGATGACGAAGAGCACAAGCACGGCCACGAACGCCACTGGCATCATCGTGTCGAACATCATCGCACCCTCTTCTCACAGCTGTGTGGATCTTCAACATAGGGGGTCGGATTGGGGCGGACCATGGCACTGTGCCGTGATTGTCGACCACGTGCGGCAACCGAGGCCATTTCGACCGCCCTCGTTGGGAAACAGCCTCCGGTGGCTCCCAACGACAGGGAAGACACTGCAGTCCCACGTCTCAGGGGGCGGTTCGAGAGTTGATGTTGGGTGAGGCGGACGTGGCTGAGCGAACAATCCCGGCTCGGGTCCGACGAGGATGCCCTTGCTGACCAGGCGCTTGAGCTTGGACCTGCAGCCGGGTCTGGAACAGGTGATGGTCCACGGCGTTCGGAGTCACTTCCGCCTGCTTGTCACGGGGTCCGGTCACGCTGCCCCTCCCCACGCTCAGGCAGCGTTCGGTGAGCCAGCACTGGCCGCCTACGGCACCAACACCGGCATCCGCGCCGTCGCGGCGGGCGAGCACGGGTACTCCGAGGACGAACTGCGGTACGTCCGCCGCCGCTACATCACCGTGGAGTCCTGGCGGCAGGTCGCGCGCGTGATCGCCAACGCCACCTTCGCCGCCCGTCTGACCTGCCTGTGGGGACGCGAACGACATGCGTCACTGGTTGTCCAGGAAGGCGAGGACAGCGAGGACTCTACGGTGGCCGCCGTCGGTGACCGCCAGGCCGAGCTTGGCGAAAATGTTGCCGATGTGCTTGTGCACCGCGTTGTCGGTAATCGTCAGCCGTTCACCGATCTCGGTGTTGCTGAGGCCCTGGGCCATCCAGGACAGCACCTCCCGCTCCCGGCTGGTGAGGGTGTCCAGGACGTTCCCGCGGCCGACCATGAGCTGAGCGATGACCTCGGGGTCCATCACGGTTCCGCCCGCGGCGACTCTCCTGATGTCCTCGATGAACTGGCCCACCCGGCTGACCCTGTCCTTGAGCAGGTAGCCGACTCCTCCTGAGCCGTCGGCAAGTAGCTCGCGGGCATAGAGCTGCTCGACGTACTGGGAGAGGACCAGGACGGGCAGGCCGAGACGGGTACGCCGGAGGGAGACCGCGGCTTTGATCCCTTCGTCGCGGAATGATGGCGGCAGCCGCACATCTGCGATCACCAGGTCGGGGCAGTGCTCCGCGACGGCGTCCATCAGGCCGGGCGTGTCAGGCACCACCGCGGCCACGTCGATGCCCTTGCTGCCGAGAAGCAGCTCGAGCCCGGTCGAGAGGAGGACGTTGTCCTCGGCGATTACGACGCGCATGGCAGCTCCGCGATGATGGACGTTGGCCCGCCGGAAGGGCTGACGATGGTCACGGTCCCGTCGAGTGCGGCGGCTCGCTTCTTGATGCCGGCGATGCCGGTGCCCTGGCTTTCGTCCACGCCGCCCTGTCCATCGTCGGTGATCTCGATGTGGAGCGTTTCATCCGAGGCCAGCCGTACGGTCACCCGATCGGCCTGGCTGTGCTTGGTGGCGTTGGTGATCGCCTCGGCGACGATGAAGTAGGCGGCGGTCTCGACAGCGGCGGGGACGGGGTGGAGATCGTGCAGGTCCGTCACCACGCGGATGCCCGCTCGCGCCGCCAGGGCGGAGACCGCACCGGCCAACCCTCTGTCGGCGAGGATGGGCGGGTACATCGTGCTGATCACCTGCCGCAACTCGGTCATCGCCTCCTCCGTTCCCTCGTGGGCTTCCTTGAGCAGGGTGGCGACGGTTCCCGTGTCGTCGTCGAGCGCCTCCCTGGCCACGGCCAGCCTCATCGCGATGGCGACCAGCCTCGCCTGAGTGCCGTCGTGCAGGTCCCGCTCGATCCTGCGCAGCTCGGCGGCGTGCGCGTCGAGCACGCTCGACCTGCTCTCCGTCAGCTCGCCGACCCGCGCGGCGAGCTGGTCGGCCTCGGATGGCGCCAGTGCTGCCAGGCACGCGCGCGCGTGCAGGCGTGCCAGCTTCGGCACCGCCCACCAGGTGAGCGCCGCACCCACGACGGTCTGCGCCATGCCCAGGCCGATCGCCCCCGGCCAGTCGGTCACCGGGAAGGCCACCAGCAGTCGCAACGGGTCGTCAGCAGGGAAGATCCACCACAGCGGGGCCTCGAGCACCGCGTTAACCACCAGGCCGACCAGCGCGAGAGCGGCCAGCGGGATGAGCAGGCCCGGCACGATGTGCCTGACCATCCACCTCAGATCGCGCCGGCTCTCGGGACCGCGGAGAAGCTGTCGCCACTGGTCGCGCACGGGGAGGCGCAGCCGCAGGTCAGCTGTTGGCGGTACGGCGACGCCCAGGAGCCTGGCCGCCTGTCCGCGGTGCCACTCAGCCCATTTCCGCAGACCCGCCATCATGCGCGGAACCACGACCAGCCCAGCTCCGCCCACCGCGACGGAGAGCACACCCACGGCCAGAAGCGGCAGGCCGATCATGGTCGCCAGAGCCGACGGAAACATGATCAGGTGATATCGGATGCATCGCCACAGATATCTCAATGAGAGATCTTCCGTGCGGGCAGCTCCATGGCCAGCCAGACTATCAACATCACCACCAGGATCGATGCCGGTACCAGCCACAATGGCCCGGCCGGCAGCGGGCGGCCCAGGAACCCGACACTGAGCAGAACAAGGGGTACGGCGGACAACGTGATTCCCGATGCCGAGGCTCCACCGCCCACCAGCACCGCCTCCCAGCGGATCATCGTTCTCAGCTGGCGGGGCGTCACTCCCATCCTGCGCAGACCGGCGAACTCCTCCCGGCGTGCCGTCGTGGTCGCCACCAATCGATTGGCGACGGCCACCAACACATAGGCGAGCAGTACGGCAAGCACAGCGATGTTCACCAGAGTCTGGGCCGAGGCCGCGGCGGCTTGCGGGCCATCCGGCTCGGCAGTGAACCTGACTCCTGGGCGCTGCGCCAGCTCGCCGAAGTCCGCGGGACGGGCGAGGATCGCGCTGTCGAGGCCTGTCGTGGTGTGCGCCGCCGCCAGATCGCGGGAGATCACGATCGGACCGAAACCGAGCCCGCGCCGGTAGGTGGCGACCACCCGAGCACGTACCCGCGCACCATCGCCCATGATCAGATCAATGTTCTGGCCTACCTGACCCACCCGCTCGTCCAGCGCGACGGCGGCGCCCCTGAGCCGGGACAGACGGCCGTCCACGACATCCAGGTCGACCAGGCCGTCGGCGTCTGGCCCGAGCGCCATGACCGTTCTCGCCATCAGGCGGGGATCGTCGCCGAACAGGAGCGGTTCTGTCACCACGGTCGTCATGGACACGCCCGCCGCCTTGGTGGTCTTTCGTACCTCCGCGAGCAGGCCGCGAGGGATGCCACCGAGGCTCGGCGCGGTGATCGTGACCAGGTCGCGCATTCCGAGGGCTGCCTGCTGCGACTGGGCTCCGGCGATCGTCGTCTGGGTGAGTACCACGCTGAGGCCCAGCGTGACCGACATGCCAAGAGCGGCCACCGCTCCAGCCGTTCTCAGCGCGTACCCGTGGCTGTTGTCACCGCCAGCCAGGCGGGGCCGGAAACCTTGGCCATCAGCCGCGACCCGGCCAGCGCCTCCGTTACCCACTGGACCAGCCGCGGCCCTGCCATCGCCAGGCCGATCACGGCCAGGATCGCGGAGTTAGCCGGTCCGACTGCGGCCGCCTCGGTCTGCACAAGAAGCGGCGCCGTGGCCAGTACCAAGGAGACGAGAATGAGCAGCAGCCCGGCATTGGTACGCACCCGCGATGGCATGTGCGGCTCGGGAAGTCCGGAGATGACCGGCATGCGCGAGATCCGGAGGGTGGCCGCCCACGCCGCCACCCGCACCACTCCCCACAGCAACAGCAGCGCGGCCACCGCCGGAATCGGCCCATGCACCAGCGGCTGATCGTTACGGAGCAACCCGATGCCGACCAGCAGGTCGCCGAAGTGGGCAGCAAGGTAGTACCCGAGGGTGGCGCCGGGGACCACGGCAGGCAACGCGGCCGCGGTGGCCTGGATGGCGATGATTCGACGCACCGCCGGGTCGCACCAGCCGCGCGCAGGAGGGCCAGGTCGCGACGCTGCCGGTTGACCGAGAGCGACAGCCCGCCACCCACCACGAAGCCGACCACCATCAGGCTGATGCCGCCGATCGAGCCGGGCAGGATCAGCAGAAGGCTGCGGCTCGTGGCCGCGCCCGGCGATTCCGCATCAGCCCGGTCCCGGCCTGTGGTGATCTCGTAGCCACTTCCCAGGCGGGCCTTCAGCCTCTCGGCCAGCGCCTCCGGAACGAGGCCCGACGCCGCTCGAACTGCGACGAGATCTACTTTGTTCGAGGTCCCGGCGGCGACCGTGTCGGGGAAGTACACCCCAGGGGCATCGACGACCGCGGTGACCTCGTAGGTCGCCGGTCTGCCCGCTACCATCACCTGCACCCGCTGTCCGACGCGGCCGCCGCTCACCGCGATCTCGTCCGCGCCGCGCGGAGCCCGCCCCGCCGTGATCCGGCCGCTCAGGGCGAGGGACGACCACGTGTGTCCCGCGGTGGCAGGATTTCCGGTACGGCCGGCCGTACCGGAAAGGACAGCGGCTGGAAAGCTGAGGTCGCCCACCGCGACCGCCACGCCTGGCACGTTCGCCACCACGGAGACCAGCGACTTCGGGACCCTCGCCCGTTCCGGCAGCGCGATCGGCAGATCCTCTTTTCGGGGAATCGACTGCCTCGCCGACACCACCACGTCTGCCTTGGCGAGCCGTACGGGCGGCTGCGAACGGAAGGCCGAGTCAACCAGCACACCAATGGCGGTCACCAGAGCCATCCCGCCGAGCACGGCCGCGAACACGACGAAGAGCCCACCAACCTTGGCGAGCACCAGCGACAGCCGGATCATGCGACTCGCTCGGCTGACAGGTGCGCCAGCCGTACGGCCAGCTCGTCCGCCGTCGGGGCGGCAAGCACATCGACGACCTTCCCGTCGGCCATGACCAAGGTGTCGTGCGCCCGGGCGGCGGCTGCGGGATCATGGGTGACCATGACGACTGTCTGAGCCAGCTCATCGACCAGCTCGCGCAACACCTCGAGCACCTGGGCGGCGTTGCGCAGATCGAGTGCCCCGGTCGGCTCGTCGGCGAACACCACGTCAGGGCGTGCGGCAAGCGCTCGGACGATGGCAGCCCGCTGCTGCTGACCGCCCGACAGCTCCGTCGGCCGGTGCCGGAGCCGTCCGCGCAACCCCATACGGTCGACCAGCTCGCCGAGCCAGGCCCGATCGGGCCGGACGCCCGCCATCCGCAGTGGCAGCGTGATGTTGTCCTCGACAGAGACGGTGGGCAGCAGGTTGTAGGACTGGAACACGAATCCGACATGCTTCCTGCGCAGCTCCGTACGCCTGGTCTCGGACATCCGGGTGACGTCGACGCCCCTGATCACGACCTCGCCCGAGGTCGGCGGCTCAAGGGCGGCCGCGCACTGCAGCAGCGTGCTCTTCCCCGAACCCGAGGGACCCATCACCGCGACGAACCTGCCGCGGGGGAAAGCCAGCGTTACCTCGTCAAGCGCGACCACCTCGCCATACGTCTTGGTCACCCGGTCCAGCGTGACGACCGGATTCACGAGCGGCGCCCGGTGATGTAGACGGCGATCAGCCCGGCGATACTGCCCACCCCGACCACGCCTCCGGCAAGCCCGATGGGTGTCAGATCACCGCCCGCGGCGATGTTGGAAACCAGGTTCACCGCGACTCCGACCGCCATCAGGATCCACAGCATGGCCCGCAATGCGGATCGCCCATGCTGCGGTTGAGGGCTGTGCGGTGGGCGGGGATTGGGGTCAATTCGGTACGGATCACTCATGGAGACGAGGCTAGAAAGGCAAGCCTCTCGCGAGAATCCCGCCAGCGACCCATTGGACACTACAGACAGCTGTAGTACGGGTGCCGCACTTGCAGGTTCGGGCTGATCACGAGGCTCCTGGCCACGCGGCGAGGATCTCGATACCGATCACCCGGCCGCTCTCGTCCAGGTCGAGATTCACCATGGGGCCGTCCACCGTGACCGTCCGCGCCACGCCACCGGGTGGGATCGGCCCCCGAAGACAGACGTACGCGGCCTCCGCCTCGGGGTCGTAGGTCCAACTACCGGGATGCTCTTCCAATGCCACGGCGTCTCCTGTTAGCAAGATCTCAAGATTATCCTGACAAAACAGAAAGCCCCTGAACAGATCTTCCCTGTTCAGGGGCCATCCAGCACAGAGCCGACGAGGGGAATCGAACCCCTGACCTTCTGTTTACAAGGGACTTCGAGAGTGTCCACGGGCATCCACCGCTGTCATGGGCGCCTGCTCAGCGGCTCCCCCACCTTGATTCACTTCCAAGGACGTACATCTGTGTCCAGAGACGTTGTTAGCAGCACTGTTAGCAAGATCCGATGAAACCCGGCGAAGGCGATCACATGCACCTCGGCTTCGCTGGCCCTTCACTCGGCGCGCTGCACTGCTGGCACGAATCCTCCTCGCGCCTTCCCCAGACCGGCCAAAGTGACCCAGTCGTGCGCCTGGTCGTGAGAGTCCACAACCAGTACAACGGCACCACCAGCACGGTCCACAGCGCCCTGGCCCGCGAGCTACAGGCATACCTGCGCTGGCGCGACCACCACCGGCGCGACCCCGCACTGCTGGAAGCTCAACGCAAAGAACGAGCCCGCATCCGCAGCGAACGCCAGCAACGCTGGGGCGACCACGATCCCGAGCAGCCTGACCACCGCACCCGGCGAACCATCGTGGTCAACGCACTAGCGAGGGTAGATGAGCGAGTGCGTCGCCTCAAGCCAGTCAGCGGCGATGTCCGTCCCCGTGATCCGGCCGATCAGCGTCAGGACGGAGCTGATGCTCTCGCCCTCGTCCACGCGATCCTCGATGACGTCGTCGCCGCTGGTCTGGAAGCGCAGCCCTTCCATGAGGTGGTCGAGTGCGTGCGGATCGCTCCCGTGCACGGGGTCGGGCCAGGTGGGCTGGAAGGCGACAACCACCTCCCCGTCCTTCAGATACTTGAAATGGTCATGGCCGCCCATATCCATACTGAAGCAGAGCGCCTCCCGCCCGCCCGCCGTCAACGGCAGCAGGAAATCGTCGTCGGTCGGCCCCGGAATGATGCAGGTCCACCCTCCGGCCTCGCCCACCCAGGTGGGCCCGCCTTCCTCACTGTTGTCGAGCAATTCGTTCAGGTGGCTCGGCGTGCTGGTGACGAGGTCCAGGGAGAAGGCCTCGGCGACGGCGTCGCGATCCATTCCTTTGACCCAGAGGGCGCTGAATCCCAGCGTCCAGAGGTCCATCTCGTCATCGAGTCCCTCGGTGAAGATGGTCGAGACTAGGAGATCGTGCAGGTGCGTCGGCGACTGCATGCTCACCTTCCGATGGTGGAGGAGCCGGGAGAGGGCGAGGCCCTCTCCCGGCTATAACGTTATGACGGTGGTGCGCCGTTGCGGATTCTGACCCAGAAGGCATTGGACGGCCAGTTGCCCGCGCCGCCTTCGAGCTGGCCAGAGGTGAAGACGCGGTAGCGGGCGTAGAAGGCCGCCAGGTCGCGTCCTGCGGCTTGGTTGTGGTCGGTGCTCACCTGACGAAGTGAGGCGTTGAAGGTGGGCGTCCAGACGTTGTTGATGAGCTGGCCTTCGACACCGATCGCCTGGTTGGTGGAGGCGAACGGATACTCGTCGCACTGCTTGCCCGGGCCGGCCCCGGGGAGGTTCGGGCAGTACCAGGTCATCTGCGTGCGGTTCTTCGAGTTGAGGAGAGGGCCGTCGGGTGCGCAACGGCCGCCGACGTATTCGCCGACGCCGTCAAGAACGCCGCCTGAAGATCCACGCCAGGTAAGAGCCTGATGACAAGGGGGTTTGGTCGCTGAGGTTGGGACCAGCGATGACCGGGCGAGTATCTTCGCGTGATACGCCCGTGGACAAGAGCGGGCTCCTGATTGCTGAGGTGTTGTCTACGCAACTCGGCGACCAGGAGCCCTTGGTTGTCTGCCTACACGCCTGCGTCCTCGAACGTCAGTGCTTGCGCCTCACCGGTGTGTCGATGTCACCGCCGCGAAAGAAAGGAGGCTGCGGGCTGGATGGGCCGTCAGCCGCGTGCCCCGCTGACCCGGCGCCTGTCCCTGACCGACGATCGGTCAGAGGGACCGATTTCCTCGGCAGGTTGTGTCGGTGGGCTCTGCCATGATCGCTGCATGATCACGCCCCCTGGCGACTACGCCTGGTTCACCAACTCCAGCCTTGCGGAGGCATACAGCTTTATCTTCGTCCACGGGCTCACACCCGAGCAACTCGTAGCCCGGATGGGTGGCCGAGCAGAAGACTTCTCCTGGATGACGCTCGATGAGTCGATCAATGCCAGCGCCCACTACGACTACCAGACCGAGTTTGTCGCGGTCACGACCGTCGGCGACTGGGCGTTCGTCGCGCAG
Source organism: Nonomuraea sp. NPDC059194 (assembly GCF_042754765.1). Classification (NCBI taxonomy): domain Bacteria; kingdom Bacillati; phylum Actinomycetota; class Actinomycetes; order Streptosporangiales; family Streptosporangiaceae; genus Nonomuraea; species Nonomuraea sp. NPDC059194. The sequence continues at coordinate 1,181 of NZ_JBHZBH010000064.1, read as the reverse complement.
TACAACAGTTGGCTCGGCGCCAACGACGAATTCCTCGTGCCGCTGTCAGCGGGCACCCGCCTGGCCTCCCTCTACCGCCTCGACATCAAGGGCCTGGAAGACTTCCGCTGGGTGGAAGACGGGGAGACCCGGTTCGCATTCTGGGCCCAGGAGGGCTACTCCGAGGAGATTCCCGATGAACTCGTGGAGACCATGAAGCAGATTGACCACGACTATGGGGAGGACAAGTATGAGCTCTACCGGGGGCCAGGGCTTGTCCTGATCGAGCGCCTCACCGGGATCAAGCTCACTTCCCAGATCCTGGAGGGATCCGCTTACCTATCCGGAGTCATCTCCGAGTCGCCGACCACCACGTAAGCGTTTCCAATTGGGACTGTACGGTCCTCTGTGCTTCTGCTATCCAGGGCTCGTCCGGATGCTTCCCGCTCGCAGGGGTGCTGTCGGCGTCGGGGGGCGATCTTCGGTTCAGGGCGTATCACGCGAAGATGCCTCGCCTCGGGTCATCGCTGGCCCCAGCCTCAGCGACCAAACCCCTTTGTCATCAGCCCCTAAGAGGGCTTTCCCAACTCGGGAGGCCCTCCCTTCCTATTCACCTGGCCACGCGGCGAGTATCTCGATACCGATCACCCGGCCGCTCTCGTCCAGGTCGAGGTTCACCAGGGGGCTGTCCACCGAGACCGTCCGTGCCACGCCACCGGGTGGGATCGGTCCCCGAAGATAGACGTACGCTGCCTCCGCCTCGGGGTCGTAGGTCCACCTACCGGGATGCTCTTCCAGGGCCACGGCGTCTCCTGTTAGCAAGGCTGTTAGCAAGATCTCAAGATTGTCCTGACAAACAGAAAGCCCCCGAACAGATCATCCCTGTTCAGGGGCGTTCCAACACAGAGCCGACGAGGGGAATCGAACCCCTGACCTTCTGTTTACAAGGGCAAGGCAGATCGCTGGCTGGGCGATCCCCGCGCTGGTCGGCTGCCCGATGGCGTACAGAATGACGCGGTGCTGTACGGCACGGTTGCTGTACCCGGTTGCTGTACAGCAGACCACCGTAACTCGCGTGTCCGGTGGCAAGGCCCGACGAAGGAGGGGCGCGGCAGTTCCCTGAGTCAACCCCTGCTGCGAAATAGGGGCGCTATTGCTGGTCATGGCCGCAGCATGAAGCGTCTTAGATGCGGTGAGGAGAC
>NZ_JBHZBH010000063.1:0-31332 GCF_042754765.1 Nonomuraea sp. NPDC059194 | reverse complement strand
GGCTGTTCTCGTTGGGCCGGATTCCGATCACAAGATCACATCGACCCGCCGCGCATCCGCCCTGGTCATCCAGCAAATGGCGGCTGCCGTACTAGATCACGTGGCAGAGAACGGGGCAGCCATGCACACATTGGCTACCCAAACTCATGATGATTCTCCAGTGGGGCGCTCCATCTGGTAGCCATGGCCCTGGCCCGCTTCCCCTGCGGGCGGGACGATGGCAGACGGGATTATCAGCGGGCGGGCGGGCTGTGCGCGGTGCGCCTGACAGACTTCGCAGATGGGTCACGATCGTTCCGCGGCCATCAATCAGTGGCTTGCCGTGTGGGAAGTGAACGCCCGCTACGCCCGGGAGACAGCACAGGGCGAGGGGCAGCGTGCTTGGGCCGCGACAGCCCTTCATGCGCTCGATCAAGCCGAGAGCGCGGGCTTGGGTAAGGCAGATGCTGATGTGAGCCGGTTCCACCTACGTGCGTACATGATCCTTGCACTCGGTACTGATGACGAGCCTCTCTGGAACCCAGATGTTCTCGGAGCGGACATCCTGGCCGCGCTTCCCCTCGATCGAGTCCAGGCGGAGACATGGTCGACCGATTGGCGAGAACGTCCGGCGTCCGAGATCCTCCTTCTCCGCCGCTGCAAGAACCTTCTAAATTCTGCCCGCACCATCCGCGATCACCTCACCGATCAGGTGACAGCTAGCGAGATAGATCGCTGGCTTGCTCTTTGGGAGCGGCTTCCATAGGTGGATTGGCGCAGGCCACGGTCTGATCGTCGTGCCATTAGCGTGCCATTAGCCCCGGTAACGAGGGGTCAACCACGGTCGCTCACGACCGGCCCGAGACCGGCGCTGACCAGGCAACCCAGGGTCCAGAGCCCGTGATCACAGCAATTCCCAAGCTGACAGCGCGGGTTCGATTCCCGTCACCCGCTCCACTTCCTGAAGGGCCTCGATCAGGCGATCCCTTGATCGTCGGCGGGGCTCTTCGCTTCTCGGGCCACACCATGGGTCCGCTGGCGACTCGCCGGTGCCAGAGACGGCGATTGGGCGTCCGAGACCTTCGGTAAGGGGCATCCGGCTCCGCTCCGGGCCTGAGCGGCTCTCGCCGACTGCGCGGTCCACCTGAGCCATCGCCTCATGCGGCCGCCGAAGGCGATGGACAGCGGAAGACCCGAGTTACCCATGACCAGATACGCTTTCAGCGGCGTCGGGGTGTATTGCGGGCCTCTCGTCGGAGGAGGAGCGGTGGTTCAGCCATTGGGGGCCTCGTTTCGCGCCTACCGTCACAAGGCGCAGCTGACGATCAGGAATTTGTCGCGCGCCTCCGGGCTTCAGCGTTCGCTCCATCGGCACCAGTCCGGCAGCCGCGCGTGCCGGCGGTCGGCGGTGTGCGCGCCACTGGGGGTGCCCAGGAGAGCGGCGCGCATGCGCTGGCGGTGCGCCGGGCTGATCGATGCAGAGGTACGGCCGGCGCCGTTCGAGGTGTGCCGATCAAGGAGGGTGTGATGTCGCATCCTTGGCGCGGCTGGTGTGTACTTCGACCCGGCCTCATGCTGTACGGCGGGGCGGTCGGCAGGAATGGCCTGCACGCCCACCATGCGGTTCAGCTGATTGTCTCCGCCGAGCCCTTCACCATGGCTGACGCCCACGGCGAGCGGCTGACCACGCAGATCGCCATCATTCCCCCCGACACCCGCCACGCAATACTCACCGGAGCTCGTGAGGCGCTGCTCGCTCACCTGGATCCCCGCAGTTCGCCGGGCCGGTCCCTGCTCGCGCGCTTCGGTACGGGGCTCAAGGCTTCGGCCTGGTCGCCATCCGTCACGGAGGACAGGGATCTGCCCGTCTACGGATCTTCAGCTCAGGCAGTGACCGAACCGGCGCACACGAGCCCGAGACCGGGGCACCACAAGGGATTACGGCCGCTCATGTTCACCGAGCCGCCGATCGGTCATGTGCGCTCAGCCGAAGCGACGACCGCGCTGCGAGTAGTCGAGGTGTGGACCGGCCACAGCGCCGCCGACAGCGTTCCGCTCCACCCAGCGGTGGAGGCGGCGATTACCGTGATCCCCACGCTCCTGAGACGAGGACCGGTGCGGCTGCGTACGGTCGCGGACGCGGTCCACCTGTCGCCGAGTCGGCTGGCGCACCTGTTCAGCGCGCACGTAGGGATCCCTTTGCGGCCGTACGTGCGGTGGCTACGCCTGCAGCGTGCCATTGGCCTCGTAGCCGCGGGAGACACGTTGACGGTGGCCGCTCACAGCGCCGGGTTCACCGACAGCCCACACTTCACCCGGGTCTTCCGGGCCACCTTTGGGAATGCGCCCTCCGAGCTCGCCGCGGCGATCGACTGGTTGCCCTGAACCATAAGGCGCCCAAGTCCGCGCTGGAGCCCCGAGGTCGCTACCGGCGCGAGCGCTGAGAGCTGTCGCCCTGCCCCGTCGATGTCGCGGCTAGCGCAGCTCACGCTTGAGGATCTTGCCGGTCGCCGTCATCGGCAGCGAGTCGCGGAACTCGATGCTCCGCGGGTACTTGTACGCAGCCATGTTCTCCTTGCACCAGGCGATGAGCTCCTCCTCGCTCGCCGTCGCGCCGGGCGACGCGATGACGTAGGCCTTGACCTCCTCGCCGTGCGAGTCATGGGGTACGCCGACCACCGCCACCAGCGAGACCGCCGGATGCATCATCAGCACCTCCTCCACCTCGCGCGGGTAGACGTTGAAGCCGCCCCGGATGATCATGTCCTTCGTGCGGTCGATGATGGCGTAGTAGCCGTCCTCGTCACGGGTGGCGATGTCGCCAGTGCGGAACCAGCCGTCCCGCATGACCTCCGCGGTAGCCTCGGGCCGCCCGTAATAGCCCTTCATGACGTTGTGCCCGCGGATGGTGATCTCGCCGGGGCCCTCGCCTTCGATGGTGTTCCAGTCGCTGTCCACCAGCCGCATCTCCACGCCCCAGATCGGGAAGCCGATGGTGCCCGGCTTGGTCGGCCGGCCGGGCTGGTTGAAGCCGGCCACCGGGGAGGTCTCCGACAGCCCGTAGCCCTCCAGGATCGGGATGGCGAAGGTGGCCTCGAAGTCCTTGAGCACCTCGACCGGGCAGGAGGCCCCGCCCGCCACCGCCACCCGCAGCGTCGAGGGCGCCTCGGCCCCGTCGGCGTGGATCTTCGACAGCAGCGCCCAGAACATCGTCGGCACCCCGGCGAACATGGTCACCTTCTCCCTGCGCATGAGCGCCAGCGCCTCGCCGGGCTCGAAGCGCGGCTGCAGCACGAGGGTGGCGCGGCGACGCACGCTCACGTTCATGACCGCGGTCTGGCCGAAGGAGTGAAAGAGCGGCAGCACGGCGAATGAGACGTCGCCCTCGGGGTCGGCGGGGAACATCTCGTCGCTGACCACGGTGTTGGTCAGCATGTTCATGTGGGTCAGCACGGCGCCCTTGGGCTGACCGGTGGTGCCGGAGGTGTAGAGGATGGCCGCGGTGTCGCCCGGCTCGGTCCGCACCGTCTCGAACTCCCCGGACATGCCCTCCAGCGCCGCCCAGAACGACTCACCGTGCTCCGACTCGGTGGCCAGCGGCGTGGCAGGCAGGACGACGAAGTGCTCGCAACCCTCGACGGCGTCGAACGCCTCCCGCCCGCGCGCGCCCATCGGCAGCTCGGCGGAGCCCTCGAAGCAGAAGAGCGCCTTGGCGTCGCTGTCGGCCAGGTGGTAGGTGATCTCACGCGGCTGCAGCAGCACGTTGAGCGGAACCACGGTCGCTCCGGCCTTGAGGATGCCGAAGTAGACGAAGGGGAAGTACGGCAGGTTCGGGCAGAGCAGCGCGACCTTGTCACCCTTGCCGATCCCCCGGGCCACCAACAGGTTGGCCACCTGGTTCGCGACGGAGTTCACCATGGAGTACGGCAGGCGCAGGTCGCCGAAGACCAGCGCGGTGCGATCTGGAGCATTGCGGGCGCTGTCTTCCAGAATGATCGACAGATTGAGCATCGCGACCCTTTCGTCGGAACCTCGTACGCCCCCAGGATGTCGGGCGGATCCAGGCAGGACTTGTACGAATGTGCCGACTCCCGGACTGCCGCAAGCGGCACCATCGCGAGCTCACGGCCGCCGACGCAGGTCAGGTCCACCAGCCTCCGACGACCTCGACGCCCTCCTTCTCGAGCGCGTCGTGCCACACCGGATCGCGCAGCAGCCGCGCCTCCCAAACCCGCACGATGCCGTCCGGTCCTCTGACCGCGTCCTCGCGGGAGGGATGCAGGAACAGCTCGCTCGTGCCCTCGGGCAGGGCCGCGAGCCGACGGAGGTAATCGTCCCGCAGTTGCTGGTAGGCGCCGAGTTCGTACGCTGTGCGCCGATTGGTGGCGATCGTCTGCGGAATGGACACGCCGAGAGCGTCAGCGAGGGCGACGGCCTTGGTGTGCTCTGCCGCGAGCCGCGGCGGCAGTGGCCCACCGAAGTACGGCTCCGCGTCGCGAGGCAGCCGGAAGGCCAGGCCGTGGTGCGCACACCATTCCAGCGCCTGGGCGAGCCATGATCGGCCATGCAGGCCGTACAGGGTGCCGGCATGAGAGTCTGCCGCCACGGGCGCGAAGCCCCGGTCACGCATCCAGCGCAGCTGTGCGTCTGCCTCCCCGATGACCTCCCGGGCCTCGCCTCGGGCTCCGAGAACGAACGGATCGTCGCTGAGGGTCCCGTCAGGATCGACGAGGCTGGCCGCGCCGTCGAGAGGTCGCCAGCGCGGGAGTCCGTGCTCGCTCGTCAGGGTCACGTGCAGCCGCGGCACCACGCCGAGCTCCCGGACGTGGTTCGCTGCTTGCTCGGCAAGCGGGGAGACAGGGATGAGGGTCGTCGCGCTGACGTGTCCTTCGGCGAGTAGGGCGGCGATGACTTCCGTGGTGCCGGGCTCGCGGCCGAGGTCGTCGGCCGTGATCACGAGGCGCCGGGTCACGGGGTGCGCTCCACGTCGGGCTCGTTCGCGGGACCGGCGGGCGGCGGCTCGACCGGCTCAGCCGCCTCGGGCGGCGGCTCGACCGGGACCGAGATGAGTCGCGCCGCGACGGCACCGATCGCCGTCAGTACGAACGGGTACACGCATAAGTAAACACGGAACGCGAGCCCGGGGTCGGCACCGGGGTCATCGCCCGAGTTGTAGCCGAAGAAGACTCCCAGCGAGGTGAGGGCGAATCCCGTCACGATCCCGTTGAGCCGGGCGAAGAACCCGAATGCCGACAGGAAGAGCCCTTCACGATGCTCTCCGTTGCGCGCGGCGTCGGCGTCCAGGACACGCGCCACGATGAGGTCGTTCGTCGCGAGCATCCCTGACCATCCGGCGCCTACGAGTACCCCGGCGGCGATGGCCGTCACGAGGTCGGTGGCGAAGAACAAGGTGGCGAAGCTGACCGCCAGGATCGGGAAGGCCAGCCGCCAGGTCCACAGGGCGCCGCGGCGGGCGACGACGCGCGTCCACACGATGAGGCCGCCGGCCGAGATGAGGATGACGATGCCCTGCAGGTAGAGCGCGTTGGCGACCGGGAGCCCGAGCGAGTAGCGCACGTACAGCTGGATGCCGGAGAGTACGAGCGCCATGGCCACCCCGTAGCAGGCGCCGGTGAGCCCGACCGTCCAGAACATCGGGTTGCGGACGATCGACCACAGGCTGTGCAGCAGTCGCGGCCGCTCGTGCGTGGCGTAGCGAGGATTCTCGTGTGCGCTGAGCGCCATGAACGCGATCACGACGCATGCGATCACGCCATAGATGATCGCGGTGGTCCGGAAGCCTTCGGTGGTTTCCTCGGTGCCGAACACCTGCGTCGTGAGCAGCGGGGTGACCGCGAGCGAGATCACGAGTGCCGCGAGCTGGAAGCCCTGGCGCAGGCTGTTGGCAACGGCTCGGTCGCGCTCGCGCGGATAGAGTTCGGGGAGCAGCGCGCCGTAGTTCGCGTTGAGCATCGAGTCGAAGGCCTCGCACAGGATCGCGAAGATCGCGAACCAGAGCACGAGGCCGATGCCCTCCAGCGAGGTCGGCGCGGAGAAGAACGCGATCATGCAGGCCGCGAGCATCGGCGCACCCACGAGCAGCCACGGCCGGCGCCTGCCGTACCGACTTCTGGTGCGGTCGGAGAGGTGGCCGAGCAGCGGGTTGTCGACGGCGTCGATGATCGCGTAGATCACCATGACCACGCCGTAGGCGCGCACGTCGAGCCCGAGAATGTCGACGTAGAAGAGGATCATCGATCCCTTGATCATGTTGATCGGGATGGATGTACCGAACATCCCGATGGCGTAACGCCACGCGGGAGTCCGTGCCGGGGCGGAAGCCGTACCGGACTGGGACACACGATCACCCCCTCTCACTCACAGGAGAACAGCAGGTGAAGCGGAATCGTGCCGCGCCGGACGTCGATCACCGGCCACGTCGTGTCCCAGTGTTGTCCCAACGAATACCGCGGATCAAGCCCGCGCGATCTCGAGAGAGTTCGCAGGCTGACAGCGCGGGGTCCGATTCCTGTCGCGCCGAAGGCAAGATCGACGCCAACATCATGCTCAGCAACAACCCTTGGGACACCGTGGCCGGCGTCCTCATCGCCGCGAAGCCCGCCGCTCGAGCCGCGGCCACGCAGTCGTCACACAGACAACGGCCAATAGAGCACGTACGCAAGCACAGCACCAACCCCGATCGACAACGGCAAGACCGGGATGAGCCAAAGCGCAGCCAATCGAGCACCCATCCGGCGCCAAGGAATAAGTGAGATCAATCCGAAGAACATCGCGCACGCCATCGGTGTCAAGATCCACGTGAAGAAGGTGACGGTTGACCATGTGCTGAGCGGGGCGCACTCCTGGGTCTCATATTCCGTCATCGGATCAAGGCCACACGCCGTCATCTCAAGAACCGACACGGCCATCCAGGCGACGTAATCCGCTGCCCAGAGGACGGCCGAGACAACGATGACGCATGCCCTCGCTATCAACAGCGACCGCATGCCGTCGCCGGGAGGGGGGTTGGCCATCCTGAGACTGTACGGTGGACGTCTGAGGTGATCAACGGTTGGTCGTGAGCCTCAGTCGCTCCGGCTCCGGGATGATCGTCGCGAACACGCTCGACGTCGAAGGTTCGCAGGTGGCTGAGGTAGGGCCTGATCATCCGTCCGCCATCTACCCGGGACAAGCGTCAAGGTCGTTCGTCCAGCGGGGCGCTCCGCCTTGACCCCAGTGGCCTCGGCCTGCTTCCCCTTCGGGCTGGTCGACGGCAGACAGGATCATCTCAGTGTCACCCTCGTGGCGCCCGCTGATGCGGGTCCGGGTCGCCCGGTGACCGAGGTGGCGGCGTGCCGACGGTTTGGGACCCCGTCCGTGCGGTGTCAGCGGTTCGACGTCTCGTGCCGGTCGATGTGATCGCGGAACCAGTCGAGCGTGAAGCGGTGTGAGGCGATGCCGTAGTCGAGCGTCGCGCGCTGATGGGTGGCGAGGTCGCGGTGCTCCTCAGGAATGTCCAGGGTATCGAGGTGCTTGTCGAGGGCCGAGAGCGCGGCGAGGTCGGTCTCGATGCGCGCCGTGATGCGGCGGAGCACCGGTACGCGTTCGACCGGCTCCAACAGGCCGAGGAAGTAGAGCCTGGACAGCGCCGCGGTCTCCAGATCGGGCCCAGCCAAGTCTCCTGTCATCCACGCGCGGAACTCCTGACGACCGGCGTCGGTCAGGCGGTACACCTTCCGCCCCCGGCCCCCGGCTTCGATGCTGGCGACCTCGATGAACTCCCGCGCGAGCAGGGTGTCCAGCGCGCGTTTGATGCTGCCGGAGCTGGCGCTGTAGAAGAGCGCGACGCCGGCCTCGAATCCTTTGATGAGGTCGTAGAAGGTCTGCGGGGCGATCAGGAGCAGACCGAGGATCACATGAGCCATTGGCCGAGTCTAAATCATTGACTCTCATAGACATGTCTAGTAGATAGATCATCAATGGTTGACTGCCTCGGCCGGTGGAAGGCATGGCGCCGAGGGTCACGTTGAGGGAACGGAGACAAGGAACATCCACGTGACATCGCCGCTCGCCACGACCCCTGCTCACGACAATCACGTTCCCGACGACGTCGACGCGCGGCTGACGGGCCTGCTGGAGAGCCTCGTCGCTCAACGCGGCATACACCACGCCAAACTCGCCGTCACAAGCGGCGACGGGAAACAACGCTGGTCCGCCGCCTCCGGGCCTGCCGGTGCCGACGATCACCCGCTGCGTCCCGATACCCCGTTCTTCATCGCGAGCGTCACCAAGCGTTTCATCATCACGCTGGTGCTGCAGGCGCACGAGCGCGGCGAGCTCGAGCTGGCCGCGCCGATCAACAGCTATCTGCCTACGGAGCTGATCACTGGACTCCATGTCCTCGGAGGGATCGACCGGACGTCCGCGATCACGGTGCGCCACCTCGCGAGTCACACGTCCGGATTGCCCGACCATTTCGAGAAGCGTCGTGAAGGCCCCAGCCTGTATGAGCGCCTCGCCGCCGGTCAGGATCTGGCCTGGACCTTCGAGGACACGATGCGGGCTACGCGCGAGCAGCAGCGCCCGCACTTCGAGCCGCAGGACCTCACGGCCGCTCGGCAGAAGGCCCGCTACTCCGACACCGGCTTCCAGTTGCTCATCCGCATCGTGGAGACGGTGACCGAACGGATCCTCCGTCCGCTCGGCCTGACGCACACCTGGCTCCCAGGACATCGCCCGCCGGATCCGGCGACCGCAACGCCCTCACCGCTCTACGCGAAACAGCGCCGCGTGGAGCTGACCTCGATGATCGAGTCCTGCAACGACCTGTTCAGCACCACCAGCGATCTCCTCACCTTTCAGCGAGCGCTGCTTGACGGCGAACTCTTCAGTGACGCCCGCTCACTGGAGCTGCTCACCGAGCGGCGCAACCGGCTGCGCAACATCCCCATCCTCCGGTACGGCCTGGGCACCATGTTCTTCAAGGTCGGCCGACTCATGTCACCGGGGCGCCGCCCTGTCACGCTCGTCGGCCACTCGGGAGCCACCGGGACGTGGCTCTTCCACTGTCCGGAGCTCGACCTGCACGTGGCTGGCACCGTTGACCAGACCAAGGGACAGGCCATCCCCTTCCGGTTCATGGCGCGTTGCCTGGGCGTCTGGCGAATGTGAGGGCGAAACCCTGAGCAACAACCCGTGGGACACGGCCGCGGGCGTGGACATCACCCGCGAGGCCGGAGGCCGCCTCGATCGGGGAGCTTGTCCTAGCATGAGATCATGGACGTGAAGTGGGGGCCGCTCACCACTGACGACGCGTCGGCCTGGGCCGAGTTCGCCGCCGCCGTCGAAGCCGTGGACAGGACCGGCAGCCACGTCACCGTGGAGCAGATGGCGGAACGCCTGGCCAACCCGCTACTCGACCTGCGGGAGGGCACGCTCGCGGCCAGGCAGGACGATCGGATCGTGGCGCTCGGGCTGGCCCCGGTTCGGCAGGCGGCGGATCCCGTCCACCTGATGGATCTTTGGGGCGGGGCTGTGCACCCGGACCACCGCAGGCGTGGGTACGGCAGGCGGATCATCGACTGGTCGCTCCGGACCGCGCCCATGCTGCACGAAAGGCACTATCCCGGCAAACCCCTTCACCTCCTCCTGCATGTCGATGACGGCAACCATGACCTGGCCACGCTCGCCGAGGAGGCGGGGTTCGCGCCCGAACGCGTCTTCCAGGGCAGGCGGCGCGATCTGACCCTGCCGATTCCGCTACCGAAGGTTCCCGACGGGGTCACGATCGTGACCTGGACACCAGAGCTCGACGAGCAGGCACGCGAGGTGCGCAACGCCGCCTTCGGCGACCACTGGGGCAACACGCCGCACACTCCTGAAAGCTGGAAGCACCTCATCACCGGCACGACCGCCTTCCGCCCTGACGGCTCGTTCCTGGCGACAGCGGACGGAACGGCGGTGGGCTGCCTGCTGACCCACTACCGGGAGGCGGACACGGCGGCCACCGGCGTACGCGAGGCCTGGATCCAGATCATCGCGACGGTCGGAGAGTGGCGCGGCAGGGGCGTGGCGAGCGCGCTGATCGCACACGCCCTCACCTCGTTCAAGGCCCAGGGGTACGGCACGGCGGGGCTGAGCGTCGACGCCGCCAACGGAACCGGAGCGGTCGCGATCTACGAGCGTGCCGGTTTCGCCACCTTCAAGTGCGTCACGACCTACGTGCACGCTTACTGAGCGCTCGAAGGCGGCAGGTCAGCCCATTCCCGGACGGGTGATGCCCAGGCGGCCCGGATAGGTGCCGTAGCCCTCGATGCGGACGACGGAGCGCGAGTTGGGCGCATGGATCATCGTCTGCTTCTCGGGGTCGAGCACGATGCCCACGTGGTCGGCTGTGCCGTCCCCGTTGTTGTCGAAGAAGATGAGGTCTCCGGCCTGCGCGTTGCCGTCGGGGATGCGCGGGCCGCGGATCCACTGGTCGTGGGCGACCCGGGGGATGGTGGTCCCCGCCGACTGGTACGCGCGCAGCGTCAGCCCCGAGCAGTCGAAGGAGTTGGGTCCTGTCGCACCCCAGACGTACGGGTCGCCGAGCTGCTTGAGCGCGTAGTCGACGATGGCCTGGGCGCGGGGGTTCGGGGCGAGGCTGTGGGCGTTCGGCGGTACGGCGAGCGACGGCTTCCAACCACCGCCACCACCACCGCCGCCGCCACCGCCGGCGCCGCCCGACCCACCCGGGGCGTAACCGTTGCCGCCGTTCGGGTTGCCGGTGTAGGACGCCAACTGCGTGGCGCCCTTGGATCGGAAGGCGGGGTCGGGGATCCAGCGTTTCGAGGCGTCGTTGCCCGGGACGAAGACCCTGTCGCCGGGGGCGGCGATGTCGGTGAAGAACGCGAGCTTGAGGTACTTGTCGATCTCGGCGGTCGCCTGCTTGACGGCCTCGACCGCCCGCCCCCTCGGCTCCTTGGCCCGTTCGAGGGCGTCGGACACCTGGGATCTGATGCTCGTCATCGGTATCGAGGTGGTGTCGGGGTCGTTGCGCTGCTCGTCCAGCCAGGCGCGTTTTTCCCGGTAGAGGGCCTGGACTTCGCCCTTCGCCGTTTCCAGCGCGGTCCCCGCTGCGTCCAGCTTCCCCGCGCAGTTGGTCAGGGCGGTACTCAGCTTCGTCCCCTGCTCGGGGTATTTGGCCATGTAGGTAGCGAAGTCCTCGGCGGCGCCGCCGTTCCACGCGCTGTCCACCGTGTTGACCGCGCGCTTGATGGCGCCCGTCTCCGTGGTGAGGTTGGTGGCCAGCGTCCGCCAGCGCGTCGAGATCTTCGTGATCTCGGCCTGGTTGCCGCTCAGATCGTCGATGACCTGCTGGATGTCGCTGAGGTACCTGTCCCAGATGTCCGTCACGCTTGCTCCGTCCGGGGGCCGACGGGGAGGTCGGCGTTGCGGACGTTGGTGACGACCTGGTGGATGGCCGCCTCGACCTTGGTCAGGTTCTGCTGGGCGTGCCTGGTCTCGGCGTCGATCTTCGCCTCGAGGTCGTCGACGGCCGTGGTGAGCTTGCTCGAAGCGCCCTCGAGGGAGCCGAACCACGTGGTGCCGGCGCCAGCAGGGATCTCGTCGGCCATGCTCTTGAACTGGTTCGCGACTCCATTGGCCCTGCCGGCACATGCTTCGAGCGCGTCGAAGTAGATCTCGAACCCTGCCACGTGAGCCACGCCTCCCGTGTCACACCAACATCAATGGCCCCGACAATCTAACATCCTTGGTCATTTATCGGACGGGCTCACCGAAAGCTCGAGGCGTGGAGGAACGGGCTAGCCGCGGGGCGCGTACATGATGACCAGGACGCCGAGCATGCAGATGGCGGCGCCGATGATGTCCCACCGGTCGGGCTGGAACCGGTCCACCACCACCCCCCACACCAGCGAGCCCGCCACGAACACTCCCCCGTAGGCGGCCAGGATGCGGCCGAAGTGGGCGTCGGGTTGCAGGGTGGCCACGAGGCCGTACACGCCCAGCGCGACGAAGCCCGCCCCGACCCACAGCAGCCCGCGGTGCTCGCGAACTCCCTGCCAGACCAGCCATGCCCCGCCGATCTCGGCGAGGGCCGCCACCACGAACAGCAGGAGCGAGCGTGCGACAGTCATGACGGCGACTGTAGAGGGCGGCTAGAACGGCAGCGGACAGCGCGGCGCCGCCGTACACGCCATCAGGTCGTCGCAGCCCGCGTCGACCGCCTGGACCAGCGTCTCGCGGATCGCGTGCAGGTCGGCGATCTTCCGCTCCACCTCGGCGAGCTTCGCGACCGTCCTGGAGCGCAGGCGGGGCTGAGCCATCGCCTCGGCCACCTCCTCAAGGGTGAAGCCCAGCCGTTGCGCCGCCTTGATCATCCGTAGGACGGTCACGGTCTCCTCGGGATACAGCCGGTGCCCGCCGTTGCTGCGCCGGGGCTCCTCCAGCAGGCCGCGACCTGCCCCGTGCGCAACCCCGCCCCGCTCACGACGCCGCCCGGGGGGCGGCCGCGACGGCCCTGGCGGCCAACCCGTCGAGCACCTTCACGTGTACGGCCGGCACCGTGACATCCAACACCAGCCCCTCGTCGTCCCGCGTGAAGGCGAAAGTGAAGAACGAGCAACAGCCGCTCTCCCTGGCCGTCAGGTCACGGGCCGTCGCCTCCACCTCAGCGCGGCCGTCCAGCGCGAGCCGCAGCTGCGTCGGACCCACGCGTTCGAGCCGGAGCAACGCGGAAGCGAACAGGTCGTCGAACTCCGCCACGCGCAACGGCCGCTCTTCGGTCGGAAGCGTGCATGCGTCAGGTGCCCACATCGTGCCCTCCCAGCTCTCGTCGCCTGCCTCCCGACGGTAACCCGGTACAAGATGCAACCCCTGCGCATGTCCTGCTCGCGATGGTCGGCGCGCTACCAGGCGACCTCCAGGGAGCGCAGGCCGTACACGACGTGGAATGAGCGGAAGTCGGCGGACGCGCCGGCTTCCCGCAGCTCGGGGAAGCGACGCAGCAGGGCGGGGAACGCGATGCGCATCTCCATCCGCGCCAACGGCGCCCCCAGGCAGTGGTGCACCCCGTGGCCGAACGCGACGTGCCCGGGCGCGCCGCGCTCGATGTCGAACCTGTCGGGGTCGGGGAGCAGCGCGGTGTCCCTGTTCGCGGACGGCAGGACGCACATCACCAGCTCGCCGGCGGGGATGCGCAGGCCGGCCAGCTCGACCTCGGTTGTGGTGATCTTGGCCGTTCCCGAGTGAACGATGCTGAGCCAGCGCAGCAGCTCCTCCACGGCCGCGTCGATCCGTTCCGGCTGCTTCCTGAGCAGCTCCAGCTGGTCGGGGTGGCGCAGCAGGGCGAGCGTGCCGAGCGACAGCATGTTGGAGGTGGTCTCGTGGCCCGCCAGCAGGAGCAGCGAGCCGATGCCGATCAGCTCGTCGGTCGACAGGTCGTCGCCGTGCTCGCGCACCAGCATGCCGAGCAGCTCCTCGCCTGGGTCGGCCTGCTCCTTGGCGACGAGGTCGGCCATGTAGGCGCGGGACTCGAGCTGCAGCGCGACCCGTTGCTCGACCGGCGCCGACAGGTCCAGCATCCCGTTGGTGCGCCGCTGGAAGTCGTCTCTGTCGGCGTACGGCACGCCGAGCAGTTCGCAGATCACCAGCGAGGGGACCGGCAGCGCGAAGGCCGTGACGAGGTCGGCGGACGAGCCGTTCGCCGCCATGGCATCGAGGTGCTGGTCGACGATGGCGGTGATGCGCGGTTCCAGCCTGCGCATCCTGCGGACGGTGAACTCGGGCGTCAGCATGCGCCGCAGCCTGGTGTGCTCGGGCGGGTCGAAGGACAGCAGGTTGCCCGCCCGCAACGTGGCGATCTGCTCGTCGCTCAGGTCGATCTGGCCCGGCGGACGGAAGCTCGCCGTCCTGGCGTTGCTGAAGCGGGTGGCGTCGGCCAGCACCTCGCGGACGTCGGCGTACCGGGTGACCATCCAGGCGTCGATGCCGAAGGGGGTGCTGACCTTCCGTACACCCTCGTCGTCGCGCAGCGCGGACAGCTCGGGGGCCGGGTCGAACCCGGCCCTGCGCATGTGGAGTGGCAACGTCACGGACTCGCTCATGTCATCTCCCGCCGGATCGACCGTGCTCCGTGACTTCCACCATAGCGATCAACCAGGCGCTCGCCGCGGTGGCTGGAGGCGTGATACACATCTGGTTATACGTATAAGCCATGGAGGAACCATGCAGCTGAAAGTCCACGAGTGGGGATCGGCGGGAGCCGGCAAGCTCGCCATCCTGATCCACGGCGTCATGTCCTCGGCAGGCACCTGGTGCCGGGTCGCTCCGCTGCTGGTCGAGCGCGGCTATCACGTCCTGGCCCCCGACCTGCGCGGCCACGGCCAGAGCGCGCACGCCGACTCCTACCGCGGCGAGGACTTCGCCGCCGACGTGGTCGAGTCGCTCCCCTCGGGAGCCGACGTCGTGATCGGACACTCGCTCGGCGGGCGCACGCTCGCCCTCGCCGTCGACGAGCTCCGTCCCGGCAGGGCCGTCTACAGCGACCCCGCGTGGCTGCTGTCGGGCGCGCGGGCCGACGTGGAGGCGATGGCCGGGTTCGCCCTGGCCACCAAGACCGCGACGGCCGAGCAGATCTCCCAGCTGAACCCGCGGTGGGCGCCGGAGGACGTGGCCGCCGAGCTGGAGGGCTTCGCCGCCTGGGACCTGAAGGTGATGGAGGGCGTCGGCGCCTTCGGCGACCTCGACCTCCCGTCGCCGGCCGTGCCCTCGCTGGTCCAGGCGGCCGACCCGAGCTTCCTGGTCTCCAGAGAGTACGGCAGGCGGTTGGAGGAGCTCGGCTACCAGGTGGCGTTCGTGGCCGGCACCGGACACTGCGTCCACCGCGACGACCTCGACGGCTTCATGGCCTCGCTCGACGGCTGGATCTGACGCCATCGGCCGCAGCGCTGCCGCTCACCGTAAATGCGTGTTTCCCCGCGTTACTCCTGGTGAAAATGTTATGATTCTTCTGTCATGACGATAAATCATGACTCAGCACTCACCGAGGATCCGGCGCGGCACCACGAGGTCTACGTCGCCGCCTTCAACACCGGCGACGTGAACGCCGTCGAGCAGGTCTACGAGGACCTCGCCGTCCTCGTTCCGGCTCCCGGCCAGCCGATGACCGGCCAGGCCCGCGCCGCCGCCACCCGCCACCTGCTCAGCCTGGGTCTCCCGATCCAGGCCAAGCCCCGCCACGTCTACGTCGCCGACGACATCGCGCTGCTCATCGTCGACTGGACGATCCACGGCACCGCCCCCGACGGCACGGACGTCCACCTGGAGGGCACCGCGACCGACGTCGCCAGGCGCGGCCCCGACGGCCGCTGGCGATACGTGATCGACAACCCCTTCGGCACCGCGTCCCCCTAAGATCGTGGGCCGTGGCCGACGACTCCCGCTGGTGGCAGCTCGCCTACCTTGCCCCCACGATCATCAGCGCCTTCCTGGCCCTGCTGTCCTCTCTCACTCCAGGAGGCGACTTCCTCTTACTGGGGATCGCTTTCCTGGTGTGGATCTGGTCAGCGGCCGGGTGGGTGGCGAGCCTGGCGATACGGACGCTGAGACGCCCACTCCTGCTCATCGTTCCTCCGCTGGTGGGTGTGCTCAGCGTGGCGTCGGTGGCCACCGCCGCTCCCCTGCGGGCGGCGCTGCTGTTCTCGGAATCGGCGCTCCACGAGCGCGCGCGGGCGATCGGGGTGGGCGAGCAACGTGAAGTGGAGGAGGGGTGGATCGGCGTGATCCCCGTCTCCTCCATCCGGCGGTCGGAAGGGTTCACGGAGTTCACCGTCGGGGGCGGCGGGTTCCTCATCACCTGCGGGCTCGCACACTCTCCCGGCGGCCCCGCGAAGATCACCGATGTCACGTCGGTCGATCACCTGTCCGGTGACTGGTATGTCACCTGCACCGACTTCGACTGACGCAGCGCCGTCCTGAACTGTCTCGGCGAGCGGCCCGTCATCTGCTTGAACCGCCGCGAGAAGTAGAACTCGTCGGTAAAGCACAGCATGGCGGCGATCTGCCGGTCCGTCATGGTGCCGAGCGCCATGAGCTCGCACGCCCGCTCGATGCTCGCCTGCCACCGGTAGCGGGCGGGCCCGATCCCGGCCAGTCTGCTGAAGCGTTTGCGGAAGCCGTCGTAGGACAGGTGCAGCTCGGCCGCCACCTCGCGCAGGTCGCGTTCGCGCCGCACGTCGGCGTCCAGCAGCGCCTTGGCGCGCGCCAGCCAGTGGTCGCCGTCGTCGAGCGTGGCGGGCGTCCTGCCGTACACCTCGGCGAGCACCTCCTGCAACCGGCAGACCCGCTGGAGCGGATCGCCGTCCAGGACGGAGCACAGGCGCTCCGCCCAGCGCTCGACCGGTTCGAGGTGCCTGATCGGCCGGGACCGGTCGAGCAGGCCGCGCTCCTCCCAGAGCCGGAAGACGGGGCCGTCGAACACGAGGAAGACCTCGTCCCAGCGGGCGCCGGGGCCGTACGCGTGGGGCAGGTCGGGGAACACCAGGATCAGGTCGCCGGCGGTGACCGGCGTCTCGGCGCCCAGCGCGTCGGCGTACCAGCCGCCGCCCGCGACCACGTACACCAGGGCGTAGCTGCCGAGCACGCGCATCGGGCTTCTCGGCAGCCCTCGGCTCTGCTCGATGCGGCCCGCGAGCGACACCCCGCCAAGGGCGGTGCCCATGACGTCCCGCAGCAGCAGGGTGCTCGTGCTCACCGGCCTCCCAAAACGTGCAAGTGGCGGGTCACGCCGTCCAACACCGCTGGTACGGCTCCCGCCTACGGTTTCCACGCGACCAGCGGAAGGATTCCACATGAACGCCATCACCTCGCGCGGCATCCCCCTCGACACCTCCCCCGGGGCCTTCGGTGAGCTGCGCTCCTCCGCCGACGTCATCGACGACGTGGCCGAGCTGCGCCGCCGAATGGACGCCGACGGCTACCTGTTCCTGCCCGGCTGTCTCGACCGCGGACAGGTGCTCGCCGCCCGCGACGAGACCCTGCGCCGCCTGGAGGCGACCGAGGGCAGGGAGAACAGGTCGCTGTGGCCCGAGCTCGCCCGCGACAACGCGCCGCTGCGGGAGGTCCTGTACGGCGGGCGGATGATCGACTTCTACGAGCGTTTCCTCGGCGAGCCCGTCAGGCACTATGACTACACCTGGCTGCGCGCCATCCCGAGTGGCCGGGGTACGGCCCCGCACGCCGACAGCGTCTTCATGAACAGGGGCACCGTCTCGCGGCTGTTCACGGCCTGGACGCCGCTCGGCGACATCGACACGACGCTCGGCGGGCTGATCGTGCTGCCGGGCTCGCACCGGTTGCACCACGTGAGGTACGAGTACGGGACGAAGGACGTGGACGCCTACTGCGCCAACCTCCCCGAATCCGACGTGTTCGACGGCACGCTCTCTGACGACCCGCGTGAGCTGCGCGAACAGCTCGGGATGCCGTGGCTGACGGCGGACTTCCAGGCGGGCGACCTGCTGACGTTCACCCCGTTCACGGTCCACGCGAGCCTGGACAACGGGGCCGACGAGATCAGGCTGTCGTGCGACTCCCGCTACCAGCCCGCCTCGTTGCCCGCCGACGAGCGCTGGATCGGCCCCAGCCCGTCAGCCCACGGGCCCGACAGCAAACTCGCCTTCATCTGCTGACCGGCCGGATGCAGGGCGGTCAGCGGCATCGGGGACGAGCCCGGACAATTGGCTGGTGGACATCAGACAGGGCACGGCGGCCGACGCTGAGGCGGTCGCCGCGCTGCACACCAGGAGCTGGCGGACCGCCTACGCCGGAATCTTCCCCGACGACTACCTGAACGGCCCGCTCGTCGGCCGGCAGGCCGCCCTGTGGCGGGACCGGCTGACCGGGGCCGGCGACGACGGCGGGCAGTTGCTGATCGCCGACAACGGCGGCGGCATTGCGGGGTTCGCCTACCTGCTCCCCGAGGGCGACCGCATTCTGCTGGACAACCTCCACGTCGACCCGGGGCTCAAGCGCTCCGGCGTCGGCGGCGTGCTGCTGCGTCACGCACTCGACGGCGCGGGAACGCGGGAGCTGTATCTGGAGGTCCTGAAGCGGAACACCGCCGCCATCGCCTTCTACGAGCGCCACGGCGGCACGAAGGCCAGGGAGTTCGTGGAACGCTTCCCCGAGGGCTTCGAGCTGGACGTGCTGGAGTACTCCTGGAGCGGTCAGGTGACGGCGTAGCCGGGGACCGAGGGCCAGCGGACCGTCATGACCACCGACTCCTCCTCCGCGACCCATGAGTGGTCGACCCCGACGCCCCAGACGACGTAGTCGCCCTGCTGGTCGAGCAGCACGCTGTGACCGGGGAACTCCATCCGGAACCTGCCGCTGATCAGCACCAGCAGGGCGGTACGCTTCTCGCCGCGCACCCATTGGGCGCGTTCCTCACCCTTGGGGTGGACGCCCCATTTGATCTCGACGTCCTCGCTGTGCCGTACCTCGCCCTCGGGTTGGAAGTGGCCCAGCAGCCACCCGCGGTCACCGATGGCGTCGGCGGTGGCGTTGCCGACGTAGATGTGCTCCGTCACGAGCGGCGACGTTAACACGCCCGCGGGGAGGTGCCCTACGTCGGCGGGTAGGCTGCGCCCGTGATTCGCACAGCCACTATTCAGGACGTCCCTGTCATCATCGACATGATTCGCGAGCTCGCCGACTACGAGAAGGCGCTCCACGAGGTGCGCGTCACGCGTGAGCAGCTCGAAAGCGCCCTCTTCGGGCCGGAACCGGCGTTGCACGCGCATGTGGCCGAACAGGACGGCCGCGTGGTCGGCTACGCGCTGTGGTTCCTGAACTTCTCCACCTGGCGCGGCACCCACGGCATCTACCTGGAGGACCTCTACGTCCGCCCCGAGGCCAGGGGCGGCGGTCACGGCAAGGCGCTGATGAAGGAGCTGGCCAGGATCTGCGTCGAGCGTGGCTACCACCGCCTGGAATGGTCGGTTCTCGACTGGAACGAGCCCAGCATCGCCTTCTACAAGTCGATCGGCGCGATCCCGATGGACGAGTGGACCGTGTACCGGCTGACCGATGAGCCGCTGCGGAGGCTGCCTCGATAGGGTGGCCTGACGTGCGAGACATCACTGTTTTCAGCGGCAGCGCCCACCCCGAGCTGGCCGCGGAGATCTGCGCCCACCTCGGCACTCCCCTCCACCCCGTCCAACTGCACCGGTTCGCCAACGACTGCCTCGGTGTGCAGCTGCAGGCCAACTGCCGCGAACGTGACGTCTTCCTCATCCAGCCGCTGGTGCCGCCCGTGCAGGAGCACCTGGTCGAGTTGCTCCTCATGATCGACGCTGCTCGTGGCGCGTCGGCGGCCCGCACCACCGTGGTCATGCCGCACTATGCCTACGCTCGATCGGACAAAAAGGACGCTCCGCGCATTTCCATCGGCGGGCGGCTCGTCGCCGACCTCATGGTCGCCGCGGGCGCCGACAGGGTGCTCGCCATGACGCTGCACTCGCCGCAGGTGCACGGCTTCTTCAGCGTCCCCGTCGACCACCTGCACGCGCTGCGCGAGCTGGCCGCGCACTTCCGGCAGTACGACCTGTCGAACGCCGTCGTCGTCTCCCCCGACCTGGGCAACGCCAAGGAGGCCGCCGCCTTCGCCCGGCTGCTGGGCGTCGAGGTGGCGATGGGCGCCAAGCAGCGCCTCAGCGACGACAAGGTGACGATCAGCTCGGTGATCGGCGACGTGCGCGGCAAGGACGTCATCGTGCTCGACGACGAGATCGCCCGCGGCACCACCGTGATCGAACTCCTCGACCGGCTGCGCGAGCGCCAGGTCGCCTCGATCAGGATCGCCTGCACGCACGGCCTGTTCTCGTCCGGCGCGGTGGAGCGCCTCAGTGATCAGCCCGACGTGCTGGAGCTCGTCTGCACGAACACCGTGCCGGTGCCCGACATGAAGCCCGACGGCAAGCTGCGGGTGCTGTCGATCGCCCCGGCGCTCGCCGAGGCGATGCGCCGCATCCACGAAGGCGAGTCGGTCTCCGCGCTGTTCGGTTGATTTGTTTCTTGTACGGCAAGCGGGCTCAAGGCCACCGTGGTCACCGGTGGCCGCCCGTCCGTCACGCCGCTCCAGCAGGACTTCGCCTCCCGCCGTCACATCGCCCGTAAACCCCACCCGGCCCAAGCTCCCGACGATCTGGGTGGGAGTTGGAGTGAGGCCCCCGACCTCCCGCCCTCACGCGACCCCACCCTTCACGCCACCCGGCCGAGTCCCGCGAGGCTCTGGTCGGGCGTGAAGCGCGACCTCACCCCTCACCCAGTCCCCCGGCCAGTCTGCGCAGCCCCGCGACGATCTGGCCGGGGGTGAGCCCCCTGACCTCTCGCTGGTAGGTGTAGACGTCGGGCGCGAGCGGTGCCAATAGCGCGTCGACGAGCGCGTCCGCCTCCGGCACCTCGCCCAGCAGCGACCGCACGTGGACGCGCCAGAAGCCGTACGCCCCCGTCTCGAAGCGGGAGCGCCCCACCTCCGCGCCGAGGATCAGCGGGGCGTGCTCCTCCAGCAGGTCGACCATGGCGGCGTAGAAGGCGGCCAGCCGTTCGGGCGCCGGGGCGCCGGGACCGAGCGGCGGCTCGCCGCGGATCAGTTTCTCCTGCAGGGCGCTCTCGTGCTCGTCGAGCAGCGCCACGGCGATCGACGCCCGGTCGGGGTAGCGGCGGTAGAGGGTGCCCCTGCCGACGCCTGCCGCCTTCGCGATGTCGTCCATGGTGACGTTCGGCGCGCCCTTGGCCCTGAACAGGTCGGCGGCGGCTTCCAGAATCCTCGCGCGGTTGCGGGCGGCGTCTGCTCGTTCCATATGGACATGGTGTCCGCTTATGAGGTAACTTCGCAAGCGGACACACCGTCCACTTAACTGAAGGAGCCCCCGTGAGCCTGTTGCACCTGGACGCGAGCGCCAGACGAGCGTCGTTCTCCCGAGAGCTGTCGAAGATCTACGCCGACACCTGGCGCGCCGCCCACCCCGGCGGCGGATACGTCTACCGGGACCTGGCCGCCTCCCCCGTGCCGCACATCGGCGAGGCGTGGACCGAGCTGTGCGACTACGTGCTCGCCAACGAGATCACCGACATCGCGCGATACAGGGAGGCGGTGCGCACGCCCGCGCAGCAGCAGGCGTGGGACGTCCTTGAGCCGCTGCTGGACGAGGTCGTGGCGGCCGACGTGATCCTGATCGGCACACCCATGTACAACTTCTCGATCCCCTCGTCGCTGAAGGCGTGGATCGACCAGATCACGTTCCCGAAGATGTCGCTCAACGGGCGGTCCTTCGTGGTGACCAGCGCGCGCGGCGGCGCGTACGGCCCCGGCACGCCCCGCGAGCCCGTCGACCACCAGGAGCGCTACCTGCGCCACTTCTTCGAGGGGCACTTCGCGGTCACCGACGTGACGTTCGTCAACGCCGAGCTGGTGAACGCGCTGATCGACCCCCGCCTCGCGCACCTGCGTGACGCGCACGTGGAGTCGGTGGAGCGGGCACGGAAGGAGGCGGCACGATGAACTGGGCCATCCTCGCGCTGGCGGGGTTGGTGGAGGTGGCGTGGTCGCAGAGCATCAAGCCGACGCAGAACTTCACCCGCCCGATCCCGACCGCGATCTCCCTGGCGCTGATGGCGGCGGCGGTGTGGCTGCTGTCGAAGGCGATGGACACGCTTCCCGTCGGTACGGCTTACGCGGTGTTCACCGGGATCGGCGCGGTCGGGGCGATCACGCTGGGGATCGTGCTGAACGACGACCCGGTGAGCGTGGGACGGCTGGCGGCGCTCGGGCTGATCGTCGGCGGCATCGTCCTGGCCCGCGTCACCACCTGACCGGCCGCTTGTCGCAGACCGTGAGCCGCCGCCCCATCAACCTCACTCCCCCAGCACGGCGGCTGCGGACCGCAGCCCCATCAACCGCCGTCCCGAATTCAGACCGCGAGCCGGGCGCGGACCGCGGCCCGGTCGACGTGTAGCTCGTCGATGAGCTCGGCCACCGGATCGGGGCGGTCCTGCGCCAGCAGGGCCAGCAGCAACTGGCCGGGCCCCTCGGCGTCGCGGTCGCGTCTCCTGGTCGACTTGACGGCCTGGTTGATCGCCGCCCGCGCGCTCGTCGTCAGCGCCGTGCCGGGCACCGGCGGATGCTTGCGCGGCCTGGCCTGCGGCGCCTGCCCGACATCGATGCCGATCGCCCGCAGCGCCGCGGCGTCGAGCGCGTCGAGCGCCGCCCGCGCCACCGCGACGTCCACGCCGAGCGCCCTCGCCGGGGATCCGGACGGGTCGCGCAGCAGGCCCAGGAGCAGGTGCTCAGTGCCCATCCGGCGGTCGCCGCGCTGCCTGGCCTCGTCCATCGCCGCCTTGATCGCGACCGCGAACGGGCTCTTCTCGCTGCCGAACATGCGTCCTCACTTCCCGTATTTGGCGTGCACCGACTGGCGTGACATGCCGAGGGCGTCGCCGATCTGCTCCCACGTCCAGCCCTGCTCCCTGGCGAGCGCGACCGACACGGCCTCGACCTGCTCGGCCAGCCGGTGCAGGGCGCCCACCGCCCGCAGGCCCAACGCGGGGTCGTTCGACTTGATGCGTTCCGAAAGTTCTCCCAGCTCCACGTTGTCAGGCTAGCTTGACACGGCGAATTCTGTCAATCTAGCCTGACAGGCATGGACGATGTGGTGATCGTAGGAGCGGGCCCGGTGGGCCTCATGCTGGCGTGCGAGCTGACCCTGGCCGGGGTGCGCCCGATCGTGCTGGAGAAGCGGCCGGAGCCCGGCGACCTGCCGAAGGCCAACGGGCTGGGCGGGCAGATCGTCGAGTTCATGGACCATCGGGGGCTGCTGGAGCGGCTCAGCGAGGGCAGCTCGTTCGCGGGCCGGCCGCCGGGGTTCCCGTTCGGTTCGGTGCCGTTGAGCTTCGCCGGGCTGGACGACCTGCCGCTGCGGGTCGTGCTCATCCAGCAGCCGCGGCTGGAGCGGCTGCTGACCGAACGCGCCGTCGAGCTGGGCGCGGAGATCCGGCGGGGGCACGAGCTCCTGGCCCTCGCGCAGGACGAGGAGGGCGTCACGCTCGACCTCCCCGGCCAGCGCCTGCGGGTCAGGTACGTGGTCGGCTGCGACGGCGGCGCCAGCCTGGTGCGCGAGCAGGCCGGGATCCCCTTCCCCGGCACGACCGACGACGAGGTGCTGCGCCTCGGGCACTTCACGACGGCCGACCGCAAGGGGCCGTTCGAGCAGTACGAACACCTGGGCCTGCGGCAGGGCTGGAACCGCACCCCGCGCGGGCGGCTGCTCGTCACCTCGTTGCGGCCGGGCGTGCACATCGTCGGCGTGCGCGAACGCGGCGACAAGCCCGAGGGAGCGGTGACCCTGGCGGACTTCGAGGCGGCGGTGCGTCGCGTGCTGGGCTCCGGCCTCCCGCTCGGCGAGCCGCTCTGGCTGTCCAGCACCGTCTCCCAGGCGCGTCTCGCCTCCAGGTACCGCGAAGGCAGGGTGTTCCTGGCCGGGGACGCCGCCCACCTGTTCCCCGCGGGCGGCTCGGCGCTCAACGTCGGGCTGACCGACGCCGCCAACCTCGGCTGGAAGCTGGCCGCGGCGCTCGCCGGGCGCTTGCCGTACGACATCCTCGACACCTACGACGCCGAGCGCCGGCCGGTCGGCGCGCACACCCTCGCCCACACCCGCGCCCAGGCGGCGCTGGAAGGGCTTTCCGGGGAAAACGGCGACGCGCTGCGCGGCCTGCTCACCGAGGTGTTCGCCTACGAGGGGCCCGCGCGGCACCTGGGGCGGCTGCTCCAGGGCTCCGACATCCGGTACGGCACGGCCGACCACCCCCTCGTCGGCCGCTTCGCCCCCGACCTGCCGCTGACCACCGCGACCGGACCCACCAGGGTGGCCGAGCTGATGCGCGGCGGCCGGCCGGTCCTCCTGGACCTGGGCGGCGGCGCCTCCCCGGAGGGCACCGCCGACTGGATCGACGTGGTCCGCGCCCAGACGGACGACCCACCCGCCGCCGCGCTGCTGATCCGCCCCGACGGCTACGTCGCCTGGGCGGGCACGGGAAACCCACCCGAGACCTGCCTCCTCCCCTGAGGTGTCTCACCGGGCCCGGCCACAACGTGGGCCTGGGCGACGGGCGCGGCTTGGATGCGGGCGCCGCTTGACGCGGGCGCCCTGTGCCCGATCGGGCGCGGCTTGGCCTGGGCTTGAGCGCGAGCGCGGCGCCCGGCGGAATCGGGCGCGGCAACCAGCGGTCGGACACGGCATCCAACGGTCGGGCGCGGCATCCGGAGTCGGACGCGGCATCCGGCGGTCGGGCGCGGCATCCGGGGTTGGGCGGAATGGGGTGTCCGATGGTTTGTCGGAGCCCCGAAGTAGGATCGCGGGCGTGGCTGATATCAGGGAGCACTATCTGACGGCAGCGGCCTCGGCGGTCGCGTTGTTGCGTGACCCGGCGGTGGCGGCGGCCTGGGGGAAGCCGAGCGCGCTCACCGAGTTCAGCGTGGCGGGCCTGGCAGGTCATCTCGCCCAGCAGATCTTCCGGGTCGAGGCGGCTCTCGCCGCCGAGGTGACCAGCCCGGTCATCCCCCTCAAGGAGCACTACGCCCGCTCCGCGTGGGTCACGGCGGGCCTCGGGCACGAGTCCAACGTCAGCATCAGGCGCGGCGGCGAGGACGCGGCCGCCGAGGGCCCGGAGGCGCTGGTCGCCCGCACCCAAGCCTGTCTCGACCAACTCGTCGCGGCGATGCGCCACGAGTCCGGTGACAGGACGCTCGGCCTGCCGTGGGCGCAGTGGTCGCTCACGCTCGACGACTTCCTGCTCACCAGGCTCACGGAGATCGTCGTCCATTCCGACGACCTGGCGGCGAGTGTCGGCGTCCCGACCCCCGAGCTGCCCGAGGATGTCATCGGCCCAGTGGTCGACCTGCTGGCGCGGCTCGCCGTACACAGGCATGGCCCGACGGCTGTGATCCGCGCGCTGAGCCGGGCCGAGCGCGCCCCGGCCACCATAAGCGCCTTCTGATCACGTCGCGGGGCTGATCAGGCGCATCGCCTCGGCCACGTCGCGGGCGCTCGGCGCGCTGTCCGGGTCGACGAGCCACTGCATGAGCAGGCCCGACAGCATCGCCTGGTAGAAGGAGCCGAGCACGCGCGCCCGCTCGGGTTCCGCGACGGGGTCGATCTGGCTGAAGACCTCCGCGAGCCCGAGCCTGGCCGCCTGCAGTCCGGACGCGAGGTGCGCGCGGATGTCCGGCAGGTGGTCGATCTGCCCGACGATCTCGAACTGGGTCACCCACAGCGGCCGCAGCTCCTCGAAGGTGTCCATCACGCGCCGCCACGCCGTCTCGAACCGCTCCATGGGCGTCAGCTCCTGACCCTCGATCCCGGCCAGCGCGGTTTCGAGCGAGTCGCCCCACTCTTTCATCGACGCGAACAGCGCCTCGTTGAGCAGCGTCTCCTTGGAACCGAAGTGGTAGCCGATCGCGGCCAGGCTCACTCCTGCCGCGTTGGCGATGTCGCGGGCGGTGGTGCGCGTGTAGCCCTTCTCGATCAGGCAGCGCTTCGCCCCGGCCAGCAGGTCTTCCCGGTTCTTCCCCATCCGCCAGAATCTAGCACAGGCGTCTTAGACGTTCATCCAAACCCAGGATGAGCGCATCGAGCCCCAGCTCGAACGCCTGCATGGCCTGCTTGGGGCGCGCGTCCTTCAGCGCCACCTACCGTCCCACCAACAAACTAACGCCTTTAGTTTGGAGGTGGCCGCGTCAACGCGCTGCTCATCCTGCCCGTCCCGCTCGTCTTCGCGCTCGGGGCGCTGCTCGCGCTGCGCGTCCGCCGCCGCGATCCTGATCGCTACGTCGTTCTCACCACGGAGGAAGCCACTCGTGCCTGACCTGCTCTTCACCAACGGCACCATCTGGACCGGGTACGGCGACGCGGCGGAGCTGGCCGTCTCAGCAGGGCGGATCGCGGACACCGCCACGGACGCCACGGTGATCGACCTGGAGGGCGGCTTCCTCATGCCGTCCTTCGGCGACGGCCACGCCCATCCGCTGTTCGGCGGGCTGGAGGCGCAGGGCCCGCAGATCAAGGGCAAGGCCACGGTGGAGGAGATCGTCGCGGAGGTCGCCCGCTACGCCGCCGCCAACCCCACGCTGGAGTGGATCGTCGGCGGCAGCTACGACCCTGCCATCGTGCCCGGCGGCGAGTTCGACGCGCGCTGGCTGGACGCGGCGGTCCCCGACCGTCCCGTGGTGCTGCGCGCCTACGACTACCACACGGTCTGGTGCAACAGCGTGGCGCTGGAGCGCGCCGGGATCGGCCCCTCGACCCCCGACCCGAGGCTCGGCTGGATCGTCCGCCGCCCCGACGGCAGCCCGCTCGGGACGCTCAGGGAGTGGCACGCCTGCGACCTGGTGCTCGACCTGGTTCCGGACAAGTCGCTCGACGAGCTGGTCGAGGGCCTGGCGGCGGCGAGCGAGGCCATGGCGTCGACGGGCATCACCTGGGTGCAGGACGCGTGGGTCGAGCCGTACATGGTGGAGGCCTATCTGGAGGCGACGCGGCGCGGACGGCTCGGCTTCCGCGCCAACCTGGGCTTCCGCGCCGACCCCGACGGCTGGTCGGCGCAGCGCGCCCTCTTCTCCGCGCTGCGCACCTACGTCGACGACCATCAGGTACGGCAGGCCGCGCCCCGCCTCGTCACCGCGAACACCGTCAAATTCTTCGCCGACGGCGTCATCGAGGGCGGCACCGCCGCGATGCTGGAGCCGTACACCGACGCCCCGCACTCCTGCGGCATGCCCGTCTGGGACCCCGCCGCGCTGGCCGAGGCGGTGTCCGCGTTCGACGCCGACGGCTTCCAGGTGCACATCCACGCGATCGGCGACGGCGGCATCCGCGCCGCGCTCGACGCGATCGAGCGGGCCGTACGGGAGAACCCCGCGTGGGAGCGCCGCCCCGTCATCGCCCACACCCAGCTCGTCGCCGCCCCCGACCTGCCGCGCTTCGCCGAGCTGGGGGTCATCGCGAACTTCGAGCCGCTGTGGGCCCAGCTTGACCCGCTGCAGACCGAGCTGACCGTGCCCAGGCTCGGCCCCGATCGGGCGGACCTGCAGTACCCGATGGAGACGCTGCGCGCCCTGGGCACGCGGCTGTCGTTCGGCAGCGACTGGCCGGTCAGCTCGCAGCAGCCGCTGCTCGGCATCCAGATCGCGACGACCAGGCAGACCGTGGACGGCACGCCCGCCTGGACCCCCGACGAGCGGCTGACCCTGGAGGACGCGCTGGCCGCCTACACCTCGGGGGTGGCCTACCAGGCGTTCGCCGAGGCCGATCGCGGGACGCTGGAGGCGGGCAAGGCGGCCGACCTGGTGTGGCTGTCGGCCGACCCGCGCAAGGCGGACCCGTTGGAGCTGCGCCACCTCGAGATCCGCGGCACCTGGCTGGAGGGCAGGCGCACCTTCTGACCTCAGAGGATCCTGTCGTCGCGGTGGCGCTCGAGTACGCGGCCGTAGCGGCGGGACCCCTCCGGCATGTCGTCGGCCGGCGTGGTGCGCCGCTGGCTAGATCACCATGTCGATGTAGACGAGGTTGACGATGACGTGGATGAGGATGACGACCCAGATGTTGCGGTAGCGCGCCCACAGGTAGCCCTGCATGAGGCCGAACACGCCCTGCGCCGCCACGATGGAGGCGATGCCGACGCCGAGGGCCCCCGGATCGAGGTGGCTGACGTGCATCGCGGCGAACAGCAGCGCGGAGCCGAGGATCGCGGGCCAGCTGCCGTACAGAACCTCCAGCCTGGTCTGCAGCCACGCCCGGTAGAAGACCTCCTCCAGCACGCCCGCCGTCAGCAGGGTGATCAGCGAGCCGACGGCGAGCGTGACGGGATCGGGCAGCTGCTGGGTGAGCGGCGGCGACAGCGGGCTGACCTCCGCCAGCAGGAACCAGGCGACAACGGCGAGCAGCGGCGCCAGCCAGGTCACCGGCTTGGGAACGGACCTGGCAGCCGGGCCGTCCCCTCTGATCAGCCTGAAACCGACGAGCGGCACGATCAGCAGGATCGCGATCTTGGCGACGGGGTAGAGCAGGTCGCGGCCGACGAGCGCCACCGCGACGGGGAAGGCGATCGCGGCCGCGACCAGCAGCCAGGTCTCCCTGACCAGCCTCGGCCGCGGCAGGTCGGCCAACGGCTCTGGTACGGCCGCGCGGGGCGCGACGGCCATGGCGATGAGCACCGCGGCCAGCGGAGGCAGCAGCGCCGCCCACAGGGAGACGCCCGTGGCGCCAGGATCGGCCGACTGGCGGATCACGGTGGTGCCGGTGAGGAGCAGCGACGCGTAGGCCAGGACGAACACCGCCAGGCCCGCCGCCGTTAACAGGCCGGTTCTCGACATGTGTCCATGATTGTCCCGGCTCCGGCCCGACTCCTCCTGCCGTGGAACCAACCGGACGTCATCCCTTGTGTTGACGCGACTGTGTTGACGCGACTCAGGCCGAAGTCGGTACCGGCCTGTTGGCGAAGTAGCAGGCGGCCTGCGCCTCCGGTACGGCAGGCAGCACCTGCAGCAGCTCCGACCTGCACTTGTCATCCACGCCCGCCGACGCCGCCTGGCCCGACGCCAGCACCTGGCAGCGGGCGTGGAAGCGGCACCCGCCGGGGATGCGCGTCGGGTCCGGCGGCTCGCCGGTCAAGACCACCCGCTCGGGCGACTCCGGCAGCACCGACAGCAACGCCTGCGTGTAGGGGTGCTTCGGCTCCTTCAGCACCTCCTCGACCGGCCCCGACTCGACGATCCGGCCCAGGTACATCACCGCGACCCGGTCGGCGATGTTCCACGCCAGGCCGAGATCGTGGGTGACGACGAGCGCGGACAGCCCGAGGTCGGCGCGCAGCTTGAGCAGCAGCGCGAGGATCTCGCCGCGGACGCTGGCGTCGAGAGAGGCGACGGGCTCGTCGGCGACCAGCAGGCGGGGGTTGAGCGCGAGCGCGCCCGCGATGACCACGCGCTGGCGCTGGCCGCCGGACAGCTCGTGCGGGTAGCGCAGGAAGAACCGCTCGGGGGGTCGCAGGCCCGCCCTGGCCAGCGCCTCGGCGACGACCTGCTCCTCGTTGGGCAGGCCGTGGATGCGCGGGCCCTCGGCGACCGCCTCGTAGACGGTGTGCCTGGGGTTCAGCGAGCCGGTCGGGTCCTGCAGGACGAGCTGGGCCTCGCGGCGGTAGGCCTTGAGCGCCTTGGAGGTGTAGGCGAGGGGCTGCCCGCCGTACAGGACGGTGCCGTCGGTGGGGCGTTCGAGGCCGAGCAGGGTGCGGGCGAGCGTGGTCTTGCCGCACCCTGACTCGCCGACCAGGGCCACGATCTCACCCTCGCCGACGGCCAGGTTGACGCCATCGACGGCGCGGGCGCGCCGTCCCCTCGACGTGAACTCCACCCGCAGGTCCCGCGCTTCCAGGAGCGTCTTGCTCATGAGGCCTCCTTGGCGCTGCTGGACGAGATGGCTCGCTCGGGGGGCGCGGCCTCGCCCTCCCCCTGGTCGACGGGTACGGCGTCGCCGGGCTCCGGGGCGGCGGGAGATGCCTGAGCGTCGGCGGTCAGGTCGGGGCGGACGTGGACGCAGGCGGCGGTGTGCGGGCCCGCCTCGGAGTCGCCCGCCGGCCACAGCTCGACGTCCAGCGTCGAGCACACGTCGAGCGCGACGGGGCAGCGCGGATGGAACGCGCACCCGGACGGCAGGTCCATCGGGTCTGGCGGGTCGCCGCCGAGCCCCTTGGGCGCCATCCGCGAGACCGGGTCGCCGACGGTCGGGAAGGCGGCCGCCAGCGCCTTGCTGTAGGGGTGCCTGGCCGCGTGGAACACCTCGTGCGAGGGCCCGTTCTCGACCAGCCGCCCCGCGTACATGACCGCCAGGCGATCACACATGTCCGCCAGGACCGACAAATCGTGAGAAATCATGACCAGGGAGATGCCGTGTGAGGCGATCAGCTCCTTGATCAGGGCAAGCACCTGGGCCTGGACCATCACGTCCAGCGCCGTCGTCGGCTCGTCGGCGATGATCAGGCGCGGCGAGCACGCCAGCGCCATCGCGATCATCACCCGCTGCCGCTGCCCGCCCGACAACTCGTGCGGGTAGCTGCGCGCCCGCCACGAGGGCAGCCCGACCTGCTCCAGCAGCTCGGCTACCCGGGCGCGGGCCTGCGACGGCTGAGCCAGCCCGTGCACCAGCAGCGGCTCGGCGATCTGCTCACCGATCCGCCGCACGGGGTTGAGCCCGTGCTGCGCGCCCTGGAACACGATGGAGGCCTCGGCCCAGCGCACCGCGCGCAGCCGTCCCCACTTCATGGCCAGCACGTCCTCGCCGTCGAGCAGGATCCTGCCGTCGACGCGGGCGTCGCGCGGCAGCAGCCGCAGCAACGCCATGGCCAGCGTCGACTTGCCGGAGCCCGACTCGCCCGCGATGCCCAGCGCCTCGCCGGGCGCCAGCGACAGCGAGACCCCGCGAACGGCGGGCACCTCGCCCGAGGCGATGGAGTACGTCACCGAGACGTCCTCGAGTGACAACACGTTCATCGGCTGACCCCCCGGAGGCGTGGGTTGAGCACGGCCTCCATCGCCCGCCCGCACAGCGTGAACGCCAGCACGACCGCGACGATGCAGAGACCGGGAGCGAGGATGTACCACCAGGCGCCCGCCGTGGCCGCACCCCAGTCGTAGGATCCGCGCAGCAACTGGCCCCACGACGCCTGACCGGAGTCGGCGCCGAGGAAGGCGAGCGTCGACTCGGCGACGATCGCGCTGGCCACCTGCAGAGTGGTGTTGGCCAGGACGAGCGGCGCGACGTTCGGCAGGACGTGGCGGCTCATCACGTGCCAGTGTCCGCCGCCGAGCGCGCGCGACCTCTCGATGTACGGCCTGGCCTCGACGGCGAGCGTCTGGGCCCTGATCAGCCTGGCCGTGGAGGCCCACGAGGTGATGCCGATCGCCAGGATGATCGTCGAGGTGCTGCCGCCGAGGATCGCCGAGAGCACCAGCGCCAGCACCAGCGAGGGCAGCACCAGGAACCAGTCGGTGACGCGCATCAGCGCGGCCGACGCCCAGCCCCTGAAGTGTCCGGCCGCGATGCCGACGACCGTGCCGATCACCATGCTCAGCAGCGCGGACATGAATCCGATGAGCAGCGAGACGCGCGAGCCCCACAGGATCATCAGCAGGATCGAACGGCCGGACTCGTCGGTGCCGAGCGGGAAGTCGAGGCTGGGCGGGGCCATCTTGGCGCCCGTGGCCTTGGTGACGTCCATGCCCGACGGGTCGGTGACCAG
>NZ_JBHZBH010000062.1:0-35896 GCF_042754765.1 Nonomuraea sp. NPDC059194 | reverse complement strand
CCCGATCGGCCACGGGCATGACACACTGCTCCACAACGAAGCTCCTGCGGATAGAGATCTTGGTCGATCCCCTGTCCTACAGGAGCTTCGTCATACCCGCGACCCCCTTGACAGGATCGCCCGTTTCTTAACTTCCCGGCATTGGGCGGGAGCCCTCGGGGAAGGCCGGCCCCGAGCCGGAGGCGAGGGACCTTGCTTGTGACAGAGCCCCCGGCCCGCGGTGCGGGTGGGGGCTCGGCTGTACCCGCGGTCAGTTCTGCTCGGGGGCGGTGCCCATCTCCTGGGCCAGCTCGGCCCTGATGGCGTCCATGTCGAGCCCCTTGACCTGCCCGATGAGGTCTTCGAGCGCGGGCGCGGGAAGGGCGCCGGGCTGGGCGAAGACGACGATGCCGTCACGGATCGCCATGATCGTGGGGATGGAGGTGATCTCGAACCCCTCCGACAGGCCGGGCTGCGCCTCGGTGTCGATCTTCCCGAACGTCACATCGGCGTGCTTCTCAGAGGCCTGCTCGAAGATCGGCCCAAAGGTACGGCACGGCCCGCACCACGCCGCCCAGAAGTCGAGCAGGACAATCCCCTTGTCGGCGATGTCGTTGAAGTTCTGTTCGGTTACTTCGATGGTCGCCACAAGTGGCTCCTCATATCGTCGTCATGCTTGCCTGTTCTAGAACCTCAAGCATTACACGCTCATTCCCCCGCCCGCAGCGCCACACCGGCCCGGCGCCTGCCCGACACGGCGACCTGGGCGACGGCCCCGAG
This sequence comes from Nonomuraea sp. NPDC059194, assembly GCF_042754765.1. Classification (NCBI taxonomy): domain Bacteria; kingdom Bacillati; phylum Actinomycetota; class Actinomycetes; order Streptosporangiales; family Streptosporangiaceae; genus Nonomuraea; species Nonomuraea sp. NPDC059194. The sequence goes on along the minus strand of NZ_JBHZBH010000062.1, from coordinate 35,137 downwards.
CAGCGCGGCCAGGGTGACGCCCGCGCCCAGCAGGAGGGGGGTCGTCCAGGTGACGGCGTGCCCGACGGGCAGCCCGCCCGCGTAGTCGCTGAGGTCCACGCCCGCCCCGAACAGCGCGGGGAAGGCGGTGCCGAGCAGGATCCCGGCCGTTCCCGCCGTGATCACCAGGGGCGCCACCTCGCCGAGGGTGATCGCCTGCGCCTGCCTGCCCGACATGCCCATCGTGGACAGGTAGGAGATGCCGCGCCGCCGTTCGGCGGCGCCCGCGACGATCGTCACCCAGACGGCCAGCAGCGAGTAGAGGGCCAGCGCGAGGGCCGACAGCCGGAAGGCCAGCGTGATCGTCTTGGTGAGCGGCGTCGAGACGATCGCGGCCAGGTCGGCCTCGCGGGTGCTCGCCACGGCCCAGACGCCGAGGGTGCGCTCCAGGTCGGCCGCGCTGACGCCCTCGCCGAAGACGAACAGCTGGTTGGGGCGCAGCGCCGCCTTCGCCTCCGGCAGCACCGAGGTGGGCAGGACCAGCAGCTCGCCGGTGAGCTCGACGCCGGGAAAGCGCTCCACGAAGCCCACGTGGTCGACCACGACGGGGGCGGTGTCGTTGCCCGACAGCACGATCGGCCTGGCGCGTGCCGTACCCAGGCCCCTGGTCACCAGGACGGGAGCCGAGGGGCCCTTCGCGCTCGCCGCGGCCCTGTTGGCCGCCGCGACGGGGGCCGAGACGGCGGGCGGGGCCGCGCCGAGCAGCCTGGCGTAGGCGGCGGTGTCCAGGCGCAGGTAGGTGAAGCCGAGCGTGCCGCCGGACAGCCGCCCCGCGCGCAGCTCGAAGGGGATGACCTCCCGCACGCCCGGCAGGCCGCGCACTCGCTCGATCGCCTCCGGCGAGATGGCGCCCTCGCCGACCGACACCCTGGCGTCGGCGCCGGTTCGCTGCCAGGCGGCGGCACGCTGCCCCTCTGCCAGGGAGTCGAGGGTGAGCGCGCTGTAGACCGACATGGTGAGCGCGGGCACCAGGATCAGCGCGGGCAGCGTGGCGGCGCTCCTGGATCTGGCCGCCGCGGCGACCGCGAGGAACAGCACCGAGCGTCTGCTCCTGGCCGCGCACAGCGACAGCAGGCGCAGCAGGTACGGGTAGCCCCACAACAGGACGAGCGCGCAGGCGAGCGCGACGGCGGTGGGCGCCGCCACCAGGAGCGGGTCGCCGCCCGCCCTCGTCACGCCGCGGCTGATCGCCAGGTAGGCCGCCACCGCGGCCAGGAAGACGACCAGGAGATCGACGACGAGCCTGCGTGGCGTGAACGGCCTGACGACGAGGTCGTCGCGCCGCTCGACGAGCGGGCTGCGGTGGCCGAGCAGGAGGCGGCCCATGCCGTACAGGAAGGTGGCCAGGGCCAGCAGTGGCGCCGACAGCAGCGACATCGTGGTGTCCAGGCCCGGCACCAGCCGGGAGAGCGCGAAGCCGAGCGCCGCGCCAGGTAGGACGGCGAAGAGGATCACCGCCGCGCCGACGGCCGCGAACTGGGCTGTGGAGGCGGCCCTGGCCCTGGCGGCCACCAGGCTGGCGGCGACGCGGCCAAGCAGCAGGCCCAGCACCAGCGCCACCACCCCGAACGCGACCGCGAACAGCCCCGCCAGTTGCAGCCCCATGAGGGTCCGCGTGGTGCCCAGCTTGCCGAGGAAGTCGTCGGCCACCTCGGGCAGCGCGCTGCTCACCTTGTACGGCATGACCGGCGTCGACATCCGGCGGGCGGCCGCGGTGAAGGCGTCGAGCGCGGCCCCGAGCTGGGGCGCCTGCTCGATGGTGAACGCCGAGGGCACGGCGGAGAACCCCCAGCGGTAGTTCATCCGCTCCCTGACCTGGCTGAGCGCCGCGACCACCTGCTGGTCGGCCAGGCCGGTGACGACGAACGAGGCCGAGTTGGCCCCCGGATTGGGGATGTAGACGCGGGCCATCGACGGGAAGAGCGACCAGAAGGGGTCTGCCGGGTCGATCGGCTCGTACAGGCCGGTGACCTTGATGAGGAGCTCGCCCGCCGAGACGATCGTGGAGCCGACGTCGAGCCCCATCTGCTCGGTGACGTCCTTGGGCAGGCCGACCTCGACGGTCGTCAGCTGGGGCCTGGCCAGCAGGACGGTCAGGGCGGCGTCCTGGCGCGGGTTGGGCGTCGAGCCTTCGGTGAGCGGGTTGGGTCCGGTGGTGACGGCGCCGGGCGGGACGCCCTTGACGTAGCGGACGCGCTTGGCCGCGCCGCTGTTCCAGGCGAGGTCGACGAAGTTGTTGTCGCGCGGCTCGTGTCCGACGTGGCCGACCAGCCTGAGGCGGTTGGTGCTCACGCCGTACTTCACCTCGCCGACCAGCGCGGCGAGGGCGGGTGGCATGGCCTTGCGCAGCGCGTCCATGCGCGCGGCCAGCGCGGTCGCGTCGGCGGGCCGCGCGCCGATCGCGACCGACTGCGCGTCCACGCCGATCTCCAGCAGCTCGGGCCTGGTCTCCCGTACGGCCTGCAGCAGCGACCGCTCGTAGGAGTCCTCGAACACCCGGGGCAGCGCCCCGCCCAGCAGCGTCATGCTGAGCACCAGCACGCCGAGCAGCGCGGCGATCCCCCTGTGCAGCAGGGTCAGGCGGGCCGCCAGCCCAATGACGGTCATGAGCCCTCCTCCGTGTGCCTGGCCCGCACCAGGCCGCGGCGGCGCAGCGAGCCCGCGAGGGCGGCCACGATCGCGAACAGGCCCGTCGCGATGACCGCGAGCAGGATCGCCGTCTGGGCCCACGGTATGTCCAGCCGTACCGGCGGGGTCACCGCCGTGACCTGCCCCGACAGCACCAGGTGCGGCACCACCACGGCCGCCATGCCGCCGGCCAGCAGCGTCCCGCCCGCCAGGCCGAGCCCGATCAGGAACGTCTGCTCGACGGCGAGCAGCCCGAGCACCTGGCGGAAGCTGACGCCGAGCGCGTGCAGCAGGCCGAGTTCGGCCGAGCGTTCGCGGGCGGCGACGGCGGCGTTGACCGCGAAGCCGAGCCCCGCGAAGATCACCGCGGCGACGAAGCCGACCAGCAGCGCCCCCTGCAGCCCTCCGGCGAGCGGATCGTCGCGCAGCTCGGCGAAGACGCTCTGCCGGTCGAGCACGCGGGAGCTCCAGCCGGGGTGCGCGGCGAGCGCGCGCGTGACAGCGCCGGGGTCGTCGGCCGCCGCCCACCATTCGGTGATCCTGGGCGGCGCGTTGACGGTGAGCAGGTTCCGGTCGGCGAGCGTGGGCAGGTCGGCGAGCAGGCCCGGCTCGCCGACGGGCAGGCCTGGCAGGCTGTCGACGACGGCGACCACGACGAGCGCCGAGGTGGTGGCGTCGAACGGCAGGAACAGCCTCGCCCCTGCCGACAGCTTCTCCTGCGCGGCCAGTTCGGCGGTGACGACGACGGGCAGCGGCTGCGGCAGCGTGGCCCGGCCGCCGACCGTGCCGCCGAACAGCCGCTCAGGCGGCACGCCTGCCGGTACGGCCAGCACGACCGCCTTGCCGCGCTCGGGCACGGCGTCGATGCCGAACAGGTCGCCCTGCCCCGTGCGGACCGGCTTGGCCGCCCCCTCGCCGACGCCGCTGCCCTGGAACCGGCCGACCTGCTCGAACCCGGCCCACGACAGCCCGCCGGGCAGCCGGACGTCGGCCCCGCCCGCGCGCAACGCGCCGATCGCGACGGGCGCGGGCGTCTGGCCGAACAGGAAGCCGCGAAGGGCGAGCGGATAGGCGATCTTTCCGTCCGCGCCCGCGAGCGGGGCCAGGTCGGCGACCAGCGTCCGGTCGCCACCCGCTCCCCTGTCTGCCAGATCCAGCTGCCGGCGCACGCCGTCGGCGTCGGTGATCAGGAGCTTGGCGTCCAGCGGCGCGGGCGCCCGCGTGCGCACGGACACCGTCAGCTCGGACGGCGTGCCGGGGATAGGCGCCGCGCCCAGCCCCGGCCTGCCCGCCTTGAGGCCCTTGGCCATGTCGGCCAGCGAGGTCGCCGACAGGTCCTCGCGCAGGTTCATGACGGACTCGAGCCGGTCGGCGTCGAGGGCGAGCAACTCGGCCGAGCCCGACCCGATCGCCACCGAGTCGCGAACGGCGGGGCTGACGGCGCTCACGCCAGGCAGGCCCGCGTACACCCGGCCCGCGCCGAGCCCGCCCACCTGCCCCTGGCCTTCGACAGGGACGATCCGCAGATCGGCGCCGACCCTGTGGGCGGCCTGGTCGCGCTGCGACGACTCCCACGTGGTCGTGGTCGTGATCGACAGCACGCCGATGGCCACGGCCATGGTCAGCAGCAGGGCGGGGCCGACGTAGCGCAGCGGGCGGCGGCTGACCTGCCAGGCGCCGAGCGCGGGGGCCAGCGTCGTGCGCCGGGAGGTGAGCGCCGACACGAGCCTGGACGTCCACGGCACCAGGCGCATGCCGAGCATGCCGCCGCTGAGCAGGGCGAGCGCGGGCCCCGTGACGAGCATGGGGTCGATGCCGAGCACGCCTCCGGCGGTGGCGGTGACGGGCGAGCCGTACCTGGTCAGCTGCCAGACGGCCAGGCCCGCCACCACGAGCAGGGCGAGGTCGCCGCCCGCCCTGGCCAGCATCCCCCTGCGGTCGCCGCGGCCGCGCGCGGACTGCTCCTCGACATAGGTACGGCGGGCGCTGCGCACCGCCGAGCCCGCCAGCAGCGCCGCGCCCGCCAGCGCCGCCGCCCCGGCGATCGCGAACGTGACGGGCTCGGGAGCCGCGGGCACCCGTACGGCTGCCGCCTGCGTCCACAGCAGCCCGCTGACGCCGTTGAGCACGTGCGGCGCGACGAAGGGGGCGATCGCCACGCTCGGCAGCGCGATCAGCAGGGCCTCGGTCAGGCTCAACGACACCAGCCCGCCCATGCCCGCGCCTCGGGCGCGCAGCAGCGCCACCTCCATGCGGCGGCGCTCGGCCAGCATCCTGGCGGTGAGCATCAGCGAGTACCCGGCCAGGATCAGCAGCTGGAGCACCGGCACCAGCATCGTCGACTGGCCGACCAGCGCGCCGCGGTCGAGCTGGGCGAGGTAGGCCGGCAGCTCCTGGCGTACCGTGCAGTCGGCGCAGCCGGGGCGGGCCTTGAGCCGGTCGGGCAGCGCGGCGGCGGCGGCCGAGAGCGGGCCGAGGTCAGCGGTGGCCACGCCCTTCAGGTCGGGCAGCACGTACCAGTAGCCGAGCACCTGGTCGGTGAACCGTTCCAGGAACGTCTGCCGGGGCACCATGAGCGCGGCGTCGAGCCGGGGGTAGAGGGTGTCAGGTGTGGCGAACACGCCTGTGACGAGCACCTTCAGCGGCGGGTCGGTTTCGCGGCGCCGTACCGTGAGCTCCTGGCCCGCGCTGACTCCCAGCCGCTGCGCGGTCTCCTGCGGGAGCGTCGCCTGCAGCGGCTCGCCGGGGCGCGCCCATTCACCTTGGACCAGCCTGGCGGCGCTCTCCAGGTCGGAGCGGGTGCCGAACGGCAGCCGTTCGCCGCCCTCGGCTTGGTAGGGGCCGGAGTTGACGACGAAGACGACGCGCGGGTCGAACCGGGGGAAGGACTCCGCCGCCTGAGCGTGCACGTCCGCGTCGGTCTGGGCGAAACTCTCGGCCTTGATCCACGTGGTGACCTCGGCCGAGGTGTCGGCCCTGCCGGCCTGTGTCACGCTCCATCGGACGCCGACGTCGACCACCGAGGAGATGTAGATCGACAACGCCACCAGCGTGGTCGTGGCCAGCAGGATCGCCGCGAACGCCGTCAGCGGGAGCAGGGGCTCGCCGGCCGCGCGCTTGAGCACCCATGACGTCCGGCCCCGCATCCGGCTTCCCCCTCAGATCCGTACGGGAGAAGATTCTCGGGGCGATCCTCACATAAGCAAGATTTGCCCACATTTCAGCACATAGTTGAGATCATCCCGAGACCAGGGCCTCCGACTGCCACAGATCCCGGTAGTAGCCGGGCTCGCGGACCAGGTCGTCGTGGTGGCCGCGCTGGACGACCTTCCCGTGCTCCAGCACCACGATCTCGTCGACCTGCTCCAGCCCCCTGAGCCGGTGGGTGACCAGCAGCGTCGTACGGCCGTGCGTGACGTCGAGCAGGTCGGTTATCAGCTCGTCGGCGGTCGCCTCGTCGAGCGCCTCGGCGGGCTCGTCCAGGAGCAGGACGGGCGGGTCGTTGAGGAGGGCGCGGGCCAGCGCCAGTCGCTGGAGCTGGCCGCCTGACACGGTCCTGCCGTCCTCGCCGAGCTCGGTGTCCCAGCCGGTGCGCTTCACCCAGCCGTCCAGCCTGGCCCTGCGTACGGCCCGCTCCTGCTCCTCGGGCGTGGAGTCGGGTCCGGCGAGGCGGAGGTTGTCGCGCAGGGTGGTCTGGAAGATGTACGGGTCCTGCGTGAGGCCGGTCATCAGGACCCGCACGTCGTCGGAGTCGAGGGTGGTGAGGTCGGCCCCGTTGACCCTGATCGTGCCCGACTCGGGCTCGACCAGGCGCATCAACGCGGCCAGCAGCGTGCTCTTGCCCGCGCCGCTCGGCCCGACCAGCGCGACCCGCTTGCCCGGCGTCAGCGTCAGGCTCACCCCGTCGACCGCCGCGAGCCCGCGCCCCTTCCCTGCCGCGCTGTCCGAGCCCGGTTCGGAGGGCTTGCCCGCCACGCTGTCCGAGCCTGGCCCGGACAGCTCGGCGGTCGGGGAGCCGGGCCGGGCGTGCCGTACCACCAGGTCGTCGATCTCGACCGTGAGCGGCCCGTCCGGCACGGCGGCGGGCAGAGCGGGCTCGGTCACCGCCGGCGGGACCGAGCCGACCTCCTTCAACCGGCGCAGCGCGGCGGCGATGCCCGCGTAGCGCTCCCCTGCGGCGGCCAGCGGCAGCACGGGCTCGAAGGACACCAGCGCCGTCAGCGCCAGTACGGCCGTCGCGACGCTGCCCGCCCCCGTGCTCTGCGCCAGCAGCACGATCGCGACCACCGTGAGCCCCTGCACCAGCACCCCGACGGCCAGCGCCGCCGCGTGGACGCGGGCCTGGCGGCGTTCGAGCGCGGACAGGGCGGCGTCGGCGTCGAGGGCGTCGGCCAGCGCCCTGTCCCCCGCGCCGTAGGCGGCCAGGTCGGCCGAGCCGTGCACCAGGTCGGCCACCCGTTCGGCGAGCGCGGCCCTGGCCGGGGCGATGCGCGCCGACCAGCGGCGGGCGGCGGCGGCCGTCGCCGTGGGAAGCAGCACACCGGCGACCACCAGCCCGGCCAGCAGCACCAGCGCGGCGGCGGGCTGGACGGCCAGCGCGACGGTGACGGCGGCGACGCCGGTGATGAGCGCGGCCGTCGCGGGCAGCAGGCAGCGCACGAGCAGGTCCTGCACGGCGTCGGTGTCGTCGACCATCCTGCTGAGCAGATCGGCGCCGCCGTGTCTCGGCTGCTTGGGCGGGATGAGCGACTCGTAGAGGCGTTCGCGGGTGGTGGCCTGGGCGCGCAGGGCGACGTCGTGCCCGGTGAGGCGTTCGGCGTAGCGGAAGACGCCCTTGCTGGTCGCGAACGCCCGCACCGCCACGATCGCCACGCTCAGCGCGGCCAGCGGCGGCTGCTCGGCGGCCCTGGTGATGAGCCAGGCGGCCGAGGCGGTCAGCCCGACGCCCGCCAGCTCGGCCGCCGCGCCCGCCAGCACGGCCCACACCACGCGGACGCCCATCCGCCCGCCGGTGGCCGGGGTGTTCGGGTGTCCCATGCTCGGGTGCCCTGTGGTGCTCGTCTGCTGGGTGGAGGTCATCGCTTGTCTCCCGCCTGTGCCGCTGTCTTCCCGCCGCTCTCGCCACCGGATGGGCGGCTTGCGCGTTCCCCGGCCGGATGGCTCCCGTCGGGTGCCCGGGAGGTGGCCGCCGTGTCGGAGACGATGCGGCCCTCCTGGATGCGGATCACGCGGTCGGCCAGGTCGATCATCGCGGGCCGGTGGGCGACGATCACGGCGGTGCGCCGCTCGCTCAGCTCGGCGGTGGCGGCGACGACCGCGGCCTCGCTGCGGCCGTCGAGCCTGGCGGTGGGCTCGTCGAGGAGCAGCACGGCGGTATCAGGGCGGCAGAACGCGCGGGCGAGGGCGAGCCGTTGCCGCTGGCCCGCCGACAGGTTCGCGCCGCGCTCGCCGACCTGCGTGTCGTAGCCGCCGGGCATGGCGCTGACGAACTCGTCGGCGTGCGCGGCCCTGGCGGCCTGCCGTACCTGGTCGAGGGAGGCCGAGGGGGCACCCAGGCGGATGTTGCCGGCGACGGAGGTGGCGAACAGGTGGGGGCGCTGGGGCACGAACGCCAGCCGGTCGCGCCACGCGGCCAGGTCGAGCTCGCGCAGGTCTGCGCCGTCGACCAGGACGCGGCCCTCGGTGGGGTGGACGAAGCCCAGCAGGAGGTGGAGCAGCGTGCTCTTGCCGCCGCCGCTCTCCCCGACCAGCGCCACGCGCTCGCCCGGGGTGATGATCAGGGAGACGTCGTGGAGCGCGGGGTCGTCGCGGCCGGGGTAGCGGACGGTGACGTTCTCCAGGCGGATCTCGGGGGGTTCGCCGGAGACCCGCGGGTGGGGAGCGGCCCGGTCACCGGTGGCCGGGGCCGGTTCAGCGGCCCGGGTCGGCACTCCGGTTGACTCAGTGGCGGGGGTCGGGTCGGCGGGCGCGGCGGGGTCGTCCAGTACGGCGAAGGCGGCGTCGGCCGCGGCGACGCCCTCCATCGAGGCGTGGAAGCGCGTCCCCATCATCCGCAGCGGCAGGTACGCCTCGGGCGCCAGCAGCAGCACCAGCAGCGCCGTCGTCAGATCGAGGGACCCGCCGAGCAGGCGCAGCCCGATCGGCACCGCGACCAGGGCCACCGAGAGCGACGCGCACAGTTCGAGCACGAGGGAGGACAGGAAGGCGACCCGCAGCGTCCGCATGGTCGCCGACCGGTGCGCGTCGGCCACCCGCTGGATGACGCCGGCCTGGTAGCGGGCCCGACCGAAGGCGCGCAGGGTGGGCAGGCCGCGCACCACGTCAAGGAAGTGCCCGCCGAGCCTGGACAGCGCATGCCACTGCCGTTCGGTGACGGCCTTGGTGTGCATGCCGACCAGCGCCCCGAAGATCGGGATGAGCGGCAACGTGATCAGCACGATGATCGCGCTGGTGAGGTCGGCGGCGAACAGCCTGATGAGGACGGCGACCGGCACCACGCCCGCCACCGCCATCGCGGGCAGGTACCCGGTCAGGTAGGGGTCGAGCGCGTCGAGCCCGCGCCCGGTGAGTGTGACGAGCTCGCCCGAGCGATGGCCGGCCAGGCGGGCGGGGCCGAGCTCCTGGAGCCTGGCCAGCAGCCGGTGGCGCAGCGCCGACTTGACTCCCGTGGCGGTCCGGGTGGCGAAGACGCCCTGCGTCCAGCCCAGCACGGCGCGCAGCCCCAGCACCGCCGCCAGACCCAGCAGCGCCACGGTGGCGAACCTGCCGGACAGCACCCCTGCCAGGAGTTCGGCCTGGACAAGCACGAGCAGACCAGCGAGGACGGCGGCGGCCAGGGTGACGGTCAGGTGGGTGCGCACCGCGCGCTCGGCTCGCATGAGCCGCAGTAGGTCCTTGTGCAACGGGTCCTCTAAGGGATCAGAAGAACGACGGGATGCGGTCGGCGCCCTTGACTGGCCGGAAGGTGCGCCACACCCATACTTGCGCGCCCACCATGATGGGCGCGAACGGGACGACCATGAGACTGAGCACATTCAGCGTCGCGGCGGGCGCCGCGTTGTCCAGCAGGTGCGGCGCGGCGGCCACCAGGAGGACGATGACGGGCGCGGCGGCGGCCAGCGCGGACAGCGCCAGTCCCCGGCCCGTTCCCCTGGCCTCCCGCCAGGCCAGGAAGGTCCTGCCGTGGAAGGCGAACAGCGCGGTGGTGACGGCGCCGAGGCCGACCTGCGCGAGCCAGGGCAGGCCCGCGACGGAGCCGATGACCATGCCCCAGCCGAAGGCCAGCACGAGCGAGCCCAGCGAGATCATCAGGTCCCAGAAGCGCCGCCATCCGGGTCCGTCGATCCTGCGGCGGAACCACAGGCCCGCGTCGCGCAGGACCCAGCCCAGCAGCATGGCCACGACCAGGGGGTAAAGGGCGAAGATCACTTCTCCTTCCAGCAGCGGGAACGCGCCGAACAGCACGCCCGCGACGGCCACCAGCCACACCTCGTTGGCCAGCACGAACGGTGCCATGGCGGCGACCATGCGATCCCTGCGCTCCTGGGTGCGTCCCGCCAGCAGCAGCCCGACACCCAGGTCGAAGCCCTCCAGGGCGAAGTAGCCCGCCAGCAGGACGGCGAAGACGACGAGCCAGACGACTTCCATGTCAGACCTCCAGTTCCATGTCGGACCTCCGGGCGGGCGCGGCGGCGGTGGTGTGCGGCCAGGCGCCGAGGGCGAGGTCGCCGGGGCCGCGCCGGACGACGCGGGCGATGAGGACGTAGTCGACAACGGCGAGCAGGCCGAGCACGGCGGTGAAGCCGATCAGCGAGGCGGTGACCATGCCCGAGGTCAGCCCAGGCGACATGGCGTCGGCGACGGTCAGCCGCTCCCAGATCATCCACGGCTGGCGGCCGATCTCCCTGGCCATCCAGCCGAAGACGGCCGCGAGGAACGGCAGCGGCGTCATGATCATCAGGATGGGGTGGGTCCACCGCCAGCGGGGCAGCCAGTAGATGACGGGCAGCGCCAGGAACGGCACGACGAGCTGCAGCAGCTCGCCGATCAGGGTCATGAAGCCGAGCCCGACCGCCGCGCCGACGTTGCCGCCGTCGAATTTGCCCTCCTGGATCACGCCGAACTGCGCGTATCCGGTGCCGACGGCCAGCAGGACGCCGATCGCCGAGACCACCACGCCCGTGCGCAGCGACCTGGTGAAGAACTCCACGTGGGCGGTGCGGCGGAACAGCTGGTAGGCGCTGGCGCCCATCACCACGAAGCCGCCCGCCGTCAGCCCCGCCCCGATGACGTGCGGGAAGGACAGGACCAGCATCTTGTTCGTCAGCAGCGCGCCGAAGTCGGTCAGCCGCAGGTGGTCGCCGTCGACCACGGAGCCGACCGGGTTCTGCAGGAAGGAGTTGGCGACCATGATGTAGAAGGCGCTGCCGTAGGCGGTGAGGGTGACGATCCAGATGCAGGCCAGGTGCAGGCCCTTGCGCAGCCGGTGCCAGCCGAAGATCCACAGGCCGAGGAACGTCGACTCGAGGAAGAAGGCGATCAGCGTCTCCATGGCCAGCGGCGCTCCGAAGACATCGCCCGCGTAGTGCGACAGCCCGCCCCAGCTCAGCCCGAACTGGAACTCCATCACCAGGCCCGTGACGATGCCGAGGGCGTAGTTGATCACATAGATCTGACCCCAGAAGCGGGTCAGGTGCTCGTGCAGGGGGTTGCCCGAGCGCACCCAGCGGGTGTGCATGATCGCCACCAGGGGGGCCAGGCCCAGCGTGAGCACCACGAAGAGGAAGTGGATGCTGCCGGTCAGCGCGAACTGCAGTCTGGCCAGATCGAGGACGTCCATGGCATCAGCTCCGTCGTTGTGTCTGCCTACATATAGAGAGCCTACATGTAGACTGTCTACATGACGAACGCGGACCTAGGATGGGCGATGTGAATCCCGACGCGCTTCGCGGGCACATGGACGCCCTGCTCCTCGCCGTGCTGGAACACGAGCCGCTGCACGGCTACGCCATCATCGAGGCGCTGACCGAACGCAGCGGCGGGGCGCTGGCCGTCCCGACGGGCACGGTCTATCCCGCGCTGCGCCGGCTCGAACGCGTCGGCTACCTGGCCAGCGAGTGGGCGACGGTCGGCGGGCGCAAGCGGCGCACCTACCGGCTGACCTCCTCGGGCGCCAAGCAGCTCGCGGGCGAGCGGTCGGCGTGGCGGGAGTTCACCGGCGTGATCGGCAGCGTGCTCGATCCGGCCGTCAGACGAGCGGAAGCCACCGGGTGACGCGCGCCTGACACGCGGGCAGCGCGCGCCGGAGCCGCGCGTCAGGCGGGCGGCGTGATCGATCCGAGGGTCAGACGGGCAGCGCCGAAGCCGGTCGTCAGGCGGGCAGCGGGCGGCGGGAGATGCGCAGGCAGCGGGCCGCGCCGTACAGCTGCAGGCCGTTGAGCAGCGGCGTGGTCAGCGACAGCAGCACGCCGGGCAGGTAGCCGGAGAACCCGGTGGGGCCGTGCGAGCCGTACTGCAGGGCCAGGCTGAACAGCAGCGTGACCGGCAGCATCGCCCACACCCACAGCGCCAGCACCCTGGTCAGCCGCTCGGGCCTGCGCACCCAGCGGGCGCCCCAGGTCAGCGCCAGCAGCGTCAGGCCACCGAGCACGCCGGTCGCCAGTTGGAAGAGGTCGAGCAGGCGGGCCACCAGCAGGAACCAGTCGGGCCGCTGCGCCCAGTCGGCGGCGTTCACCGGAAAGAACGCCCAGACCAGGCTCCACAGCAGCGTGGTCAGCGGCACGCTCACGAACAGCAGCGCGGCGAGCCTGCGCCCGGCCGTCGCGGTCAGCTCCCGCTGGTAGCCGGGGGCGATCTCGGCCACCTCGCCGAACTCCGCCACCGCCAGCCGCTCGGCCTCAGCCCTGGCCAGCCCGCCCTCCTCGTAGGCCTCGGCGGTGTCGGCCAGGCTGTCGCGAGCCTCGACGACGAGGTCGCGCTTGGCTCCGCTGGGGCCGTCGAGCGCCCGGTGCAGCCCTGCCACGTAGTCGTCGATGAGCATGATCTCCATTGTACGAAGGGCCGCCCAGGGTAGACATCCGGGAAACCCCTGATTCCGGCTCACCGGTGCGCGGCGGGCCCCGGTACGGCGGGCCGCGGGGTGGTGGCCCTCCTCCCCGCGTGGGAGGCGCCTGCCCACAGCACCGCGCCCGCCGTGAGCGCGACCAGCAGCACGCCCCACGCCACCGCCCTGCCGGTGCGCAGGCCGTACCCGCACAGCAGCCAGTACAGCGACAGCCACCAGCGGCGCGTGGCGGCCCGGCGCATCTCCATCGCGCCGAAGGCGAAGTCGGCGGCGGTGCCGTCGTCGTCGGGCGCGTGGCGTAACGCGTCGTAGAGCGCGGCGATGCCGTCGGGTGACGAGGGGCCGTCGGGGCCGTCGGGGTCGTCGGGGCCGCGGGTCCAGCCGCGCCAGCCGTGCTCGTCGGCCAGCGCCCTGCGCCTGGAGAACCACCGCAGCGGTGGCCAGCGCAGGCTGAAGCGCACCCCGCGCGGTGTGAAAGCGAAGGTGCAGCCGGTCAGCCGCAGCCCCGAGGGGTGGGCGAGCCCGGCGAAGCGGCAGGACGACAGGTCAAGCTTGAACAGCGACAGGTCGGGTGCGTCGGCTCCGCGCAGCGAGCTGATCGTGCAGAAGCCCCGCCCGCTCACCGTCGCCCGTCCGCGCAGGACGGCCGACTCCAGGTCGGCGTGGGCGCGCGACAGCCTGACCGCGGTGGTGCCCCTGACCTCGATCCTGCGCAGGTCGACCGAGCAGTCCTCGACGGCCAGGTCGAGCGCGCCGTCGACGCGCGCTCCGGTCACCGCCAGCCGCTCGGTCGCCGACAGGTAGGCCCCCGAGGCGAAATGGACGGACTCGAAGCCCGCCCTGCCCCGCACCTTCCTGAACGACAGTGTGCGGCCGAACCTGGCGCCCCTGAAGGTGGCGAGCTCGCCGAACTGGGCCCCGTCGAAGGCGGCGAACCCGTCGAACCTGGCGCGCTCGGCCGACAGACCGCGGGCGAAGGCCGCCTGGCCGAACAGGGCGTCGCCGGCCACCACCGCCTTGTCGAACCCGGCGTGGCCGCGTACCCGCGCCCCGTGGAAGGACAACTGGCGGGCGAACCTCGCGCCGTTGAACGACACGTTCCCGGCGAAGGCCGCACCGAAGAAGGAGGCGAGCCGGTCGAATCGGGCGCCGTCGAGCGAGACGTCGCCCTGGAAGCTCACCTCGGTGAAGCGCGCCTCGCCGGTGAAGCGCGCCAGGTCCATGCGAGCCCTGCCCGGCCTTCCCTCGGCCGCGGCCAGCACCCTGGCCAGCAGGTCGCTGTCGATCGTGGTGCCGCGGAGGTCGAGCAGCCGCCCTGGGCGGATGGCTGCGAGGGCGTCGGTCAGCTGCTCGGGAGAAAGGTGGGACAGGCAGCTGCCGTACGGCTGGCGCGCGACTCCCGTGCACGACGGGGAGTGTGAACACGTGACCCAGTCCATGACGTGGTCATACCCGCGTTGCTAGGTCATGAGACGACAGGAGGACGACCGCCGTCTGTCAAGCCTCGATGATTTCATCGTTTGGTGGCGGAATGTTGGGTTATCTCCATCTAAAGTGCGGGTCATGCGAGCCTTATCCGCCTTTGTCGCCCTCGGTGTCGCCGCCGCGGGCGTGGCGACCCTCTCGATCGCCCCAGCCTCCGCGGCGCCAGGTCCCGTCGTCATCAGCCAGGTCTACGGCGGAGGCGGCAACTCAGGAGCGCCGCTGGCCAACGACTTCGTGGAGCTGTTCAACCGCGGCACCACGCCCGTGGCCATCGACGGCTGGTCGGTGCAGTACGCCAGCGCCACCGGGTCGGGCCACTTCGCCGCCAACGTCGCCCCGCTGTCGGGCACGCTGGCGCCGGGCCAGTACTACCTGGTGCAGCTCGCTCCCGGCAGCAACCCCGGTCCCGCCCTGCCGACCCCCGACGCCACCGCCTCCATCGCGGTCAGCGCGAGCGCGGGCAAGGTCGCGCTGGTCCGCTCGGCCACGGGCCTGGCCTGCAACGGCGCCCCCACCTCGTGTACGGCCGAGCAGAGCGCCCAGATCGCCGACCTGGTCGGCTTCGGCACCGCGAACTTCTTCGAGGGCACCGGCCCCGCGCCCGGCCTGTCGAACACCACGGCCGCGCTGCGCGGGACGCACGGCTGCACCGACACCGACGACAACGCCGCCGACCTGGCCTCCGGCGCGCCCGCCCCGCGCAACACCGCGACGGCGGCGGCCCCGTGCGACGGCGGTCAGGAACCGACGCCCACCCCCACCCCCACGCCCTCCCCCACGGGTGAGCCCTGCGACACGGCCGCGACCCACGAGATCGCCGCCGTCCAGGGCGCGGGCGACGCCAGTCCCCTGGCCGGGCAGACCGTCAGGGTGGAGGGCGTCGTGACCGGCGACTTCCAGAAGAGCACCGAGCTGAGCGGCTTCTTCCTGCAGGACGCCACGCCCGACGCCGACCCGAAGACCTCCGAGGGCCTGTTCGCGTTCGCCCGCGACACCGGCAAGGACGTCAAGGTCGGCGACAGGGTGCTCGTCACCGGCAAGGTGACCGAGTTCAACGGCTGGACCGAACTGTCACCCGTCACCGCGATCGACGTGTGCGGCACCGGAACGATCCCGGCGCAGAACTACCGGCTGCCCAGGGCCGACGGGACCACGTTCGAGCCGGTGGAGAACATGCTGGTCACCTTCCGCGAGCCGCTGACTGTCAGCGAGCACTACAACCTCGGCCGCTTCGGCGAGGTCACCGTCTCCTCCGAGGGACGCCTCTACCAGCCGACCGACCGGCCGGGCGTGGACGCGGCGCTGGACGCCCGCCGTACGCTGCTCATCGACGACGGCTCCTCCAAAGAGAACCCGGCCACGATCCCCCACACCAGCCCGCGTGTGGTGCGCACCGGTGACACCGCCTTCGGCGTGACCGGCGTGCTCGGCTACGGGTTCGGCTCCTACCGGCTCCAGCCCACCAAGCCGATCAGCTTCCTGCGCACCAACCCGCGCCTGCCCAGGCCGCTGCCCGTCGGCGGCAACGTCAAGGTGGCCAGCCTCAATACGCTCAACTGGTTCACCACGCTGGGCTCGCGCGGCGCGACGACCGCCGAGGAGCAGAAGCGCCAGCTCGACAAGCTGGTGGCGACGCTGGCGGGCCTCGACGCGGACGTGGTCGGGCTCATGGAGGTCGAGAACAACGGCCAGACCGCTCTGCAGGCCCTGGTCGACGCGCTGAACGCCAAGGTGGGCGCGGGCACCTACGCCGCGCTCGCGCACCCGTTCCCCGGGACGGACCTGATCCACGTGGCGATGATCTACAAGCCGGCCCGCGTGGCGCCCGTCGGGGCGGCGCTGTCCTCCCAGGACCCGGTCTTCAGCAGGCCGCCGCTGATCCAGACCTTCAGGCGCACGGGCGGCGGCCAGCCGTTCACCATGATCGTCAACCACTTCAAGTCGAAGGGCTCGTGCCCGCCCAGCGGCCCGGAGACCGACCAGGGCGACGGGCAGGGCTGCTGGAACCCGCTCAGGGTCAAGCAGGCCGAGACCGTGCTCGGGCTGATCTCCTCGCTCGACCTGCCCAACCCGCTGGTGCTCGGCGACCTCAACGCCTACGGCGAGGAGGACCCGATCGACACGCTGGAGGCCGGCGGCCTGGCGAGCGTGACCAAGCGGTTCGTGCCCGCGCCGTTCCGCTACAGCTACCTGTTCAACGGGCTGGCCGGTGAGCTCGACCACGCGCTGGCCGGCAAGCAGCTGCTCAGGCGGGTGACGGGGGCGACGATCTGGCACGTCAACTCCGACGAGCCGCGCATCCTCGACTACAACACCGAGTTCAACCCGCCGGGCCTCTACCGGCCCGACGCGTTCCGCTCCTCCGACCACGACCCGCTGCTCATCGGCCTGTCCCTGCCCGGAGGCAGGGGCTGATCGACTAGCCCCGCGGTCCTCCACCAGAGCGGCCCCTCCCGATGCGGGAGGGGCCGCTCTTCCGTTTGTCTCGCAATCAGGTTTATGATGCAAACTAGTTGATGATGTCGACTAGTTTGGACTGACGTGGACGACGAGGACCTGAGCCCCGCCGAGATGATGCGGCTCATCGAGGAGCAGGCCGCCACCGCGCAGCGCAGGCTGCAGCCGGACCCCCTGTTCATCTACGCCCCCTGGGGTCTGGCCTGGTTGATCGGCTTCGGCGCCTTCTTCCTGCACTACGGCCTCGACGGCCGCCCGGTCGCCCCGATCTCGTGGCAGCTGGCGCTGGCCGTACTGATGGGCTCGCAGTTGCTGGCCGGGGCGTTCATGTTCCAGACCACCCGCACCGCCGGCGTGCAGATCCGCGGCGAGTCCGCCCAGCGCGGGATGATGTACGGCTACGCGTGGTTCGTCGGCATGCTGTCGATGGGCCTGATCGTCGGCCACTTCACCCCGTTGCTCCCCCGGGATCAGGTCGGCCTGCTCTACGCCTCGGTCTCGCTGCTGGTCGTCGCCGTCCTCTACATGGCGGGCGGCGCCGTCTGGCGCGAGTGGCCGATGTTCTTCCTCGGCGTCTGGACCGCCGTCGTCAACGCCGCGGGCACCACCCTGGGCCCCGGCTGGCACGCCCTGATGATCTCGCTGCTGGTCGGCGGCGGTTTCTTCGTCACGGGGATCGTGCTCAGGCGGCGCCGGTGACGCTCCCCGACCTCGACCCCGTCATCCACGCGCAGGCCAGGCTGCGGGTGGTGGCCACGCTCAACACCCTGCCGGAAGGCGACCAGATCGCCTTCCCCGGGCTGAAGGATCTGCTCGCCATGACGGCGGGCAACCTGTCGGTGCATCTGACCAAGCTCGAGGACGCGGGCTACGTCGAGATCACCAAGACGCACAAGGGCCGCACCCCCGTCACCTTCGTCGCGCTGACCAGGCGCGGACGGCTGGCCTTCGAGGAATACACCGTCGCGATCCGCGCCCTTCTTGGAGGAGAAGCATGACCGTGTTAGCGAAAGCCGTCGAGGTCACCAGGCGTTACGGCGAGGTGGTCGCCCTCGACGACGTGTCACTGGAGATCCCCGCGGGGCAGCTCGTCGGCCTGCTCGGCCCCAACGGCGCGGGCAAGTCCACGCTCGTCAACCTCTTCGTCGGCCTGCGCAGGCCGACCAAGGGCGTGGTCGAGCTGCTCGGCGGCGCCCCCTCCGACCCTCGGGTACGGCAGGCCATGGGCGTGACGCCGCAGGAGACGGGGCTGCCCGAGGCGCTGCGGGTCGGCGAGATCGTCGACTTCGTCTCCTCCCACTTCCCCAAGCGGGCGGGCAAGCAGGAGCTGCTGGCCAGGTTCGGCCTTGACGACCTCATCCGGCGGCAGGTCGGCGGCCTGTCGGGCGGCCAGAAGCGCCGCCTCGCGGTGGCGCTGGCCTTCGCCGGCAACCCGCGCATCGTCTTCCTCGACGAGCCCACCACCGGTCTCGACGTGGAGGCGCGCAGGGCGCTGTGGGAGGGGATCAGGGCCTTCCACGCCGACGGCGGCACCGTGGTGCTGACCAGCCACTACCTGGAGGAGGTCGAGGCGCTGGCCGAGCGGGTCGTGGTGATCGCCAAGGGCAGAGTGCTGGCCGACGACACCATGCAGGCCGTGCGTGGCATGGTCGGCGTGCGCAGGGTGTCGCTGACGGCCGCCACGCTGCCCGACCTGCCCGGCGTGGTCAGCGCGGAGCGGGTGGACGACCGGCACGAGCTGCTCACCTCCGACTCCGACCGGCTGGTGCTGGCCCTGGTCGCCAGCGGTGTCGCCTTCTCGGGGCTGGAGATCAGCCCGGCCACGCTCGAGGACGCTTTTCTCGCCATCACCTCGAAGGAGACCGCCGGTGTCTAACCTGATCCTGACGCACACCCGCTACCAGTTCCTCGAGCAGCTGAGGGTCCCGATCTCGATCGTGGCCAGCGTCTTCTTCCCCACCGTCTCGATGCTGGCCTTCGTCGTTCCGTTCGCCGGCGGCGACCCCGTGACGGCGACGGTCGCCACGGGGTCGATGACGCTGTTCGCGGTGATGTCGAGCGGGCTCATGGGGCTCGGCATCGGTGTGGCCGACGACCGCGAGAAGCCGTGGGACCCGTACCTGCGCACGCTGCCCGCGGGCCCCTTCCCCCGCTTCGCCGGGCGGATGCTGACCGCGCTGGCGATCATGCTGATCGCGGTCGTGCCCGTGGTGCTGGTCGCCGCGTTCCTGACCGAGGCCACGATCACCCCGCTGGGGCTGGTGCTCGGTCTGGGCGCGCTGGTCGTGGGCGCGCTGCCGTTCATGATGCTGGGCCTGTTCGTCGGCTACTCGCTGCCGGCGAAGGCGGCCATCGCGGTATCCCAGGTGCTGTTCTTCCCGATCGCGATCGGCGGCGGAATGTTCACCAATCCGCTGGACCCGCCCGCCTTCATCGGGGCGATCGCGCCGTTCGTGCCGAGCAGAGGCGCGATGGAGCTGGTGTGGGCCGCGACCACGGACTTCACGCCGCGGGCGCTACCGCTGGTCATGCTGGCGGTCTGGACGGTCGTCGCGGCCGCGGCCGCGGTGTGGGCCTACCGCCGCGACGAGGGCCGCAGGTTCCGCTAGAGACAGGGGGGAGGTGCCGCCGAGTCCGCAGCGATCTCGACGGCACCTCCGTTCAACGAGGGGGGTTCTACTCGCCGGTCTTCTCCGCGAGGGTCACGGTGACCTCCTGGGTCTTGCCGTCCCTCATGTATGTGATCTTGACCTGCTGGCCGACTTTGAAACCTCTGACCTGTCCCACCACGGTATCTCCCCCGTCAACCGCCGTGTCGCCGATCTTGGTGATCAAATCGCCGTTCTTCAGGCCCGCCTTGGCCGCGGGGCTTCCCTCCTGCACCTGCCGTACCAGAGCGCCCGGCACGTCACCCGAGGCGTCGGTGACGCTGACGCCGAGGTAGGCGTGGCTCACCTTGCCGTTGTCGATGAGCTGCTGGGCCACCTGCTTGGCGGTGTTGATCGGGATGGCGAAGCCGACGCCGATGTTGCCGGTGCCGCCGCCCGTCGCGATGGCCGTGTTGATGCCGATCACCTCGCCCGCCGCGTTGACGAGGGCGCCACCGCTGTTGCCGGGGTTGATGGCGGCGTCGGTCTGGATCGCGCCGCCGATCGTGGTGCTGGACGGCTGCGACTGCTCGCGGAGGTTGCCCCAGCCGGGCGGCACTTGCTGCCGGTTCTGGTCCTCGTTGCCGACCGTGAGCGTGCGGTCCAGCGCGCTGACGATGCCCGCGGTGACCGAGCCGTCCAGGCCCAGCGGGCTGCCGATGGCCAGCACCGCGTCGCCGACCCTGAGCGCGTCGCTGTCGCCGAGCGCGGCCTTGGTCAGCCCCGAGACGCCCTCCGCCCTGATGACGGCCAGGTCGGTCGTCGGGTCGGTGCCGACGACCGATGCCTTGGCTGTCTTGCCGTCGCTGAACTTCACCGTCATCGAGCCGCCCTGGCTCGCGCCTTCCACCACGTGGTTGTTGGTGAGGATCAGCCCGTCCTCCGACAGCACCACGCCCGAGCCCTCACCCGTGCTGCCCTGGATCATGACGACCGACGGCTGCACGTTCTGGGCGACGTCGGCCACCGTCAGCGGGTTCGACGCCTGCTTGAAGGTCGGGCTGGGCGCGGCGGCCACGGTCGTGGTCCCGCCGCCGATGACGGTCACGGCCGCGGCCCCCGCCACGCCGCCGATCAACGCCGTGGCGGCGAGCGCGAGCCCGGCGATGGCCTTCTGGCCGGTGCTGAACCTGGACTGCGACTTCGGTACGGCAGGCGCCGCCATGATCGTCGTGTCGTCCGACGGCGTCGGCGCGGCATGCTGGAACCCGCCGGCGACCGGAGGCTTGGAACCGAACTGGGTCCAGCCCCCACCCACAGTGCCCTCGTCGTGCTCGCGAGGCTCGTTCGCGTTCATGTCCATCCCCAAGAAGCCGCTGTCGCGCGCCACCGTGGCGTGCCGTACTCCAAGGGTGTCAACAGGGCTGTAAACGCTGGCTAAGCCGCCGATCGGGCGCCGCGGAGCCCCCTGACGCGAGCCTTATCACCCCAGGTCGGGGTGGGGGTGCCTGGTCCGGTTCTCATTGAACATTAAGGTATTCCTCCCGCAGGAGCCGCTTGTAGAGCTTGCCGGTCGGGTGGCGGGGCAGTTCGTCGCGGAAGTCGATCGACTTCGGGCACTTGTAGTGGGCCAGCCGCGCCCTGCAGTACTCGATCAGCTCGGCCTCCAGGGCCGGGCCCGCCTCGGCCGGGTCGGCGGGCTGGACGACGGCCTTGACCTGCTCGCCCATCTCCTCGTCCGGGATGCCGAACACGGCCACGTCGGCGACCTTGGGGTGGACGGACAGCACGTTCTCCGACTCCTGCGGGTAGATGTTCACCCCGCCCGAGATGATCATGTAGGAGCGGCGGTCGGTCAGGTAGAGGAAGCCGTCCTCGTCGAGGTAGCCGATGTCGCCGAGCGTGGTCCAGCCCCTGCCCTGGGGGTCCTGCGCGGAGCGGGTCTTGTCGGGGTCGCCGTGGTACTCGAAGCGCGGGCCGTCGGAGAAGTAGACAGTGCCCTGCTCGCGGGGCGGCAGCTCGTCGCCCGCCTCGTCGCAGACGTGCACGACGCCGAGCAGCGGACGGCCGACCGTGCCCTTGTGGGCGAGCCAGTCGGCCGGGCCCGCGTAGAGGAAGCCGTTGCCCTCGGTGCCCGCGTAGTACTCGTGGATGATCGGCCCCCACCAGTCGAGCATCCGCTCCTTGACGGGGATCGGGCACGGCGCGGCGGCGTGGATCGCGCACCGCAGCGAGGACAGGTCGTGCCTGGCCCTGACCTCGTCGGGGAGCTTGAGCATCTTGATGAACATCGTCGGCACGAGCTGGGAGTGGGTGACCGCGTGCCGTTCGACCAGCGCGAGGTACTCGGCGGGCGCGAAGCGCTCCATCACCACGACCGTCGCCCCGATCCGCTGGAACTGCATGCAGTAGCGCAGCGGCGCGGCGTGGTAGAGCGGCGCGGGCGACAGGTAGACGCTGTCGGCCGAGGGTGCGAACAGGAACTGGATGAGCTGGAGCAGCGGTCCGGGGGTGTCGAGGGGCGCCTGCGACAGTGTCGGCTTGACGCCCTTGGGCCTGCCGGTGGTGCCGGAGGAGTAGAGCATGTCGGAGCCCTGGCACTCGTCGGCGATGGGCGTCGGCGGCTGCTTCGCGACGGCCTCCTCGTAGGAGTCGAAGCCTTCGGCGACGCCGTCGACCATGAGCCTGAGCTCCACGCCCGGCGCGTCGATCGAGGTGGCCACGTCGGCGAGCCCGGCCGAGGAGATGAAGACCCTGGCCTCGCAGTTGCCGACGATGTAGGACAGCTCCTCGCTCTGCAGGCGGGAGCTGATCGCGGTGTAGTACAGCCCCGAGCGGTGCGCCGCCCAGGCGATGACCAGGAAGAGCGGATGGTTCTCGAGCATGAACGCGATGTGGTCGCCCGGTTTGAGCCCGGCCGAGCGGAAGAGGTGGGCGAGCCTGTTCGACTCCTCCTCGAGCTGGCGGTAGGTGACGACCTGCCCGGAGCCCGCCATGATCACAGCGGGCTTGTCGGGGGTGACTGCTGCGATGGCTCCCGGATACATGACCAGAACAGTATTCGGTTCGCCCTCCCGCCGGAAGACGGCGCGGCCGTGATCCCGTTTTCGGGATCACGGCCGCTTCGACGGGGACCGCCGGTCAGGGTTGGCGCGTTCAGGCCGGGATGACCGCGCCCTTGTAGGTGTCCTCGATGTACTTCTTGACCTCGGGGCTCTGCAGCAGCTTGGCCAGCTTCTGGACCCGCGGGTCGCTCTGCTTGCCCTCCTGGACGACCAGCCCGTTGGCGTACGGGTTGCCCTCCGCCTTCTCCGCGATGAGCGCGTCGGTGGCCGGGCTGAGCTTGATCTCCAGGGCGTAGTTGCCGTTGATGACCGCGGCGTCCACGTCGGCGAGCGAGCGGGGCAGCTGGGCGGCGTCGAGCGCCTTGAAGGTGATGTTCTTCGGGTTGGCGGTGACGTCACGCTCGGTGGCGGCGGTGCTGACGCCCTCCTTCAGCGTGATGACGCCGTTGTCGGCCAGCAGCTTCAGCGAGCGGCCGAGGTTGGTGGCGTCGTTGGGCACGGCGACGGTGGCGCCGGTCGCCAGCGTGGCGATGTCCTTCACCTTGCTGGAGTAGAGGCCGAGCGGCTCCAGGTGGACGTTGGCCACCCAGGTGAGCTTGGCGCCCTTCTCCTTGTTGTACTCGCCGAGGTAGGGCTGGTGCTGGAAGTAGTTGGCGTCCAGCTGGCCCTCCTGGAGCTGCGGGTTCAGCGGCACGTAGTCGCTGAACTCGACGATCTCCAGCTTCAGGCCCTCCTTGGCCGCCAGGTTGTCCGCGATGTACTTGAGGACCTCGGCGTGCGGTGTGGGAGTGGCGCCGACCTTGATGGTGTCACTCGGCGCGCCCGACGCCGACGAGCCCGCGGCGGACGAACCGCAGGCGGCGAGCGTCAGGGCCAGGACGGCGGCGGTCGCGATACCGAACAACTTGCGCACGGCTGTGCTCCTTGTCTGGATATGAGAAAGCGAAGCGGGGCCCGCTTGCGGCGAGGCCCGAAAAGAACGAAGGGTCTCTAGCGCTTGGCCAGGCGGTTGGCGAACGCGTCGCCGAGGGTCTGGGCGAGCTGGACGAGGATGATGATGACCACACAGGTCGCGATCATGAGCGGCGTCTCGAACCGCTGGTAGCCGTACCGGATGGCCAGGTCGCCCAGGCCGCCCGCGCCGATGACGCCCGCCATCGCGGAGTAGGACACCAGCGTGATGACGGTGACCGTGATCCCCGCCACCAGCGCCGCCCTGGCCTCGGGCAGCAGCACCTTGGTGACGATCGACGTACGGCTGACGCCCATGGCGTGCGCCGCCTGGACGACGTCGACGCTGACCCCGCGCAGCGCGATCTCCACCAGGCGGGCGAAGAACGGCACGGCGCCGATCGTCAGCGGCACGACCGCCGCGTACAGACCGATGGTGGTGCCGACCAGCAGCCGGGTGAAGGGGATCACCGCGATCATCAGGATGATGAACGGCAGCGACCGGCCGATGTTGACGATCAGGCTGAGCAGCTGGTTGGCCACCCGCGAGGGGAACAGGCCGTCACGCGAGGTGCCGACCAGGGCGACGCCGAGCGGCAGCCCGAACACGACGGTGAACAGCGTGGACCAGAACACCATCTGGACCGTCTCCCACGTCGCCTGCCCGAGCAGCGGGACCATCTCTTCCCAGCTCACGCGGCCACCTCCACGATCAGGCCGCGCTCGCGCAGGTAGGCGAGGGCGGCCGAGGTCTCGACGCCGGCCAGCGACACCCGCAGGCGGCCGACCGAGCCGCCCGCGACCTCCTCGAGCGCGCCGCCGAGGATGCTGACGTCCACGTCGAACTTGCGCACGACGGTCGAGATGACCGGCTCGTCCGCCGCTCCGGTGAACGTGATCGTGACGTTGCCCGGCTCGGGCGCGGGCAGCGGGAACAGCTCGGCCGCCAGCCGGGAACCGGGGGTGGTCAGCAGCTGCCTGATCGGCCCCGACTCCAGGATCGCGCCGCCCGACATGATCGCCACCGAGTCGCAGATGCTCTTGACGACGTTCATCTCGTGCGTGATCAGCAGGATCGTCAGCCCGAGCTCGGCGTTGAGCCGCTTGAGCAGGGCGAGGATGGAGGAGGTCGTGCCGGGGTCGAGCGCCGAGGTGGCCTCGTCGGCCAGCAGCACCTTCGGGTTGCCCGCCAGCGCCCTGGCGATGCCCACGCGCTGCTTCTGCCCGCCGGACAGCTGTCCTGGACGGGCGTCGGCCTTGTCGGCGATGCCGACGAGCTCGAGCAACTCGGCGACCCTGGCCGACCGCTCGGCCCTGCCCACGCCCATGACCTCCAGGGGGAAGGCCACGTTGCCCGCGACCGTGCGTGAGGACAGCAGCGCGAAGTGCTGGTGGATCATGCCGATGTGCTGCCTGGCGGCGCGCAGGTCGCGCTCGCCCAGCGTGGTCAGCTCCTGCCCGGCGACCGCGACGGTGCCGCGGTCGGGGCGTTCGAGGAGGTTGACGCAGCGCAGCAGCGTGCTCTTGCCCGCGCCACTCTGGCCGAGCACTCCGAAGATCTCGCCCTGGCGCACGTGCAGGTCGACACCGTCCAGTGCGACGGTGTCACCGTACGACTTGCGCAGGCCGACAGCCTGGATCACGAAATTTCCCCACAACGGATTCGGTAACGGACGGTCAGCGTTGGGGGACGCGTCAGCGAGTGCCCGGGTGGAAGGGCAGGTGACTCAGGCGGCGCAGCACGAAGCTGGGTCGAATCATCGGGGCATACCTTTGAACGAGGGGGCGGAAGGGTGCGCTCTAGCGGGCCTGACAGCCCATACACATGCGCATTCGCATCTCGTTCACGCTGTGGCTAACGATGACCTTATGACGGCCTATTCCCGGACCCCGATGTGAAGTGGCTCACCCCGCCTTGTAGGGATCCTTGAGGGGGGTCGTCCGCTCGGCGAAGTCCGCCTTGATGCGCGCCATGCGCGCGCCTGGCGCGTAGAAGCGGCCCTTTGTCGCACCGTACGGCTTGAGCCAGCCCTTCGCGGCCAGATCCCGCAGGTCACGGGCGGCCTGCCCCTGGCTGAGCGTCTCGTCGGCCTGGTAGCGGCTGCGGCGCAGCCGCCGGTTCACGAACACCTCGTAGAGGGCGGAGACGCACCTGGTGTTGAGCCCGTCCGCGTCGACCTGCTCCTCCAGCAGCGTCCAGATCTCCCCCGCCTCGGACAGCCGCCTTTTCACCTCCTGTGCCTGCAGATGGTGTGCCCGGAGGCAGAACACCCAGGGCAGCGTGTCGCCGTGCGGGCTCCATCGCCTTCGCCCCACCTCGCCCAGCACGTCGTAGTACTCGACCGTGCTTCTCTGCTTGCCGAGCCACTCCTCGATGGAGCAGAACTCGGGAGTGGTGATCTGGTCGCGGCCGAGCACGAGCGTCTGGAGCGCCCGCGACATGCGGCCGTTCCCATCCCGCCACGGGTGGATCTTGACGAGGTTGAGGTGCGCCATGGCGGCCCTGACGTAACTGGGCGCATCCAGGTCCCCGTGGTTGAGCCATTCCACGAGTTCGTCCAGGAGACCACTGACCTCCTCGGCGTCAGGCCCCTCGTAGACCACTTCGCCTGTGTCCGAGTTGCGTACGTAGATGCCTCCCGGCCGGACGAGGCCAGGGGTCTTGTCGCGGTGGTGGCCGATCATCATGAAGTTGAGCCCGTGGAGCACGCCGGCGTCGAAGCGGAACCCCGGCGCCTTGGACAACTGCTGGATGTAGGTGAGCGCCTGCTGGTATCCGGCGATCTCGCGAGCCACCGAGACCGGCGTCTCCAGCGGCTCCTCCCCCGCCATGATGGACTCGACGTCCTCGACGTCGGCGAGATACCCCTCGATCGCGTTGGATCCCCGGATGGCGCGGGCCCGTAGATGCCTGCGCAGTTGCCCGTCCCATCGGTGCCTGTCGGCGAGACGATGTCGCAGATCTCGGCGCATGTCCTCGATCTCGGTGAGAACGGCCTCGTCCTTCGCCTGCAGCGCGGGAAGTCCATAGAGCATGGGCTCCATGACACCACTCGCGGATCTTCCGCTCAGGTGAAACGGCGAAGCCGCCCCGCCGTACAGACAGACAGACGGGGCGGCTTCGCGAGGGAGGGAGGTCAGGCCGCGGTGGTCTGTGCCACCTTGGCCGGGGTGAGCGCGATCTCGAGCACCTCACGCACGTCGCCGACGGCGTGGATGGTCAGCTCGTCGCGGACCTCCTTGGGCAGGTCGTCCAGGTCGGGCTCGTTGCGGGCGGGGATGAGGACGGTGGTGATGCCCGCTCTGTGCGCCGCCAGCAGCTTCTGCTTGACGCCGCCGATGGGCAGCACCCGCCCGGTGAGGGAGATCTCACCGGTCATCGCCACGTCGTTGCGGACCAGCCGTCCCGACAGCAGCGAGGCCAGCGCCGTGGTGAGCGTGACGCCCGCCGAGGGCCCGTCCTTGGGGACGGCGCCCGCGGGGAAGTGCACGTGCACCGAGCGGTCCTTCAGCGCGGTGACCGGCAGCTCCAGCTCCGCGCCGTGCGAGCGCAGGTAGGACAGCGCGATCCGCGCCGACTCCTTCATCACGTCGCCCAGCTGGCCGGTGAGGGTCAGCCCCGTGTCGCCGGTCTCCGGGTCGGCCAGCGACGCCTCGACGTAGAGGACGTCGCCGCCCGCGCCGGTGACCGCCAGGCCGGTGGCCACGCCGGGCACCGAGGTGCGCTGCTTGGACTCGGGCAGCGACGCCTCGGGCACGAAGCGCGGCCTGCCCAGGTACTCGACCAGGCCGTCCTCGCCCACCGTGGTGGGCAGCTCGTCCTTGGCCGTGACCTTGCGCAGGATCCTGGCGATCGAGCGTTCGAGGGAGCGCACGCCGGCCTCGCGGGTGTACTCGGCGGCCAGCCTGCGCAGCGCCGCCTCCTCCACCGTGACCTCCTCGGCGCTCAGCCCTGCCAGCTCCAGCTGCTTGGGCAGCAGGTGGTCGCGGGCGATGGCCACCTTCTCGTCCTCGGTGTAGCCGTCGAGCGTGACGACCTCCATGCGGTCGAGCAGCGGCCCGGGGATGGCCTCCAGGACGTTGGCCGTCGCGAGGAACAGCACGTCCGACAGGTCGAGCTCGACCTCCAGGTAGTGGTCGCGGAAGGTGTGGTTCTGCGCCGGGTCGAGCACCTCGAGCAGGGCGGCCGTCGGGTCGCCGCGGTAGTCGGCGCCGACCTTGTCGATCTCGTCGAGCAGGACGACGGGGTTCATCGAGCCCGCCTCGCGGATGGCGCGGACGATGCGGCCGGGCAGCGCGCCGACGTAGGTGCGCCGGTGGCCGCGGATCTCGGCCTCGTCGCGGACGCCGCCGAGGGCGACGCGGACGAACTTCCTGCCCATGGCGCGGGCCACGGACTCGCCGAGCGACGTCTTGCCGACTCCGGGAGGACCGGCGAGGGCCAGTACGGCGCCGCTGCGCCGGCCGCCCACCACGCCGAGGCCCTTGTCCTGGCGCCGCTTGCGCACGGCCAGGTACTCGATGATGCGGTCCTTGACGTCCTCGAGACCGGTGTGGTCGGCGTCGAGCACCACACGGGCGCCGTCGATGTCGTAGTTGTCGTCGCTCGTCTCGTTCCACGGGATGTCGAGGACGGTGTCGAGCCAGGTGCGGATCCAGCCGGTCTCGGGAGACTGGTCGGAGGTCCGCTCCAGCTTGTCGACCTCCTTGAGCGCGGCCTCGCGCACCTTCTCGGGGAGGTCGGCCGCCTCGACGCGGGCGCGATAGTCCTCCTCCTCGGTCTCGGCGGTGTCGCCGTTGAGCTCCTTCAGCTCCTTGCGGACGGCGGCGAGCTGCTGGCGGAGCAGGAACTCGCGCTGCTGCTTCTCCATGCCCTCCTGGACGTCCTTGCGGATCGTCTCGGCGACGTCGAGCTCGGCCAGGTGCTCGCGCGACCACTCCACCAGCTTGGCCAGCCGGTCGGCCGGGTCGGGGGCCTCCAGCAGCTCGACCTTCTGCGCGGTGCTCAGCCACGGGGTGTAGCCGGAGCTGTCGGCCAGGACCGAGGGGTCGTCGATCTGGTTGACCTGGTCGACGACCTGCCACGCGCCACGCTTCTGCAGGATCGTGGTCGCCAGCGCCTTGTACTCCTTGGCCAGCTCCTGCGCCCGCTCCCCGACCTGCACGGGGTCGACGGTGTGGACCTCCACCCACAGGGCCGCGCCCGGGCCGGTCGTGCCCTTGCCGACGCGGGCCCTGTTGACGCCGCGCACGACCGCGGCGGGCTCGCCTCCGGGGAGCCTGCCGACCTGCTCGACAACCGCCTGCACACCGACCGCGCCGTAGCGGCCATCGATCCTGGGAACGAGCAGCACGCGCGGCTTGTTGAGACCAGAAGCCTGAGCCGCGTCGATCGCAGCCCGGACCTCCGAGTCGGACAGGTCCAGAGGGACCACCATGCCCGGCAGGACCACCTCGTCGTCGAGCGGCAGGACCGGGAGGATCAAGCTCTCACTCATCTGAACTCCAATGGGGTTGAGTTATACCCACTCAATGTATTGGAGCCCTGCGTTGTTCCCTTCCTTGCCGATGTTCGCTCACGGCGATCGTAATCGTGTAAGTGATACCTGAGAGGGTCAGCCCCAGGGGTGATGTGCGCAGGTCGGCGGGTCCCTATGCTGCTGCGGTGATCTCGGCCGTCCTCCAGCCGTTCTGGCTCGCGTTCTTCCGCGGCGCGGCCGACCCGCCGCCGCACCGCTCGACCCGCCTGCGCCGCCCGATGCCAGGCCCGCTGCGCCGCCTGCTGCCCTTCGACCACTACGACGTGGTGCAGGTCGCCGACCTCGTCCTGGCCTGGGTGCTGTTCGGCACGAGTCTCAGCGAGCTGCTCGAGATGAACGGCGAAGGCAGGCAGCCCCTCTGGCTGGTCTACCTGGCCGCCGTCGCCTTCTCGCTGCCGGTGGCCCTGCGCGACCGCTGGCCGCTGGCGGCGTGGCGGCTGGCGCTGGTGCTCCTACCGCCGTCGCTGCACGTCGTCCAGCAGGTCACCGACATGCAGCCGCCCTACCTCGAACCGGCCGTCGTGATGTACCTGCTGGTGCTGTACTCCGTCGCCGCCAGGTGCGACAGGCGCATCACAGCCGTGGTGTGGCTGACCTCGGTGCTGACCGTCTGGATCGTCGACCCGAACTCGACGGCGCTGTCCTCCGTCGCCGTCACCGTGATCGTGCTGTTCGGCTACAACGTGCGGGTACGGCGCCGCGCCACCGCGAGCAGGGACGCGGCGGTGGGTCAGCGGTTCGTCATGGCCGAGCGGGCGCGGATCGCCAGGGAACTGCACGACGTGGTCGCCCACCACCTGTCGGTCATCGCGATCCAGGCCGAGGCCGTACCCATGGCGGCCAGGGGCGACGCCGCGCGCCTGGAGGAGGGCCTGGCGCAGATCCGGGGGCTGTCGCTCGAAGCGATCAAGGAGCTGCGGCAGGTCCTCGGCGTGCTGCGCGACCAGGAGGGCCGGGCCGACACCACGCCGGCGCCCGCGCTCGACCGGCTGGACGAACTGGTCGGCAACGCCAGGTCCGCGGGCCTCACCGTGCTGGTCAGACGCTCGGGTGAGCTGGAGGAGGTGCCCACGGCCATGGCCGTGTCGGCCTACAGGATCGTGCAAGAATCGCTCAGCAACGCCATGCGGCACGCGCCAGGTTCGGCCGTGGCTGTCGAGCTCGTCTGGGCGGGCGACCTGCGCGTCCGCGTCGCCAACGGACCGGGGCGCGGCCCGGGCGCGACGCCGGGCGCCGGCCATGGGCTGATGGGCATGCGCGAGCGGGCCACCCTGCTGGGCGGATCTCTGGAGGCGGGTCCCACGGAGGAGGGCGGGTTCGAGGTGAAGGCCACGCTGCCGCTGGAGCGTTCGCCGTGATCCGGGTGCTGATCGCCGACGACCAGGGCATGGTCCGTACGGGCTTCACGGTGTTCCTCGGCAGCCAGCCCGACATCGAGGTGGTGGGCGAGGCGGCCGACGGCAAGGAGGCGATCGAGCGGGCGGCCGAGCTGAAGCCCGACGTCGTGCTCATGGACGTCAGGATGCCGGTGATGGACGGCCTGGAGGCCACGCGGCGGCTCATGGCCGCCGGCGAGGCCGCCGCCAATGAGACCAAGGTGCTCATCCTGACCACCTTCGACCTCGACGACTACGTCTACGAGGCGCTGCGGGCCGGAGCCAGCGGATTCCTGCTGAAGGACGCCTCCGCCGCGCAACTGGCCGAGGCGGTGCGCGTGGTCGCGGCCGGTGAGGCGCTGATCGCGCCGGCCGTCACCAAGCGGCTGATCCACGAGTTCGCCAGGCTGGGCGGGCCGCGCGCGCCGTCGGTGAAGCGGCTGGCCGAGCTGACCGAACGCGAGACCGAGGTGCTGACCCTGATCGCGCAGGGCCTGTCCAACCAGGAGATCGCCGATCGGCTCGTGGTCGCCGAGCAGACCGTGAAGACACACGTGGGCAGGGTGCTGACCAAGCTCGACCTGCGCGACAGGGCCCAGGCGATCGTCTACGCCTACGAGACGGGGCTGGTCCGCCCCGGTGAGTGAGGCAAGGGCGAGGCTGGGCCGTACGATCGGCTGATGGACCCGGTGGAGCTCTTCCAGCGGACGGCGGCGACGGTGCCCGCCTACCGCGCGTTCCTGGCCGAGCGCGGGATCGACCCGGCCCGGGTCACGACCTTGCGGGACTTCGCGCGGTTGCCGATGACCACCAAGGACACCTACACCCGCCGCTATCCCCTGCCCGACCTGTGCCGCGACGCGACGATAGGCGACATGATCGCCGTCTCCTCGGGATCCACCGGCGTCCCATCCTTCTGGCCCAGGTCCGCCGAGGACGAGCGGGTCGTCGCCGCCAGGTTCGAGGAGGTCTTCAGTGACGCCTTCGACGCGCCCGGCAGGCGCACGCTCGCCGTCGTGTGCTTCGCGCTCGGCACGTGGGTCGGCGGCCTGTTCACCCTCGCCTGCCTGCGTCACCTGTCCGAGCGCGGCTACCCGATCACGACCGTCGCGCCGGGCGCCGACAAGCGCGAGATCACCAGGGTGATCCCCGCGCTGGCCCCGCACTTCGACCAGGTCGTGCTGCTCGGCTACCCGCCCTTCCTCAAGGACGTCATCGACACCGGCGGCCTGCCCTGGCACGAGTACGGGATCAAACTCGTCACCGCGGGCGAGGTCTTCAGCGAGGAGTGGCGGTCGCTGGTGGCGGAGCGAGCGGGCCTGACCGATCCGATCCGCGACACCGCCTCCCTGTACGGCACGGCCGACGCCGGAGTCCTCGGCAACGAGACACCGCTGTCGATCGAGATCCGCCGCTTCCTGGCCGCCCGCCCCGACACCGCGCGCGAGCTGTTCGGCGAGTCGCGGCTGCCGACGCTCGTGCAGTACGACCCGGAGGTCCGCTTCTTCGAGGAGCACGAGGGCACGCTGCTCTTCTCCGGCGACAACGGGATCCCGCTCGTCCGCTACCACATCGCCGACGAGGGCGGGCTGGTGCCGTACGACAGGATGCTGGGATTCCTCGCCGAGCGCGGCTTCGAACCGTCGGCCCCCGGACCGCGGCGGCCGTTCGTCTACGTCTTCGGGCGCAGCCACTTCACCGTCTCCTTCTACGGCGCGAACGTCTACCCGGAGAACATCAGTTCAGGCAACCATTCTTTCAAGATCGCCAATCGGGTCGAGGATCGCCAGGACCACATGGCAGGAGCAGGTCTCTAGTCGCGGCCTGGACAAACACCAATCGACAAGCCAGACGACTCTCGCGACAAGTGCTCAGCCCATGGTTCACGATCTTGAACGGCGACAACTATCTCTACAGGGTCAAGGGCAGCCCGCCTGCGGCGGTCTGCCGCGCGTCTGGGCGCCAGCTGGCCGCGCTGCGGCTCTTCGGCCGGTCGCGGCCAGCGCGCCCACGCGCATGACCACCGCCACAAACGACCCGAGACCGAAGTTCATCGTGGCGCGCAACCCAGAGGACTGATGCGCGTCACGGTCAGCAATCGTTGGGGCATGCTTCGGCGGATCTCAGCCCGACGTGATCATCTCGCCCGACCGGACCCGTCGACCGTCCACCTGTAATCCGATCACCTGTCCAACATCGCCCCTAGCAAGCTCAGCAGATAGGCGGCGCACAAGGAGATCTGCAACGTGTCCGGCCGACAAGGCCAAGCGAGCTCATCGATCACATACTCCTGCGGAGACATCTACGAGCAGTGGGGTTCTGGGCTGGGAACCTGAAGATCACCGGCGACTGAGGTAGATCTTTTTTTACACGAACTTTACTGCTAACTTTCCTGACGGAATGTCAGAAATGGGCGACTCGTCACGTTGTGTGGCGGGTCGCCTGCGTGTCTACAGGAGCACCTGGGTGAACCACCTCACAGGGTACGGCGGCGCCATACCCTCTACGTCGCGACGACGCCGGGGCCGCACGCTGCGGTTCTTAGCCGTCGCGGTCGCGACTACTCTGGCGGCGAGCCTGTCCGCTGGCCCTTCCTGGGCAGAAGAACCCACGCCGGAACCATCGACAACGCCAACCGGCAAGGAAACCGCACAGGTTTCCAACCCGCCAATTGGCGACAACGCCATCGAGACGGCAAAGAAGGAAGCCGTCAAGACCGGCAAGCGGGTGGAGATCCCCGACCGCAAAACCGAGGCGGTCACCCTCTACGCCAACCCCGACGGCAAGACGCTCCGGATGGAGTTGCACAGCCAGCCAGTCCGGGTCAAGAACGCCGACGGCAAGGGCTTCACCCCGATCGACACCACCCTTGTCGAAGAGGCCGGCGCGATCAAGCCTAAGGCGATCAACGGCAGCCTCACACTGTCTGCGGGGCAGGACAAGACTCTGCTCAAGAGTCAAGCAATAGCAGGCGCCCAAGACACAGCGAAGATCACCACACCGTCGACGCTGCCCAAGCCCACGCTGAAGGGCAACACAGCGCGATACCCAGCCGCCTACGGCAAGGGCCGCGACCTCCTGGTGACCGCGACCGCGACCGGCTTCCGGCAGCAGGTCATCATCACCGAACGGCCTACCGGCCCGGTCACCTTCAAAATGCCGGTGGCACTGCCCGCCGGACTCTCCTTCAGCAAGAACACTCAAGGCCAGCCCATCATCGTGGGCAAGGACGGCAAGACGCTGACCGAGGTACGGCCAACGCTTCTGCAGGACGCCACGGCCGCCGACGCCTACGGCTCGATCGATGCGGGCAAGGTCGGTAAGGCCGCTGTCAGTCTCGATGGCGACGGCAAGACGCTGGTGTTCTCTCCCGATGCCGCGTTCCTGGCCGATCCTGCGGTTACCTATCCCGTGACCATGGCGGCCGTGGCAGCCGACTGGTGGGAGACCCATACCGGCGATGGCCCTCTGCCGAAGCAGGGCTGGGACACCTTCGTCAACGACAAGGACTACCAGGACAGCTGGTACAACTTCAACCTGGACCGGATCCTGGTCGGCAAGTCCAACAGCGGCACCGTCCGCTGGCGCAGCTACATCAAGTTCCCCGACATGCCCGCCGAGTTCCGCGGCCTCAAGGTACAGAACGCCGACCTGATCCTGTGGAACCACCTGTCCAACGACTGCGGGACCTACGTCGGCTCCGGCGTCACCACCCGGCGGATCACGTCGGCCTGGGACGAGGCGAGGCTGCACTGGAACAGCCAGCCGTCGGTCACCTCAACCGGTCAGATCACCGAATATGCCGCCTACAGCCCCAACTGCACCAGCGGAGCCGCAAGCTGGGCAGGCAAAGAATGGGACCTGATCTACACGATCGACGAGATCGTCCAGGCATGGTCGGACGGCGCCCCCAACTACGGCGTCCAACTCACCGCCGGCAATGAATCGGACACCACCAACTGGCGCCGCTACCGGACCGACGAAGCAGGCGGCTGCAGGAGCACCCCGCTCGAAGCCTGCAAGGGACAGCTCCACCCGCCCATCCTCACCGTGGACTTCGAGCTACCGCAGCCTCCTCCGGTCGTCAAGGACTTCTTCTTCACCTCGTCCCAACCGATCACGAGCCATCCGTCGTATGAAGACGCTCTAGCGAGATCGGTGTACCTGCCGCAGGACGGCGAGCAGATCTCGATCGGCACCGAGTTCGCCGGCCGGATCTCGGGACAGCGCGAGGGGCAGCCCTACGAGATCGGGACGGACCAGCTCGACATTAGCGAAGGCGGTGTCGAGGGCGACGGCGAAGACACTCGCGTGCCGCAGGTGATCGCCGTCGAGCCTGCCAACGGTGCCGTCGAAGTTCCCCTCGACGCGAGGCTGAAGATCACCTTCCACGAGCCGGTCCAAGGCGCCGAAGTAGTCCTCAAGGATGCCGGTGGCGCCGAGACGACAGGGACGGTGACGTATGACGCCACCAGTACGATCGCGACCTTCACGCCGGCACAAGCGCTGAAGGCGGGAACCAGGTACGAGGCCGTGGTCTCGAAGGCGATCGACTCGTCGGAAAACGAGATCGCTCCTTACACCTGGTCCTTCACCACCCTGAGGCAGGCTGCGGGCCGCTGG
Organism: Nonomuraea sp. NPDC059194; assembly: GCF_042754765.1. Lineage (NCBI taxonomy): Bacteria > Bacillati > Actinomycetota > Actinomycetes > Streptosporangiales > Streptosporangiaceae > Nonomuraea > Nonomuraea sp. NPDC059194. Next base: position 322 of record NZ_JBHZBH010000062.1, on the reverse strand, counting down.
ACGTTCGACGAGGGGAGCGGTCGCACGGCAGCCGATTCCTCCGGCAACGGCCACGACGCGACGCTCAACGACACCGCAACATGGATCCCCGGAAAGAGTGGAAACGGGGTCTCCAATGCGCCCTCCCAGGCGCGAATGGCGGCCTCCAAGTCAGCCGTAGCACAAAGCAAGCAGGTCGAAGTCGGTGACCTGACGACTGAGAGGGCGGTTTGCGAGCTGAAGCCCCTGATGTCACAGTGTGATCGAGTGAATCTGTAGCGTTATGCCTGGCTGGTGGGCGTGGATATGCTGGGATAGCCGGGTGAGTGAGCGCAAGCCGTAC